>JASHOS010000310.1 GCA_030040995.1 Terriglobia bacterium | reverse complement strand
CCTGATGCCGTTCGGGACCGGCAATGGGAAGGATATGATCTATATCAGCATGCCGGGCGTCGATCAGCGGTAGCTCGGTAATGAGTCTGAAAACAACGGGCCACCTTGCACTCATGTGGCGTTTTTGCGAAAGCCCGCTGAAAACTCACAAATATCTTCGAGATGTTCGTGGATTCGTGATTCTGATGGCAGCAGGGAAACTGAGGCGCCACCTCGCATTCTGGCCGTTGACAAGCGTCTCTCAGATAGTTTACCATTGAGTTACTATGCTGGAAAGACCAGCCTCCCTCGAAGCACTCGGCGAGTCCGTTTCCTCCTCGCGAGTTATCCCTCCTGCAATCTACTCCGATGCCTGTCCCCGAGCCTACAAATCCAATCCGAAGGATCTTCCGTGGCTGCCATCAGCGATAAGCCCCAGCCAGCATTCAGGAACCACCCTTAGACAGTACCCTATCAAACTCCATTGCCAACCAGGAAATCCTCCCTGCTCTGCCACTCGAACGAACAGAAAACATTAAAATTACCGAACGAAGCTGTTATGTTATTGAAAACAAAGACCTTAACATTAGAAAAATGGTCAAAGCCGTTAGGCTTATGAAAACAAGCAACTTATCTCGATATACGCGATAAATATCTGTAATCAAATAACTTATTTAAACTGCGTTAACCCATGGCACCCGCAGTCTCAAGTATGTCCAACTGCCAGCCCGCTGGTAGAGAGACGGCCACAGTGAGCCCGCTAATCCGGCTTTGCTGCCACGGAGGTTTGCGGGCGCTCGGTATGAGTCCGCCCATTCATTTCCCGGTAGAGTGCCTGCAGCCGGTCTTTTGTCTGCTTGATCTCCTGAAAGAGCCGGAATTCTCTCTTCGACTCCTCCGTTAAATTGAGCGTTCTATACACCTCGGCCAGCCGGTAGTGAGCGTCCGCATTGAGGGGGTCCGATTGAACTGCCGCGCGGAGATAGGGGACCGCCTGAGCGGACTTCCCGGTGGTCATGAGCACCTTGCCCAGGCCGAGATTCGCCTCCGCGTTTCCAGGATTCATCGCCAAGGCGCGCCGGTAGCGGGCGAAGGCTTGGTCCAGCTTCGACTGGCGAAGCGCAATCTCGCCGAGCGCAGATTCGACGCCCGCGCTGTCGCCATCCACGCTCACCGCCGTTTCAAATTCCAGCTTCGCCGATGTCTGGTTTTGAAGCTTCCACGGCGCCGACTGCAGGATCGCTTCACCCAATTCGAAATGGACTCCGGAAAGGCGAGGATTGATGGCCAGCGCCTTTCTGTAGTGATCAATGGCATCCTGAAGGTCTCCGGCATTCACCAAGCGTTCCGCAATCACCTCCTGGAGCTGAGCCGATCCCGGCGCGAGCACTGCCAGCTTGTTGGTGGTGTCATACGCCAGGTCTGTGTAAATGCGCTGCGCCATAAATAACACGCTCAGATTATCCGGATTCAGGTCAACCAAGACTCGGGCTACCGAAGCTGCACTGTCAAGATCACCCTCCTGGTAATAGAGCTGCGCCAGCACCATGCCTGCCTGCGTGCGAAGCCTGCGGTCCGCCAGCTTTGGAAAGGATTTTTCCAGTAGAAGCTGACCCGAGCTGTCTCCCAGTTTGGTCTCACACAGGCCCTGAAGAGCTTGTATTCTCACCAGGGATGGGTCGATGGCCAAGGCGCGGGCGAGATATTTTGACGCCTGGGCATAGTCGCGGCCGAAGAACGCCACTACCCCCAGGCTTGCGTACGCCTCGGCATTTCTTGGATCGAGAGCAAGAACTTCCTGGAACTCCTTGACGGCTGCTGCGGGAGCGTTGGCCCTCAGCGCAGCCTGGCCACGCTCGAGGTGAATCTCAACTTCAGAAGCTGTTGACGGCGAGGCCTGAGCTCCGTATGCCGCGGGAGAGAGGGCCGAGACGAGGAGAATCAAAACGGGTGGCCAGGCGAGAATCTTACGGCAATGATGCATGATTACGTCGAGGGGAAGCGTTCCACACACACGCGGCCGCTGCTCATGAGTTCGGGCCTAAGCTCGACGCCGAGACCTGGCCCAGGCGGAACGCCCAGTTTCCCTTCTTCGGGCGCGCCTGTGGCGGTGACGTAAGGAACAAAGCGGTCTTGATAGTGGCGCCGGACAGTTTCGAGGACAAATAGATTGCGTGTAGCCATCGCCAAATGCCAGGAGGCAAAGTGGAGCACCGGACCGCCACAATTGTGCGGCGCCACAGGGAGATAGTGGGTTTCAGCGGCAAACGCGATCTTGCGCGCCTCGGACAAGCCGCCGCACCACGCCACATCCGGCATAATGATGCGCGCCGCACCGTTTTCCAGCAGTTCACGAAAACCCCACCGGGTGGCGAGCCGCTCGCTGATGCACAAGGGCTGCGAGACTTCGCGGGCCAGAACCGCATAGGCTGCCAGATTATCCTGAGGCAACATTTCCTCCAACCACATTACGGCGTAAGGCTCCAGCGCACGCGCGATCTTGATGGCCGCCGGCAAGTTCCACAGGCCGTGAAACTCCATCGCGATCTGCATGCGGTCGCCGCAAGCCTCCCGAATCTTCCGCACCGGCTGCAGGCACTGTTCCATTTCCGCGAGCGAGATCCGCTGTCCCCGGTTGCGCCGGGCTGTTGCGTCGAAGGGCCATATCTTCATGGCACCTATTCCGCTCGCCAGCAGCTCTTTTGCGAGTTCAACAGGGTGGGTGTTGAAATCGTAGGCGTCGTCGTAGCAAGTGTTGTAAATGGGAATGTTTTCCCAGCACTGGCCGCCTAGCAAGCGGTACAGAGGAAGGTTAGCAGACCGGGCCAACAAATCCCAGAGCGCTATGTCTACGGCGCTGAGCGCGCGGATTTCCGCGCCCGCCCAACCGCGATACTGAACCGCGACAAAAAGGTCGTGCCAAATCGCCTCCAGGTCGCGCGGCTCGCGGCCGATCAATAGCGGCGCAAAATCCTTCAGTACGACAGCCTTTTCCGATGCCGTGGCCGGATAGGTCTCGCCAAGTCCAACCAAGCCGTCGTCACTGTACACGCGCACCCACAACCAGCCTATGGTCCCGGCATGCACAGCCGTTCCTTCCGGCTGGTCCACGGTTTCGATCCGAGTGATTTTCATATTCTGCCTTGCTCAACGCCTCCGTGGAGGGGACCATGCATGCTTCATCGCTCGAAAGCCGACGATGATCCTGCGCTGCAACGTCGTAATTTCCTGTTTTTTGCCGAGCTGTTTCAACGACCCTCTCACCCGGCCCGCGCCGGCTGGAGAAAGCGCCAGCCGCGGCCACCCTCTCCCCCAAGGGGGCGACGGCAGGGTTTCTATTAGCTTTGTTGCGGCTCTGCAGCGCGGGGTAGTGGGTCAGTTTGACGTAGAGGCGGCTTTACGCCGCCACATGGCGAGGTAAACTCGCCGCTACAAATTCAAACTGACCCACTGCCCCGCGCTGCGATAGATTGACCGATATGCGTGATTTGTGCATACTGATGCATATATGAGAACAACACTGATTATAGACGAGGATTTGTTTCAGCGGGCCTCAAGGCTGAGCGGTATCCGGCAAAAGACCGCCTTGGTCCATGCTGGCCTGGAAGCTCTCATCGCTCGCGAAGCCGCCCGCCGATTGGCCGCTCTGGGCGGTGCGGAACCTGCCTTGCGTGCTGTTCCGAGGCGCCGGGTTGGGGCGCAGCGGTGATTCTGGTGGACACCTCCGTTTGGATCTCCCACTTTCGTAGCGGCTCACCCAGTCTCTCAAAGATATTAAGCCGTGGGCTCGCCCTCATGCATCCGTTCATCGTGGGTGAGCTGGCGTGCGGAAATCTGAGGAACCGCACCGGCATTCTGACCGATCTGCAATCGCTTCCGTCCGCAGCTTCCGCGACCCACGACGATGTGATGCAATTGATTGAAGCTCGGAAGCTCTGGGGTCTCGGTATTGGCTGGATCGACGGCCACCTGTTGGCGTCGGCGCTGCTTTCCCCCTGCCGCCTTTGGACGCTCGATCGAAGTCTGCTTCGCGCGGCGCCCGTCGCAGGAGTCGAGACTTACCGTGCCTGAGGAGCTAGCGCTGCACGGTGATCCGGGTGGACAACGGAAGATCCCGAGAGGACGTGCCAACCAAGAGCTCATAAGTTCCTGCTGGAGACTTCCACCGGGCTCGCTGTACGTCGTAGATAGAAAACGCCCGGCGGTTTAGAGTCAGCGTCACATCCCTGGTTTCGCCGGACCTCAGAAAAACCTTGGCAAAACCGCACAATTGACGTGGAGGCTCGCCATTTGTCTTCGGCTGCTCAACGTACGCTTCGACCACCTGCGCTCCCGCCCGGCGACCGGTGTTGGCAATACTAACCGTCGCCGTCACCCTTGCGTCGTTCAGGGATTGACCGCCGGTCAGCTTCTGCGGACTGATGATGAGGTGAGTGAGTTTGAAAGTGGTATACGACAAGCCGTAACCGAACGGGAACAAGGGTTGAATATGGCGCGCATCATACCATCGGTAACCGACATCGAGTTCTTCAGCATACACTGACCTGCCGTCAACGCCCGGCCATTGCCGCGGAGCGTTGGTAGGAATTTCCATCGCTGTGCGCGGAAACGTCAAAGGAAGCTTGCCGGATGGATTAACGTCCCCAAAAAGGACGGCGGCGATGGCGTTACCGTCTTCCTGGCCGGAATACCATGCTTCGATCACGGCGCGCACTTGCCCGATCCATGGCATCAGCACGGCTCCGCCGCTGTTCAGAACGACAATGGTGTTTGGGTTCGCAGAAGCGACCGAAGAGATAAGCTCGTTCTGATTGCCAGGGAGTTCAAGGTTTGGCCGGTCAGAACCCTCACTCTCAGGGGCGCTCGCAAATACAATCGCAACGGCAGCCCTTCTTGCCACATCGGCCGCCTGAGCGAGATCGCTTCCATCGCTGTAGCCTAGTTGCGCTCCCTTGCCGAGGCGCTTGCGAATTCCCTCCAGTGGGCTAACCACGTAAGGCGGGACAACGTGGGAACTGCCCCCGCCCTCGGCCAACGGCTTGGTCCCACCGTCGGCACCGATTACCGCAATAGACCTGTTGCCAGCGAGCGGGAGAATGTTGCTTTGATTTTTCAGGAGAACCATGCCCTGCTCGGCGGCCTTCCGGGAAAAAAGGGCCTGTTCCGCGGTTCGGACATTAGTATTCCAGTTGCCCGGCTGGCGCCTGTCAAACAGTCCGTGACGAAACATCGTTACCAGGATACGGCGCACGTGCTCATCAAGAGTGGCCGTGCTCACCTGACCGTTTTCCACAGCCGTTTTAAGCGCCTGGCCGTAGTAACGTCCGCTAGGCATTTCCTGATCGAAGCCTGCCCTAACCGCAGCGACCGTCGAGTGCGTCGCGCCCCAGTCGCTCATGACCCAACCGCTAAAGTCCAACTCATTCCTGAGAAAATCTGAAAGCAAGTGCGGGCTCTCACATGAAAAAATACCATTGGTTTTGACGTAGGCGCACATGATAGTGCCCACATGCCCCTGCTGGATTGCGGCCTGGAATGGAGGCAGATAAATCTCTTGCAAGGTTCGCTCACCGACTACAGAATCCTGGCGAAAGCGATGGGTCTCCTGGTTCATGGTCAGATACATGTTCGCGTCGGCAATAGGTCCCTGGCTCTGGATACCCTTAATCTCAGCGACAGCCATCTGGCCGTTCAAGTAGGGATCTTCGCCATAAGTTTCAAACGCCCGGCCCCACTCCGGCACGCGGACAATGTCGATGGTGGGACCGAGCGCAACGTTGGTGCCCTTGCCCCACTCTTCTTCACCGAGGACTCGCCCGAAGGCATTCATCAAGACCGTGTCCCAGCTCGCCGAAGCGGCTATAGGCGCGGGCAACAGCGTCACGTCCTTGGCGCCGTTCCCGACCCCGGCACGCCCGTCCCCAAGCTTGAGGGCAGGGATCCCCAGCCGCGTATTGGGCGGCACATAGCCAGCGTAGGCCTTGAGGGGAGTCGGATAACCCGCGCCGTGAACCAGCGTGATCTTTTCATCGAGCGTCATCGCGCGAAGCAGCAGGTTAGCCCGCTGCCCGGCAGGGAGAGCCTTGTTCATCCACGGCTGGCTTTGGTTGGGAGTTCTTGAGTCAGCCGCGGTTGAGCGTGACGCAGCGGTAAGGCCAACCAGGAGGCTGATAGCAAAGGTAAGGTAAACACAATTTACTCTTATATTTATCGTCTTCAACGCTTAAAGGACCTCAATCTCAAATGAACTGTTTATAACCAGGTACTTTTCGGCAACGGATCGCGGTCCCTTGCAGTCCTGTCCCGCTGCAATAGCTGGCCGCCTTCTAGGCAGAGACCTCTGCGGTGTGTGCTGCGCCTCGGAGCCTCAAGTTACAAAAGACGTGCGATGGCAGGCAAATATAGAGACGTGTCTTCGAGAAATCGGCCAGCTTGCTCCTTGCAAGATTCCCGGGGGCGACAGCCTTTCTGAGAAAGGCTCGATGCCCAAGACGCTATCTCGGCGCTCCCGGATTGCTTGGCAACGCCGGAACGTTGGAACCTGCTTTCGATCCAACCCCCCGCCGGGAGCGCGGGAGGTGGCAGTCGAAGGCCGGCCGAATCAGAAGGTCAGGCGCGCGCCCACCTGGATGATCCTGCTCATGTTCGCAGATGAGATAACACCGACGCCTAGGGTCCCGATGCTTGAATTCGGGAAGCCAAAGTCCGGGTTGTTGAGCATATCGAGCGCGTCCGCCCGGATTTGAAACGCCGCACCTTCGTGCAGCTTGCTGATGGGAAAGCTCTTAGAGAGTGAAAGGTCAAGGTCCTTATAACTCGGTCCCAGCAGGACATTACGTCCAGCGTCCCCAAAGGTGTACTCGGCGGGTTCAACAAATGCCGCTGTGTTGAACCATTCGCTGATCGATGGATTCGCAAGCGTTCCGTTGGCAATCCGATTAGGATACCAGTCATTCTGCAGTGATCCGCTTAAGTTGGCTGTTCCCATGATTGGAGTGAAGGGCGAACCCGAATGCACCTGGAGCACCGAGGAAAGCTCCCATCCTCCAATCACTTCGTTAGCGATCCCTCCGCGATTGACGAAGTGTTTGCCGGTCCCAAACGGGAGCTCATAAACGAAGTAGGCATTGAATATGTTCGGCATATCCATGTTTGCGAGCCCATAATCGGCCATCGTATCGTAGCTATTTTGCACGAGACCGGAATCGCCGCCACCCCAATTTGAGACCGTCTGCGTATCCTCAGCCTTTGACCAAGTATAGTTTGCCGCAAACAGAAGACCGTTTGAGAACTTGCGCTTCGCGGTTATTTCAAGCGAATTGTAGTTTGAAACACCATCATAGAAATTCCCATACAAGCCGGTGTACTGCGGGTACGGTTCCCGAGCCTCGGCGTTTCCAGGCCCCAGGAGATCTTCAGGAACTTGGTCGTAGTTGGCAAACCAAGGAAGATGGAGACCTCGCGTCCACACATAGCCCACGTCCAGGAAAACGCCGTCCGGCAGTTGGTGCTGAACATCGAGGTGAGCTTGTTGAATGTAGGGAATGGGAGCGTTATAGGGGTAATAGTCTATCGACGCGCCGTTGAGGAGGGAGGCAGTACGTGTTTTCGCCGTCGGATATATGGGAGGCGTGGGGCCCTGGGTCAACGTGGGATAATCTGCCAACAGCGTCGCGTTAGGAGGGGACATGCTGAAAATCGGGGTGTACAAGTCGGGAGAAACTTGGGAGCCGGTAACCTCCCACCCCTGGCCAAACGCCCCGCCGTAAAGTGCCCCTGACCAAACTTGGTCGAAAATTCCGAAGGCGCCGCGGACCGCCCACCCATTGCGAGGCGCCCACGCAAATCCTACACGTGGCTGGAAGCCGTGATAGTCGCTTGCTTCCGTCGTATACCGTCCGTCTTCCCCCGCGTACCACAGCCCGCCTGGCGTATTCGTGGCCGGATTGAGAATGGATGGATCAAAGTCGGAGAGTCTGTTCGCCTCCTCACCCCAACCCCCTAGAATGCCATACCGCAAACCCACATTAACCGTAAGATCCCTGCGCATCTTATAGTCATCCTGCACAAACATCCCTGCGTCCCAGGACCTCCAGCCCATATCCGGGGATATTGTGGTAGACCATGACTCCGGCAGGCCATAAAGAAAGTCGGCGTACCCGAGGCCGGTGCTCGTCGGATTAGCAGGGTTCGCTGTCATCGTGCCGCTGAAAGTGAAACTTCCCGACTCGGTAGAAGACCACCCACCAATATTGCCGAACAGCCGGTCAAACTCACCACCCACGTTGAGAACATGCTTTCCTTTAATTATGGTAAGGACGTCAGAAGGACCAAATGACCCCTCACCCATGCGACAGGTCGTGCCGCCGCCTATGTAGGTCGAGATGTAGCCGTTGATCGTGACGTCGGGATACTCGCTTGCCGTTGGATTTAGCTGACCCAACTGCGAAGGGTAGTCCGTAGAGTTGTCGGGGGCACAATCTTCGTGGGCAAAGAGGTACGCCATATGGGCGTCGTTGACCATCGTGGGGTTGATTGACCAGGAGTCTGAGATAGTGTGCTGTTCCTCATAATAATGATCCGTGTAGGACTCGGTCGGAAAGGCGCTCGGCTCCGGAAGAAATGATTTAGAGAAATCCGGGGCAATCGAAAGCTCGTTGCCGGGGGAAAGGTGAATTTGCACGTTTCCGCTAAGCCACTCATTAGTGTTCGTGAAGATCACGTTATCAAAGTAGTTGTTATACAAACCGGGCAGATTCGCTTTAGGAAAATAGGACTGAGCTTTGGCGGCAAAAGGAGAAATGTCTGAAGCAGGAATTGTGTTGTCGGGCAAAGGGGTTCGGACACCATTCACTAAACTCGCCGGATCATAGATGGTTGGGTATACTGAGCTCGAAAAATCACCCGCTTCCTCAGCGGCGGTCGGGACAGTGGAGAATCCAGGGGAGTACGTGACTTGGCGCTCATCCTGGTATGTGAGGAAAAAGAACACCTTATTGTGCTTAATGGGGCCGCCTACCGTTCCGCCGAATTCGTTCCAATGGTAAGGAGAGGTCGAGGGCTCAAAGAAGTTTCTGGCATTAAAAGCAGTGTTCTGCACGAACTCGGACAATGAGCCATGCCACTGGTTTGTGCCTGTCTTCGTGATAACGTTGAACACCGAAGATCCCAGCCCGTACTCTGCGCTGTAGCTATTGGTATCCGCTTTAACCTCTGCGATGCTCCCCATTGGGGTATTGTTGACGACATCCGGATTATTGTTGTCTGCACTGTACATTGCGCTGGCCCCGTTAACGAGCCAGTTCGATGTGTAGGGGGCGGAGCCGTTCACGCTCATGCCGTTTCCGCCGTTATTACCGTTCGTGGCCGTAATCGCCGGCGCGGTGCCTGGAAGCAAGTTCGTATAGGCGTACCAGCTCATCCCTATATTGGGCAGGTTTATAACTGCCTCCGATGATAGGCTCGTGCTGCTCTCCGAGGTCGCAGTTTGAACAAGCGGGGTGGCTCCTGTCACGGTTACCTGTTGCGATACAGACCCCACGCTCAGCGTTGCATTCACCTCGATCACCTGGACTCCCAGAGTTATTCCTTTTCTGATAAAGGTACGGAATCCGTCTTTCGAGAAGGTGATTGAGTAGGTACCCGACAACAGGGTGGGCGCATCGTAGATTCCACTAGAATTCGTCTTAACTTGCGTAGTGACTCCGGTCAACACGTCCGAAATTGTCACGTTTACATCGGGCATTACCGCTCCGGACGTATCGGTCACAACCCCGCGGACCTCGCCGGTATTTGCATTCTGGCTCAGCAAGACGCTGGCCGATCCAACTACGAGAAATAAACCCGTCAGGGCAAGTGTCCTCAAGCGCAAAAAGTTCTTCATTTCTCTACCTCCAAAACGATGCGAGGATGCTTCGTTGTGACAATCCTTCAAGCAGGATTTACCCTAATCCATACCAACAAAGGCGGATTGCGGTAACTTACACGCGCGGTATTAGAGCACAGGTCAATAACCTTAGTCAAGCAAAATAATAGAGGAAATTTATGCAGAAAATAATCACTCAGAACGTACGAATTATTCGAATCTGTCATGCTGATCCCGCCGAGCGGGAGGAGCATCCCCGGATTTGCTTCAAAAGAAAATGCGGTGATCACCAGGGCTACGTCAAAGTTGGGCTTATTACGGTTTGGAGCGCGCTTTTGTAGCGCAGCGCGGCCTTGCAGCCGCAACCTAGATACTCTGCCCTCTCCCTCGGGATGAGGGTGGACCGCGGCTGGCGCTTTCTCCAGCCGGCGCGGGCCGGGTGAGGGGGTCCTCCGAAAAACCTTGCCAAAAAAACAGGGTTTCACGACCTTGCAAAGCAGGGCTCGTTTGTTAGCCCTGCGGCTTGCCTTTGCACGAAAAGGCCGCAGCGTTACAAGGCGAACGCTGCGCTACAACCGCCCCTATCCGGACTTTGAAGCAACCCTGCTGTGATCACGCATTGGTCTGGACTGTGCGGACGTCAGTCCATAGGATAGAGACTGCAGCCGCCGTCTACCAGCAGGGTTGCGCCGGTCATATAGTCTGACGCATCGGAGCAGAGAAACAGACAGGCGTCGGCGACCGATTCAGGAGGCTGCATGAACCCCAGGGGGATGGCTTTTTCAGCGCGCCGCCGGTAGGACGGTTCCGTATCCCACTGTTTCTTTGCCATGCCCGTGCCAACAATGCCCGGGGCCACAGCGTTCACGCGAATGCCGTGCGGCGCCAGTTCCCGGGCCATTCCGCGCATCAGCATCTTCATTCCACTCTTGGATACGCTATAGGGAGTGATTTCCGGCCAGGGTACGTCCTGCACCCAGGACGAGGTGAAAATGATCTTTCCGCGGACGGCACCGCGAACCATTGCGCGTGCCGCTGCCTGCGCTACCACAAATGCCCCTTTCAGATTTACATCCAGAATGGCGTCCCAGTCGTCGCTGTCAACTGCTAAGATGGGTTTCGAGCAGACCACTCCAGCATGACAAAGGGCCACGTCTAAGCCGCCGAACACAGTGATTGCCGTTTCTACCAAGTGTTGCGCGTCGGATGCTTCTCGCACATCCGCCCGGCAGTAACGGCACCGGTCCTCTGGCCAACCCTTCTCCCGTATTCGTCTCGAAGCTTCGCCGACCGGCAGAACGTCGCTCACCAGCACTTGGGCCGCGTGTCGCAGCAAATGATCGACAATGACTTCTCCGATGCCCCCTAAGCCGCCGGTAATCATTATCCTTCGACCTTTCAAGCATTCAGGCGTGAACGTAGCCACAAAAGATTCGCCTTCCTTTATTGCTCCGACTAGGTGGCGCTAAAGCTCGAAAGTGTAGCTTTGCTGGGGAAGGAGTTCAAGTATTAGACTCAGCGCTTGGGTCTCTGACAAATTGACTCCCAGGCGCCATACGTTTGCTTCACAACCGGTCAGCCGCCGGGCCCCGGCGGGGACAGGATCCGTTCGCTGCATAATCATTGGTGTGCGTGGAGGATAACGCAACCCCGGACAACTTGTAACGCGCCGGGCTAGCGCGGTCCAGGCAGAATCAAATTACGCTAATATGAAGCCCATGAAGCGCATCGGAATTCAAGACATCGCGCGCTTGGCGAACGTCTCCATCGGCACGGTCGACCGAGCGTTGCACGACCGTGGTCGGGTGAGCGAAGAAACCCGCCGGCGCGTTCTCCAAATCGCCCAACGGGTCGGGTACCGGCCCAACCTGGCGGCACGGGCCCTGAGGCGCCCGGCTATCCGCATCGGGGTGTGCATTCCCAAAGAGATTCACTTCTTCTACGATCAGGTCCGTAAGGGATTGGATTCAGAGGCTCGCCGTTACGAACATATCGGCTTAGAGATGGTCCACCGGCCGGTCGACCGGCTAGGCGCAGGGGAGGCGCAGCGCATTCGCGAATTGCTCAAGGACGAGGTTCAGGCGCTCATTATTACTCCGGGTGATCCCGGCCATCTGACTCCCCTATTGGATGAGGCTGAATCCCGCGGCATCCGCGTAGTTTGTGTGGCCAGCGACGCGCCGGTCAGCCGCCGCTCTTCGGTGGTATGTGTCGAGCCGGAGTTGAACGGCCACATGGCGGGCGAGCTGATGGCCCACTTCGTGCCCCCAGGTTCGGGAGTAGCTGTGGTCACGGGGATGCTCGGCACGGAAGATCATCGAAAGAAGATTCAGGGCTTTGCTGAAACCTTCCCGCGCTTTTCGACCGGTGGGGCTATTATCGATGTGCTGGAAGGCCACGAGGATGAGGACGAAACTTTCCTGAAGTGCCAGAGGCTTCTCGATAAGTACAAGGCTCTGGCTGGTCTCTACGTGACTACGGCCAACTGTCTGCCCGTTTGCCGAGCTATTTCTACGCATAACAGTCGCCCCAAGCTATCATTGATCACCACAGACCTGTTTCAGGAGATGGTGCCCTATTTCGACAAAGGAATCATCACCGCATCTATGTACCAGCACCCCTACCGGCAGGGCCAGACTGCGGTGCGGTTGATCATGGATCATATCGTCAACAATCACCCGCTCCCCGCCTCGTACTATCTCACGCCAAGCCTCGTTATCCGGTCTAACCTGAGTCAGTTCCGGGAAGCCCGCGGCAGAGAGAATATTCTCAAACCTGGCTAACTTTTCAGGGTCTATGGTTCCGATGAAGTTCTGGAACGATGCAGGCTGGATCGCCGCGTCGATCATCTTCTCCACTTCCTGGTCTATGGTTCCTGTGCCTCCATCTCCACCGCCGGAACCTCGCTTCCGGCCGGAACGTGGGAGCAACGTCCCGGGCTCCATATGCCTCCGGGAGGGAAAAACTGCGATCCTCACGGCATAAACATCAAGCCAAAGAGCACCCCCGTTTGTCCGTAGCAGGTCAGTTTGGACTTGTTGCGGCGGGTTTACCTCGCCAGTTGGCGGCATGAAGCCGCCTCTACATCAAACTGACTTACTACACCTTTATCAGCCGCCTTGACGGGAGCGGTATCGCGGGTCCACAATGGCGTAAGTTTGGAAGGGGCCGGGAAACGGCTGGCGAATCGAGCCAGACGGAAGGGAAATGGAAGACCATGCGTTACACACGAATGCTCGTTGTTCTTGTAGCCGTGATTGCCACGGCGGGCGCGGCGTTCGGGCAAGTGAAGAAACCCAGCCCGGCTTCTTCGCAGCCCGCCTCAAAGCCTCCGCTGAAACTGAGACTCCTCGACATTGGTTCGGTAACCCCGGAAGGTCCCTCTAAGCGCGCGCGCCCGGCAGCAAAGTTCGCGAATCAGAAGAGTGCCAGACTGCTGGAATCGAACGATTCCGGCGTCTCCGAATTGCGCGCTGTTTCTGAGCCAGCCGGCGGAACGCTCGTGCTGCCGCCAGGAAGCTCGAAAGAATCGAAGCTCGAAAGCGTTCACGGCGAAATAGACGGTACTTTGCCTGCCGGAAACACCGGCTTCGAGCAGGTGAATGCGGCCGTGGGAGGCACGTCGAAGAGCGGTAAGACTTCGGTTTTCATCCAAACGAATCACACCACCGTCCAGCAGCCGAACTGAAGAAATGGGATCAAGGCTTCGCTCCGTTCTCCCTAATGGAAGGCGCCTGGGGCAACGCGCCTGCCTCATGTTTCTCTGCGGAGCGTGGCTATCTGCGATTGTGGCGAGCGCCCGCGGCGCTCCGGCACCCGCACCCACCCAACTCGTTTGCGGCGCCGTCACCAGCAAGCTTCTGAGCCAGAGCGTAAATTATTGCGTTGATCTCCCAGCGGATTACAATGCCGCGCGCGCCCGCTATCCCAGCCTCTACTTTCTTCATGGGCTGTTCGAGAACTACCATGCGTGGGATGAAAATGGCGGCAAAGACGTGCTGGACGGTCTTCTGAAACAAGGAAGGATCGGAGCGTTCCTCGTGATCCTGCCGGACGCGGATAACTCCTTCTACGTGAACTCGTATGACGGGAAGGAACGATACGAGGATTTCTTCGTCCAGGAGCTCATCCCCTTTATTGACCGGATGTACCGGACGATTCCCGACTCGCGGGCACGCGGCATCAGCGGGCTCTCAATGGGCGGCTACGGATCGCTGCATCTGGCGATGCGCCATCCGGACATCTTTGGCTCCGTGAGCGCCCAGAGCGCTGCGCTAGCTTCCAAGTTTCCTAATCCCCTTCCCACCACAGGACGATGGGGGTTTTATGCTCGGGTGCTGCAGAAATCTTTCGGCAATCCATTGAACGAAGCCTACTGGGACGCTAACAACCCGTTGACTCTTGCGGAGCATCCCGAAAATTTCCCCAATCTGCAAATTTTCTTCGACGTGGGCACTCACGACCGTTACGGTTTCGAGAATGGCGCGGAAATGCTGGACCAGATTCTGAACCAGCGCGATTTTCCCCACACCTTCACCCTTAGGGCGGGCAATCACGGCTGGTCCTACGAAGAAAAATATTTGCAGTACGATTTGATCTTCCACTGGCGTGCTTTCCGCGCCTACGAGCAGGCTGCAAATCCCGGGAGCCAAACGCCGTGAGAGAACGTTTTCGCGCCACACATCGCAATTTCGTCGAGCTTGAGCCGGCTACAGTAAACGGCCTTACGTAATTATGCGCATCGTTTTTTGGGGCCAACCTACGCCGTCGCGCCTTCAAAGAATCACCGCTCTCGCCGCCATCCTGACAATCTGTTCCGGGCTGGCGATGGCGCAGTCCGGAGCGGAGATGCGCATCCTGAACTATATCCAGCAGAATCTGCGCCCCGGGCAGCCTCTGCGAGTGACTGAACTCTATGACCATTTCACCGCACCTGCGGAGCGGCAAGCACTGGGCAAGCTCTATAACGCCTTTTTCCGTATCCCTCTGTTCGTCGCCCAGTATCAGGAGAAGTTTGGGAAGCCTCCAAGCCTGCGCATCATCGCCCAGCAGTTTGACCTGCCCACTCCGCGGGCTGCCGGTATTCTGCTCAACGTCATGGACTCGGACCCGCGCGTGCCGCGCTTCATTGCGCGCGACTCGCGAACGGGCGAGATTACTCACGTCAACGTACAGACGATTCTCCGCGACCCGCGCTTCGGACAGGCTCTCGGGCCCGATCTGGCAGGGTTGGAGGGAAAGCCCGCGCCCTCTTTTGATTTAACGCTCCTCCGAGGCGGCGACCTGGCTTCCGGTCAACTGCGCGGAAAGGCCTTTATACTCTACATCTGGTTCACCGGCTGTCCGCCTTGCATGGAGGAGGCGCCAGAACTGGTCGCGCTGATGCGCCGGTTCTCCGGGCGAGGGTTCACAATCATCGGAGCCAATGCGGACCGGCTGCTGGGCCTTGGTTATAGCGACGATGTTCGCTCGCGATACGCGGCAAAGATGAAGATCGACTTTCCGCTCGTAAACTGGAACAAAGAAACGAACGCGGCGTACGGCAGCGTGGCCATCTTCCCAACACTCTTTCTTGTGGACCGTAGAGGCGTTATTCGCCGCCACTGGGTAGGCTACACAAGCTTCGCCGAACTGCAGCAGGCCATTCTGAAGGCTCTCGCCGATGATTGACGGCGATTTAGGTCGCCCCTTCAGGGCTCGTTGTCGCAAGGCAGACTTGATTCCCTGGGCGTTGCCCAGGGCTATGATCGGGAGGCCCTTCCGGGCCTCCAAAATGGCTTGAGCTGTCCATACATATTCAAGGGAGTAGATCCATGTATCACGCGAAAGCTTATTCCGCAGCCAGCGCGACGTCTCCGCTCGGCTCGACCACGATCACGCGGCGCGATCCAACCGATCACGACGTACAGATCGAAATTCTCTTCTGCGGCATCTGCCACTCCGACCTCCATGCCGTCCGAAACGAGTGGAGCAATATCATGGCCACCACTTACCCCATTGTTCCGGGCCATGAGATCGTCGGCCGCGTCACTAAGACCGGGCCGGCAGTCACCAGGTTCAAGAGCGGCGACCTCGCGGCCGTTGGCTGCATGGTCGATTCGGATGGCACGTGTCCCGAGTGCCGGGCTGGACTTGAGCAGTTTTGCCCGAACATGACGCTCACTTTTAATTCCTCGGACAAGCACCTGGGAGGCGTCACCTATGGCGGCTACTCCGATAGCATCGTCGTTGACCAGAAATTCGTCCTGCGCGTCCCCTCGAACCTCAAACTCGCCGGCGCTGCGCCTTTGCTTTGCGCCGGAATTACCACGTACTCGCCGATGCGCCACTGGGGCGTCAAGAAAGGAAAGAACGTTGGGGTGGTCGGCCTGGGCGGACTGGGGCACATGGCCGTGAAGTTTGCTCATGCGCTGGGAGCTCACGTCGTGGTCTTCACGACTTCGCCTAGCAAGAAGGAAAATGCGCTACGCCTTGGCGCTGATGAAGTGGTCGTTTCGCGTGATGCCAACGAAATGCAGAAGCGCGCCGGCAGCTTCGACTTCATCCTCGATGCCGTCTCCGCCGAGCACGACATTAACGCGTACATCCAACTCCTCCGCCGCGACGGGAACCTTACGCTCGTCGGTGCGCCTGCGAAGCCTCTCGCCGTCGGCGCCTTTGGCCTTCTGTTCGGGCGCCGAAGCCTCTCCGGCTCGCTCATCGGAGGTGTTGCCGAAACTCAGGAAATGCTCGATTTTTGCGGCGCTCAGAACATCACCGCCGATGTCGAAGTCATCCCCGTCCAGAAGGTCAACGAAGCTTACGAGAGACTGCTCAAGTCCGATGTGAAATACCGCTTCTCCATCGATATGGCTTCGCTCAAATCGGAGTAGCCACTCATCCCGCGTTGCGACTTCTGCGAAGCACGAAAAGAGGAGACGATTTACGAAATGGGATGACCAAACGAGAAGATATCAGGTAAGGGAATAAGATATGGAGATCAAAAGAATTGGATCGCAACCTTCCGTGAAAGCCCCGGCAGAGTGGTTTACTGGCACGGTACGGATCGATCCGCTTTTTCAGGCGCCCGATCCAGCGCTTGTTCAAACCGCCAGCGTCACTTTCGAGCCGGGCTCGCGGACGGCTTGGCATACGCATCCGCTTGGCCAGACTCTCATCGTTACGGCTGGATGCGGCCGGGCGCAGCGGTGGGGAGGGCCGATCGAGGAGATCCGGCCCGGTGATGTGGTCTGGTTTCCGCCCGGCGAGAAGCACTGGCATGGCGCCTCCCCCACAACGGCCATGACGCACATCGCCATTCAGGGAAAGCACGACGGTAAGGTTGTCGAGTGGATGGAACAGGTGAGCGACGAGCAATATCGCGGGTAATCTTACACTTTAGATCGTTCCCATCACGTTTCAGCTCCGGCGATCCGACCACGCCCGGCAAGTCTATCAGAAATTGATCTCTGAATGCAGTGAATGAGCGTCGCGCCCAACCGCTTTGGAAGCTT
Organism: Terriglobia bacterium; assembly: GCA_030040995.1. Taxonomy (GTDB): domain Bacteria; phylum Acidobacteriota; class Terriglobia; order UBA7540; family UBA7540; genus JASHON01. The sequence continues at coordinate 16,545 of JASHOS010000310.1, read as the reverse complement.
TGGTTGGAGCTGGGTTTGATGAGTCTCACGCAGCGCCGGGATGCGGTTCTTCACGCCTCCTATCTCTAAGCGCTTGTTTTTAAGCAACTTGTTGGATATTGGGCGATAACCTATCGGGACTGAGTGGCGCTGCGCGTTACTTGTACTATACTGATTTTAATAATCTTAGCTGAATTTCTGGGCTGTGTTCTCGGCTGCGTTTTGCACAAGCAGACATCTTTATGCTCGATCTCGCCAATAATATGATTTTAAATCAGTTACATCGAAACCGCCTTGTTTTCTGTTAACTACCTTGGAATCAGTTGGTTACATGAATCACGGGCTTTTGTTCTCAGGTTTGTTTTGCCTTAGCAGATTCTAATGTCGTTTGTTTTGATAGAGTTGCTCAGGGTTATTCTCAGAAAAGCAGCCTATTTTTTGGCCCTGTCTCAATTGTCTCGATAGCTAGAGGCAGGATCGCCAAAAACCGGCGTTCCGCGCTATTGCGAAAGCATCGGCTCCGGCCGATGAGTGGCGGTGGGTGTGAAGGGCGGCATGCTGAGCGACGGTTTGCGACTTCCAAAGCAACATAGGGGGGCTCCGGGTTAATTGAGGGAGCTGGAACAGGCAGGAGTGCCTGTTAACGTAATAGTAAACGACCGGGCCGCCGCTGTCAACCCGCTTCCGCGCCGGGTAGTGTTTTGAAATCCCTTGAAAGAGCTGCTTGCGATGAAACGGTATTCTGATAAACTGGCGTCTAATGAACCCGGATCAATCTATTCTCGTACAGGTCAGAGGTCAGTACGGAACGATCCTTATTGACCCGCCCTGGCGATTCGCCAACCGCACCGGCAAGATGGCCCCGGAGCACAAGCGGCTTCACCGCTACCCTACAATGTCATTCGAGCAAATAGCCGCTCTGCCGGTCGGTAAGATCGCAGCCGAGAAAAGCCACCTGTACCTGTGGTGTCCAAACGCTCTTTTGGCTGAGGCGCTTGGCGTCATGAAGGCGTGGGGATTCACGTACAAGACCAATATCGTTTGGTACAAAGTTCGCAAGGATGGTGGCCCCGATGGACGTGGCGTTGGCTTCTACTTCCGCAACGTGACCGAGCTTCTGTTATTCGGAGTGAAGGGCCACATTCGCACGCTTGCCGCAGGTCGTCGGCAAGTTAACATTGTGATCACCCGCAAGCAAGAGCACTCCCGGAAGCCTGATAAAGTTTACCCGATTATTGAGGCGTGCAGCCCCGCGCCTTTCCTTGAATTGTTCGCCAGAGAACGTGTGAAAGGCTGGACCCAATGGGGTGACGAAGTGGATAGCTACGCACCCCCTCCGTACAAGGCTTACGCTTGGGCTACGAATGGGGATCGTAGCAGTTCATCCCCATCCCCACCAAAAGCAACGGGCATCCTCCCGCGCCCCCTCCGTCTACCTTTGGAATGAGCTTATCCCAGTGGGTAGTTGACGCCCCATAAGACTGACCCTTGCCAAGCCGGTTGAAAAGGTTTTGTAGCTCGCTCATGCGCGTAACCATCACTCCGACAGCAAGCACACGAAGTTCCTTCAGCAAGCGGAAATTGTTCAGGTCGCGGTCGTAGAACTCCGTCTTGTTGTTCCACTCAACTTCTAGCCCGACTTCATTTTTGAAGTTGTCGATATGGTGCGTCGGAATTGGAACTGGTCTTTTGTCGATGGTTATTTTTATGTCGAACGACCGTTCGCGCCATCCGCGCTCGCCGAGAAAGCCATCAATCGCTCTTGGGATCGGTGACCTTCCCCCGCCGGGGGTAAGGATGTGGCTTTTTCTCAGCACGAAGGCATCGAGGCAATCGATGATGTCTCTAAACTCACTCCGGTAGTCACTGGCCAGGATTGCACAGGCGTGCCCTCGCTCATCAATATGGTACTTGTTGCGGATGGCCCGAGGAATCGAGTCAAGGGGCATAGACCGCGCATGTTATCACATCATCATCGTGATTTGAATGCTATGCAGGTTTCCTAAAGGCTTCTGGCGAGCTTTAGAGAACGTCGCGCGGCAGTCGTTACAGCGGTAACGCTGAACTCTCTTCCTCCCGTAGACTCGGCCCGGGCAAAGATCTTGAGGCATTATGACGTAGCAACTTTTGAGCGGAAATTGAAAGGAATCGAGTTGCAGGCCAGTTTCAGGTTAGCCCGTTACACGGCCAAGTGACGTCACCTCCAGTCAACAGCGCCGGCGACGCGCCTTCTCCATCGGAATCGAGTAGAATCATCTGAGAATGCCCAGTGTGAAATGCCAGTGCCCCGGGGATGCCTGGTTTAGGACCGTGGTCGAAGATATTGGATGGATAAAGATTATGATCACCGCCGTTGTGAGTGCGGTGTGCACTGCCGCCGTGGCGGAGCCGATCAAGCGGTGGCTGGAAGGGAGGCGGCTGAGGAGGTCCGTGTACCAGGAACTCGTTCACAACTCCGCTGCTCTGCGTAGACAGGTCGCAATAGCGGAACACGATCCCACGATGACACCTGGCATCGGGCAACGCTTTGCGATGAGCTATAGGCGGCTCGCCTACGACCTGGGCCAAAAGGACCCTGCGGCGTTTTACTGCCTAGGTTGGAACGAGCTTTACTGGATCGAACTCCTCTACCGCAGTTTCGAGCAAGTGGCTAACGGGACGTTTGAAGATGATGCGCAGCGCTTGCGCAACGCTGACTTCACAGCCAGGCGGATCGTCGGCTGTCTGAAGAACCGGAATTTGAGTCCGCGTTTGACGCTCAAGGTCAGCCCGAAGGTGGAGCGCGAGCATTTCAGGGAGGAACTGCCAAAGGCTGCCTATTTTGACATCCAGCCGCCCGGGCGCGCCGAAAGAATACGCCGCATCTGGGACCGCTTTCAATCCTGGTGGTGGCGCCGGAATTCCTCGGCGCCTTCGGTCTGGCTGCCGGTTCCGGCTATCATCAGCAGGGCCGCCGCGTTAGAACAGAGGGCCGCAACTTTTGGAGGTGACGCCTCGGAGATGGCGAAAGAAGACGCTGCGCAAAACGTGGACGATTTCCGCAGTCACGCCTTCCACAGTGCGGTACATGATTACCTGCTGCATAAGGGCAACGATGAGTGGCGGCGCCTAACAAGGCAGGAATGGGTGGCTTGGCCAGACTCCCGCCTCTTGGATGTTCGCCCGGCCGCGGCGCAGGCGGACGGGAATGGCGGTCGAGGTGCAGGGTAGCCGCCCGCACGTTGAGGCTGGGAGGCAGCAGGTCTGTCGCACGAATCCAAGTTGACGGTTTGTCGGAAACAACCGGCCAAGCTTTTGAATTACCCCTCTGAGTTCGGTAGCTGAGAAGCATTATTCTTCTTCAGTTGGGATTTTTCTCTTCAGGAGGAGAGCTACGGGAATCGGTTTGAGCATGGTTATGCTGATATCCGGACCTCGCCGGAGGAATTTGGCTCGCTTGAATCTTATCGGCTCGAAGTTGTTCCATCCATGTCGTTCCATTGACAAAACCGCACCCTCAGACGAGAATTTCCTCCAGAAATTGTGAGAGTCGTTCCTGGAAGACCAGACAAGCTGCGCCTGACCGTCAGGGATCAGATGGCAGATGGCAAGAAGCTTCGCGAGAAGGCGCCGCGTTCGGCCCATTCTCGATGGGCTCCCGGAGGGAATCGCCCGGATCCTATCGAGTTGCTGAAAGAATGGGACCGGGGAAGGTTACTCCATCTCCTCCCGATTCGTTACGCCAGGATGCGCGAGTCCCCCTTCGCTTTCTTTCGCGGTGCGGCGGCTCTTATGGCGGCAGACCTCGCCTCGACGCCTATTACCGGAATCCGCGTGCAGGCTTGTGGGGATTGTCATGTGGCAAATTTCGGCGGCTTTGGAACTCCTGAGCGGCAGCTCGTCTTCGACATTAATGACTTTGATGAGACGCTTCCCGCACCCTGGGAATGGGATGTGAAGCGTCTGGCTGCGAGCATCGTGCTGGCAATGCGTCAGGCGAGCGTGGGCGACCGCGGCCCGGATGCGGCGCGCGCCGCCGTCGCTTCCTATCGGAAACGGATGCGCGAATACGCTCAGATGACCGCACTCGAGGTCTGGTATTCGCATCTGAGCGCTGACCTTTTCGTTCAAAATGCAGCAACGCCTGAAGCGAGAAAGCAATGGCGAAAACGAGAGATCGAAGCCGCACTCGCAACACCGCAACGAGAAGTGCCAACGATCGCCTGTGTGCGGAATGGCCAGCCTCGAATCACCGATCGCCCACCGCTGATCTATCACCCCCCTGAAATCGCCGCGATTGGGAATCGAGTAAGGCGAATGCTGCACCGATATCGCACGACTCTACCCGAAGAGCGCCGTATCGTTCTTGACCGCTACGAGCTGATCGACGTTGCGCGGAAGGTGGTGGGGGTGGGCAGCGTCGGGACGCGTTGCGCGGTTACATTGCTCATGGCAGGACCGCACGATCCCCTGTTATTGCAATTCAAAGAGGCTCGGAGATCGGTGCTCGAACCCTACGCCGGCAAGAGCAGATACGCGAATCAGGGGCAGCGTGTGGTTACCGGGCAGCGAATGCTACAGTCCGCAAGCGATGTATTCCTTGGCTGGACCGGCGACGATCGAGGTCATGATTACTATTTTCGTCAGCTCCACGACATGCGCATGAAAATTAATATCGAAAGGATGACGAAAGCGGATTGGTTCGAGTATGTGACACTTTGCGGGTGGGTGCTAGCCCGCGCTCACGCCCGCACGGGTGATCCCGCGCGAATTGCCGGTTACCTTGGAAGCGGAGAAGCGTTCGACGACGCAATCGCGAGGTTTGCGAGCGTGTATGCGGACCAGACCGAGCGCGACTACCGCTCGTTCATTAAAGCCATTCGTGCGGGACGGGTCCTGGCGAGCTCTCGCGCCCACGCTTAGCACGCGAGTGAGGTAGCGCAGAGTCTCCCGCTTTTGGAAACTCTGCGGCTTGTACGTGAATCCGTAAGGAAAAGCCGCAGACTTCGAAAAGCACGAAGTCTGCGCTACCCCGCTGAGATCAAACCTCTTAGGTAAAGTCGGGGAGATTGGATGCCCCCAAGGGAGGAAACCAATGTACAGGCTAACTTGCTTCCTGTTGATAGCGACCGTCACTCAGGTCATAGAACATCTAGCCGCGCTATCTGGAGGCGAGCTGCTGCACGACCGCCAGTGATTTCTCCACATGCTCGTCGGGCCTAAGATGGTCGTCCTTTGTTGAAAACGTGGCGATGATCTTATCATCTTTACCGATGACGAAGGTTGTGCGCTCGATAAAGTCATGATTAATTGCGACACCGCGCACATCTGTCATGCCAGGTTTGAACGTCATTGTCGTTAGATTGTAGGCGATAGCAATCTTGAGGTCCGCATCGGAGGCTACCGGAAACTTTCCAGCACAATAATTGGGGTCTGCCGAGAACGCATTGAGTCGCGCGATGCTGTCAGCCGATACCCCGATAACGGTCGCCCCGGCGGCATCGAATTTGTCTTTCTCCTGTGCAAATGTATGCGCTTCAAGGTCACAGCCTTGGGTAAAGGCAGATGGATAAAAGTAGAGCACCACCGGACCTTTTTTGAGCGCGTCTTTTAGAGAGAAAGTAAATTCTTTTCCGGCTAACGAAGCCTGTGCCGAGAAATCGGGCGCCTTATCGCCTGTTTTGAGCGCTGCGAATAGGGGTGCACCAATCAGCGCACAAAGCGCAAGCCCCAGAAAGATTTTCCTCACCATAAAAGCCTCCTTTAACTGGCCATTGAAGTAATAACATATCACAACCCGAGCTTGGAAGGCGGGACCCCGAAATTCCGCCCAAATCCGCGCCGAAAACAAAAAGGAAGGTCAGAACGAAATAGATTCCTCGTAGGGGCTTATTCACAGTGTGCATCTCCTTGTATTCTCTAGGTCCAGAGCAATCAGGCGGGTGCCAGAATAGCAAGATGCCATGCGTGGCTTGTCACCGTTACGCCAACAATGTGTAAAAATGTAATCGACGAAGCTCCAATCTGGTTGTTCACTCAGGATCCCAACTGGTTACCGAATCGAAGCGTGCTGGTGTTCGGAGGCGCACGGTGGGTCGGCGGCGGCACCGCCGAATAGGGTGCAATCTACCAGCTTGATCTAACCACTCAGCAGGTTTCTCCGGCCCCTTGGTCCGAGGGGCTGTTTTCCCGCCGGCCGTCGTCCGACAGACGCTCCATGCCGCCCTCACGGCTGACCCCGGCGAGCTGATGTTATTTGACTTAGCTTCTCACAAGTGGCTGCACTTGGCGAGGGCGTTTCTTAGTTGGCTGAGTTGGCCGCGTGATGAAAAATACATTGAAATGATTTGACGGAATTATTACCAGGCCTGGACAAGTCCCTGGAGCTCTTCGAATAAGGTACTTCCCTGGGGTCGGTTGATCTCTAATAAGTCACACGCAGCCGCGTTCCCGAAGGAAGTTCATGAGCTCCAAGCCAAAGCTATTCTGCTTTCTCTTGCTTATACCTTTTTCCTGTAGCTTCGTGGGGTTGCTATTCCGTGCAACGCGGGCGGACGCGGTTCCCAGTTTTGCGCGGCAGACCGGACTGGCCTGCAGCGCCTGCCACACCACGATCCCCGAGTTAACTCCGCTGGGGCGCCAATTCAAATTGAACGGCTACGCGCTCCGCAGTTTGAAAACGATCGACTCCAAGCCCGGTCACGCAAGCGCGCCGCTCAGCCTGCTCAGCGAATTGCCCCTTTCGGCTCAGTTCACCATCTCCAACACGGAAACACAGAAGCCGCAGCCCGGCACCCAGAATGGAAGTTTTGAACTGCCTCAAAGCGCCAGCCTGTTTTTGGCAGGCGCCATAGGAGACCACGTTGGCGGTTTCATCCAGGTTACCTACGAGGATCAGGCGGATCATTTCAGCTGGGACAATACCGACATCCGCTGGGCCCGAGACAGAAAACTTTTCGACAAGGATTTCGTGTACGGAATCGACTTGAACAATAATCCGGGGGTGGAAGATCTCTGGAACGACACTCCGGCGTGGGGTTATCCCTGGGTCGCTCCGGATGCGGTGCCGACACCGGTCGCAACGCCTATCCTCAATGGCGGCCTGGCTCAAGACGTGGCAGGGATCGGCGGCTACACCATGTTCGATCAGCATCTCTACGCCGCTGGCTTCATCTATCGCTCCGCACACTTGGGCGGCGCTCAGCCCAATCCCGGCACGGGCTTTGGAACAAACATCCAAGGGCTCGCGCCCTATTGGCGGGTGGCGTGGCAGCAAACGCACGGCAATAATTATCTGGAGATCGGCACTTACGGAATGCATTTGGCTTCGACGCCCAACGCGGTAGTCGGCCCCCGCGACTACTTAACCGACCTCGCCGCGGATTTCCAGTGGGAGCACACCCTTCCCTGGGAATCCCGTCACGATTTGTTGACGGTACACGGCGACTATATCCACGAAAGCTCAAATCTGCTGGGTGCGCTCGCCGCCAGGAGCGTCGCCTTCGCTCCGCACGATCTTAACTTCGAGCACCTTGACGCCGTGTATCACCTCGGAAACCGGTTCGCCTTTGCCGCGGGACCATTCAATACCACGGGAACCAGCGATTCCACGCTTTACGCGCCCTCGCCCGTAAGTGGCAGCTCCACAGGCAATCCGAGGTCGGACGGGTATATCCTGAATTTTTCCTATTGGCCGCTGCAGAACATTCAGTTAGGAGTGCAATACACAGGCTATTTAAAGTTCAACGGTCTGAGCGTCAACTACGACGGGTCAGGGCGGAATGCCTCGGCCAATAATTCGGTGTACTTGATTGCGTGGTTTGTATTTTAGAGTGGTCAGCCTCGGCGAGTTGGACGAGCAAGAAGCGGAACGTGCGTGATGTTGCCGGGGCCAGGACAAGCTCCGCCAGAAAAGTGACGCAAAAAGATTTGGTCGAGCATCACCCCGACGTAGGGCAGTCCCGGGTAGTGTCCGTTATCGTTTGCTTCCTTCGATATTGCCGGTCGGCGACTTCACCAGCTATGTCTATCTCGCTCCCATCGGCGTGAAACCGCCTGAACCCAAGCCGCACGCCCGCACGGCGCCGGCTAAGAAGGCTGCTCGCCCTAAGTCTCCAGAAACACCGACTACGAATAACCAGTTCCATCAGGGAATGCATCCGGGCCCCCGAAGAGGTCGTGGGCCCTTCGACTTTAACCTGTTTCAAGGGGCGGCGGAGCTGGCAAGGAGAAGGCCGGCGGAGCCTGAGCATTCGGCGGCAAGTGGAGCGCTTGTATCACTACGGAGTGCCTTTAATCGGCGTGTTCCTACCTATTGCCTCCTCGGAGATCCCTGGTGTAACGTATATTCCGAACTTCAGCCCGAAACTGTGGAAGGTGTCAGCGACTACCTTGATGCCATTAGTACTTCCGCGGGCGGGGAATCTCGATGAATCTGTCACCCAGCGGCCAAAAGGCCCAACGTTGGGATCCTGCCTGCCCGGACACTGGTACCAACAGTCGTCAAGGTTTACGCAGGGCGTAATATAACCACATGACAAAAGCAAAGCGCCGAGACGTTACCTCTCTGGGTCCGATCCTGATCTTGACTGTGGCGATCCTTGTATCTCCCCCATTTATACACGCGAGGCCGGCTTCAGATGCCGTTACTCCGCTACAGCCCTTTGCTGACCAAGTGCGCGAGTTGGAGAGAGAGCTGGATTTCTACGGCCAGCCTCTTTCTGCCGAAGATCAGGCAGGCATCGACAGCGCGTTTGCAAACGCCGATCCTCGGATTGCTGTCTCCCGTGCAGAAGAAATTTTGGACAAGTATGACTTAGTGGAAGTGACCGTCAATCCGGAAAGCCGCGTCGATGCAAAAACGGATCCCGCCGCACGAGACCTGATCCAGGATGGAACGCGACTGTTTCTAGTAAAAGTTGTGAACCAGGCCGGCGTTACAGCTCCGCTGGAAGTGCAAAGTCCAAACAGCGGTCCCGTCTACATAACGTCTACCGGGAATCCCTCTCCAGCCGAAAGACTTTCATCGGCTGATGTTCGGGAGCGCTGGGCTGAAATTTCACTTTTATCAAGAGCGCTTACGCCTGAAGGGTGGGACATGGCTCCGCCCGTTCAACGGCTCTCGGGCTTTCCGCTTGAATACCGCATTCTCATGGTTTACAGCCGGGACGCTGGGGAACGCTCGGCAACCCTGGCGTTCGACGTGGGCCAGGGAACGCAAGATGTGGGCTTCCTGAACGAAGTCCGCATTCTTTTCAAAATTGCTCCGGCTCATTCGATCGCGCTACATGTGTACGATGAAAACGGACAGCGCACTATGGCGTCCCTCATTTTCAAAGACGCGCAGAACCGGATATACCCCAACCCGGCAAAGCGGCTCGCGCCCGACTTCTATTTCCAGCCTCAGGTTTATCGCTACGATGGCGAATCGATCTCGCTTCCACCCGGTCACTATACAGTGACCGATACGGGCGGGCCAGAATATATCACTGAGACGACCCACTTCACGGTGAACGCCGCGGGTCCCAAGGCACTGACGTTCCACCTGAAGCGATGGATCGATCCGGCCAAATTCGGGTGGTATTCGGGCGACGATCATATTCATCCCGCCGGCTGTTCGCATTACGAGAACCCGACTCAGGGCGTCTTGCCAACAGACATGGACCGCCAAGTGCGTGGTGAACACTTGAACGTAGGCGCCACGCTCATTTGGGGGCCGTGTTTCTATTATCAAAGTCAGTTCTTCCGGGGCCGGCAGAACAACCCCGTTTCAAGGCCCTCTTGCCTGATGCACTATGACCTTGAGGTCTCTGGATTTCCGTCCAGCCATTGCGGCCATCTGGTGTTGCTTAATCTCAAAAACTTGATGTATCCAGGCACCAAGCGGATTGAAGATTGGCCCACTTGGGACTTGCCCGTGCTGCGTTGGGCCAAGTCGCAGGGCGCGGCTGCCGGCTTCGCCCACTCAGGCTGGGGCCTGAAGGTTGAAGGAACCGCGCTGCCGAACTATCAAGTTCCCGGTTTCGACAGCATTGGAGCAAACGAATACATCGTTGATGTGACTTACCCCAACACCGTGGACTTCATCTCTGCGGGAGATACCCCTTACGTTTGGGAGCTGAACATTTGGTATCAAACCCTCAATGTAGGCTTTCGTACGCGGCTTTCCGGAGAGACCGATTTCCCGTGCATTTACGATAGCCGGGTGGGCGAGGGACGCACGTACGCTAAGATCGATGGGCCATTAACGTATGACAAATATGTGAAGGCCGTCGAAGATGGAGCCGCCTATGTTTCCGATGGCCGCAGCCACCTGATGGACTTCAGCGTCAACGGGACGGAGATGGGAACTCGCGGCAGCGAGGTGGATCTTGCCGCTCCAAGTACCGTCCACGTAAGCGTCAACGCAGCGGCCTACCTTGACACCATTCCGCGTTCTCCGTTGCCGGTCCACTACCAATTCCTCCCGACAATTGGGTCTCCCGGCCAAACTATCCCAAGCCGACCCTACGACGAGAAGCCCTATTGGGACCTCGAGCGATGCCGTATCGGCAACACACGAGAGGTTGCGGTGGAGCTTGTGGTGAATGGGGAACCGGCTGCAACGAAGGACATTGTCGCCGACGGAACGGTGCGGAAGCTCAACTTCAACGTGGCAATCAAAAAGAGCAGTTGGATTGCCGTGCGAATCCTGCCCTCATCACATACCAACCCCATCTTTGTGATTGTCGGCGGGCAGCCCATCCGCGCCTCCCGCCGCAGCGCCGAATGGTGCCTGGCGGGAGTGAACCAGTGCTGGACACAGAAATCACCGTTGATCTCCAGTGCCGAATTGCCGGCTGCAAGGCAGGCCTACGACCACGCCCGGCAAGTCTATCAGAAATTGATCTCGGAATGCAGCGAATGAGCCTCGCGCATGACGGCATTGCGCCGGTCCATGCCATGGTGGCTATCGCCCGCTCCGCTGAGAGCGGTGAGAGCATCATCCCTGATGAAGTCTCTGGAGCCATCTGATGTGGCTTCGCATCTTCGCCAAAACTTTCGAGGGTTCGGAACCGGGCGCGGCGCTCTGCACCGCGGCGAAGGCGGGATTCACTGCCTGATTTTCCCTCGCGCGCCGAGAGCAGCAATCGCTGGACGGAGCACATCGCATGTCACGGAACCTGCTGTGCAAGCTGAGCGTTACGTCGTTGGCAGCTATAGGTCTGGTTCTGCACGGTGGTCGAATGGCCGGCGCGCAGCGCAAGCCTAAGGTTGGCTCTCGCAACGTCGCTATCGCAGACCCTCCGGTGCCGAGACCGGCCACAAAGCCTTGCGCCATGCAACTTTTTCCCAAGGAGGATTTCGGTCCGGCGGGCGAGAACACGCGCATGGACGCCGTGCCGCACCCTTTCACCTACCAGCCGCCCACCGGTTGCAAAGGACCGTGGGCCAAGGTCGTACTCGAAGCAAACTTCTCTGTAGATGCAGGCCACCAATACGACCGCACCGCGTCGATATGGCTGAAGGGCATCAATCTATACTTTGGCACGACCGAAGAACCGTCGCCTGATTTCGCCCCAAGCTGGCAAGTGGAGCGCGACCTCACCGATTACACCAGTCTGCTGCGCTCGCCGGGTGAAGGCACAGCGTTGGTGAACAACTGGGTAGATTCAAATCGCGCAAGCGTCATCCATGCGAGCGCGCGAATTCTCTTCTACCCCGCCGACGCGAGCTACCCTGCACCCAGGACACCAGACGCGGTGTACTCGCTGAACGGCACCCGCAATGCCGCAGCAAACCTGCAAAGCGGTGACGACCAACTGCTGCGCAGCATGACGTTTCCGCTGAACACCACACGCGTTTATCTGGACCTGTTCGCACAAAGCCAGTTCCACGACGAGTTCTGGTATACCTGTCTGCCTGACCAGTACATCCAGCAAACTATGGCGTTTGCCATGAAGCGAGGCTATAAGGGCGCACCGGTGCGTCCACGGGCATGCCGCGGCGGCAGCTACCGCGAGGTCGAGGTTAGCGTCGATGGTCAGCCGGCAGGGCTTGCGCCCATATACCCATGGGTTTACACCGGAGGGATCGACCCCTATCTCTGGCGGCCAACACCCGGGGTCGAAACCTTGAACTTTGTGCCCTACCGCCTTGACCTGACACCGTTCGCAGGACTGTTGAGTGATGGAGCACGGCATTCTATCTCGGTGCGAGTCCTGGGCGCGAACCACTACTTCTCAGCGGCCGCGACAGTGCTGGTCTACCGTGACTCGGAGGCCGGAGAAACCCGAGGCGCCGTAACGCGCAACACGCTCCGAGACTTGTCGCTGAGGCCCACGATAACGAGTACGCTCGGTAACGGCGCCGCGGCGGTGAACGGCAATGTGCTGACGCGGGCGAAACAAAGCTACGTGATTGAGGGATACGTGGACACGCCCGCAGGCCGCGTGCGCACGCGTGTGGAACAAAGCATCAGCTTCGCCAACACACAGAGATTTGAGACGCTCAACGCACAGACGTACCGGCAGGTAACAGAGCAGGCCTCGCATGTACAGAGCACGAGCAATAGCAGGGGCGGGTCCTCCGCTGGCAGAAGCTTTCAGCGCTCGCTCGACTACTCGCTGACTGTCGACGTGTCGAAGCGCTCAAACCATGACCGCAGCAGTACCCATACCGTCCATCTACAGCAGAATTTGTATGAGCGCATCGATCAGAGTGAAACCGGGCAGCCGCCATACCAGGCCAGCATTCATAACACACGCACAGCGGCGGACCAGGTGACCTTCAACGCGGCGCGTACCGGCCTCTTCGGCAATACTGGCCAAAACAGCCGGCAGACCTTCTCATTCAGCGATTCGCTCGGGAACTGCTACAACGCCGAGGTTGAGGCGCTTGCTGGAAAGGTCTCCAGCTTCACCAAGGGGCGGGGATGCGGCACGAAGCCGATGCGGTGGTTTGTGCGCCCGAACGGGTTGCTCGACGGCTTTGGAGTTCTGCCGAAGGCCGCCCGAGGGACTTGATAGATGGGGCGTGGTTCCCCATCACTTTTCAGCGAGGAAAATATGACGACCCCTGCTACCACTCCGGCAACTCCTGAGCGCATCATGCAGTTCGCTTGGGGGTATATTCCTCCACTCGTTCTGGAGGCGGCGATTCGACACCATGTTTTTGATCTTCTCGATGGCGGTCCGAAAACGGTCAACGAGATTCACGAGAAGTCAGGCGCCTCAGAACGCGGACTGACGGCGATTATGAATGCCCTCGTGGGGCTGAACTTCCTGGCGAAAGATCAGCAGAGCCGCTTTTCCCTCACGCCAGAAAGCGCCGAGTTCCTCGTCAGCACGAAGCCCGCGTTTCAGGGTGGTTTGATTCGGCACTGCAGCGAGCATTTAATTCCTAAATGGCTCCGGCTGAACGAGATTGTAGAGACAGGCCGGCCTGTTGAGGCTGTCAATCAAGTGGCGCTGGGCAGCGAGTTCTTCCAAAAATTCGTCAACGACATTTTTCCGATGAGTTATCCGGCAGCGAAGGCTCTGGGACAGTATTTTGCCCTGAATGGCGCTGGCCGGCAGGCGCGCGTCCTCGATCTCGCAGCGGGCTCCGGAGTTTGGGGCATTGCTCTGGCTCAGAGCTCTGAGCACGTCCGTGTCACCGCCGTTGACTGGCCTGGGGTAATTCCCGTCACCCGCAAGAGCGTCGCCCGGTTTGGGCTGGCCTACCGCTTCTCATTCATTGAAGGCGACCTGCTACAAGTAGATTTTGGCAGCGACTATACTGTGGCGACACTCGGCCATATCCTTCACAGCGAAGGCAGGGAGCGCAGCAAGGCGCTTCTTGCGAAGACCTTCCGCGCACTTGCATCAGGGGGAACCATCGTGATCGCCGAATACCTGGTGAACCCCGACAGGACCGGGCCTTTGAACGGACTCTTATTCGCTGTCAACATGCTGGTGAACACTGAGGATGGAGACACCTACTCGTTTGAAGAAATTGTTGGCTGGCTGCGAGAGGCTGGGTTCACCAAGGCGCGAACACTGGAATCGCCGGGACCGTCGCCGCTCATCCTGGCCACCAAGCCTTAGCCAGCTGGTCTATTACCGGGCAGCCAGCGCCCCGAGCGGCTCAGTTGGCGGACGGCAGATTGAAAATCAGCACAGTCCTGAAGTCCTCATTGACTCGACACACAGGCTTCAGAGTCGACGAGTTCGCGGTGACTGTGATCGTGGCTAATGGAACGAAACATGCGGCCACGCGGAAGATCGACCTGAACGCGAAGAACGATCTGCGCGAACATGCAAGCCATTGTGCTATCTCGCGCATTCCATCCCCTCCGGTGATACTGGGGCTCGAACGGCAACGCAGCCTTACGCTCCTGGAACCGAATTTGCCGGCGCTCCTATTTTTGCACACCCAGCCGCAGTGTGACTATGGTAACATGACCATGAGGAGTAGGAGATGAAAACCATGGCGGCGGGTTCTTTCAAGGTTCACTGCCTTGCGCTGATGGACGAGGTCCAGGCGAAGAGGGAAACAGTCATCATCACGAAACGCGGCAAGCCGGTTGCGAAGCTTCTGCCAGCCGGCAAGGATACGGACGACATCTATAATTTCCTCCGTGGCAAAGGCACTGTTGCGGGCGACGTCATTTCGCCGGCTATTGAACATTGGGGCAGTCTTAAGTGATTTTGGTCGATACGCATGTGGTTGTCTGGCTAGCGTTTGAGGCAAGCCGGCTCTCCAAAAGAGCAAGAGCCGCAATCGAAGCTGCGCGGCAGGAGGCGAATGGGCTAGCAATCTCGGATATTACTCTCTTTGAATTGACCGCGCTCGCGAGTAAGCGACGTATCCATCTTGAGATCAGCCTGGAGACTTTCCTGCGGGAAGTCGAAACGCGATTCATTGTCTTGCCGATTAGTAGCCGCGCCTGCGCTCTGGCGCTGGGACTTCCAAGCGCTTATCCTAAGGATCCAGCGGATCGTATCATTGGAGGTACTGCGCTGGCCGAAGGGCTGCCCCTGCTTACAGCCGATCGCGAAATCCGGCAGTCCAAAGCTCTCCGCACGGTTTGGTGAAAAGTAAGGGGGCAAATTCGCGCGCAGCTTGCCGCTACCGCAGGGCGATTGAAGGAACCGGACCGGGCGACAACGGGGCCAGATGGCACGTCGCATTCAGGGGTGCAAATGTGTAATCGCCGTTGGAACCCTGCCCGGTGATCCGTCGTCCCTCCACCAGGTACGTCCCGGAGCCGGGATCGAGCATATTGTTCGATTTGATCAGGAGCGTCAGCGGATGGCCGGGCGCGGCCACCTTCACCACGGCCTGCCTGCCATCGGCTATGACTGTATACGGATAAGCGCGCGCCACATCCGGACCGCAACCGAGAATCGCAGACTCGGGAAAAAACTCCACGCTGAATCCTGTGCTCGCCGCGTAGCTGCCGTTCATCCGCAGGCCCGCAGGCGTGGGTGGCCCGGCATCACCGTCGTTGAAAAGGCCAACGAGAAGATTCTTTTCCGCGCCGACCACGCCCGGGTTGGAGCTCTTGCGGAGCACGGGCTTCGCACAGGTCCGCGTTACCCGCAGGTACTGATAGATGGTGGCCGGCCTTTCGGTGACCGGATCGTAGCCCTGGTGCACGCCCTCGGAGACCCGGCCTTGTACGGCCATTGGGCCCCACCCGGCGAGAGTATCTCCGTCAACGGTCATCACAATGTCTTTCGGCACGCTTGCAATGTCGAGCACAGCGCGATTGTTCACAAATGAGATCGTGTAAGCGTGCGAATCCGGAATCATGTCCTGGCAGCTTAAGCCCACGGACGCTTCGCTGAATTCCAAGCGCCAGCCGCTGCCCACGAAGACCCCAGCCATCTGCGGCCCAGTGACTTCTCTACCGACTGTGCCGGGGGCTACCAAGCTGAGCAGCGCGTTGACATTGGGCATGAGCGACCCCATAAGCCCATGGCCCACGCAAACCGCCATAACCCGTCCGGCGGTGATGCAGCGGCGCATCTCGCGGGTCTGCGGGTCCATGTGGGCCTCTTGCTGTTGTGCCTGATACCGTTGCCACAGTTGATTTCCCGCTTGCTGGGCCGCTTGCTGCTGCACCTTTTCCCGGGCTTGTGCCGCCTGTACGACCCGTTGATGCAATTGCGCCCAACCCTGCTTCGACTGCGCCATTGCATTAGCGTATTGGGTGGCGAATCCAGGAGGAAAGAGTTGCTGAATAAGTTGATGGCGGAATAGGGGCGAGGAAGAGGGGCCGGCGGCGAAATGCATGGCCCGCGGGCCACCCTGGTGCAGAATATTGTAATACGCGGTGTAGTAGGCCTGGCGCGCTTTCATTTCGTCGGAGGTCAATCCGCCGCGCCGGTACTGGCGCGGGCCCGCCATGTCGAGAATCATTTGCTGCAGTTGCCAGAAAGCGGCAATTCGGCGGCCGGCGGTTTCGTCAGGATTACTCGTCTGCATCGCCTTCATCACCTTGTCCACCGAGGGCATCTCTGCGATGTAGGGCGGGGTGGTGGTTTGGGCGCGAAGGCCTGGCGCGACGACCATGCCTGCGCCGGCTGCCGAGAACAGCACGGCCATCCTACCTACCGCCAT
>JASHOS010000309.1 GCA_030040995.1 Terriglobia bacterium | reverse complement strand
AGCTTCTTGGCCACTCCCAGGATCGTGCCCACGCCGAACTCGTACTCGCGCCGAATCTCCTCAAACAGCTCCACTTTGGCTCTCCAGTCCACCGCCGCCTCCGCTCCGGGCTGCTGCCCGCAACAGAGTAGTCGGTCTCCTTCACGGTGGGCCAAATCAAGCGATCAAAGTGGGCCAATTCAAAATATCGAAATCAGTCGTGCCCTGTCTTGAAAATCTCGGCAGAGCCCCCTCACCCGCCTGCGGGCAGGAGCCGCTCCTTTGCTGAAGCTCTGGAACGTAAGCGACCTTCGGTGGGCGCAGGCCGAGGCCGCGCCGGCTGGAGAAAGCGCCGGCCGCAGTCCACCCTTCCCCCAAAGCTGGCAGTTGAACACACTTGAGATTATAGGCGGCGTGGGTTGACGCAGTTTAAATAAGTTATTTTATTACATATATTTAGCAGGAATATCAAGATAAGCTGCTTGTTTTCAATAACATAACAGCTTCGTTCGGTAATTTTAATCTTTTCTGTTTGTTCGGGTGGCAGAGCAGGGAGGATTTCCTGGTTGGCAATAGAGTTTGATAGGGTACTGTCTAAGGGTGGTTCCTGAATGCTGGCTGGGGCTTGTCGCTGATGGCAGCCGCGGAAGATCCTTCGGATTGAATTTGTAGGTTTGGGCAGAGGCATCGGCGTGGACGGCAGGAGGGATAGCTCGCAAGGGGGAGACAGATTTGCCGAGTGCTTGCAGGGAGGCCAGACTTTTGAGCATGTTAACTTAATAGTAAACGATCTGAGAGACAGTTGTCAACATGAAGGATTCGAGGTACAGGGTTATGTCAAAGTCAGGCTTATTGCGATTTGGAGCGCGTTTTTTGTAGCGCCTCAGTCGCCCTGCTCTCTTGAAAAGCTCCGTAGAAGCCCCTCACCCACTTACGGGCAGGAGCCGCTCCGTCGCTGAAGCTCGGAGCGTAAGCGACCTTCGGTGGGCACAGGCCCGGTTCCGCTTAGCGGCACCGCCATCTCCCCCAAAGGGGCGAGGGCAGAGGTTCTTTTCATAGCTTCGCGGTGTCGCGAAGCGATATGACCGAGGGATACGAGGCGAGGGCGGAGCGTCTATTTTGGCTCCGGCTCTGACGCACTCCAAAAAAGAAAAGCCCTCGACGAATTCAGAAAACGAATTCGTCGTGGCTGCCCGCTGCCGCACTCCAAAGCCCACGGCGAGAAAAGGCGCTCGCCGTGGCTACCCTTGCTCGCCATCCATCACTTGTCACTGCTTTTTTCACGCCGTCTGGATCACCTGCCGGACCGCTTGTATGACCCGATCGAATTCCGAAAGCTCCACCCCGAGTTGTTTCCTGCCCGCAGCGGTCAGCCGGTAATATCGTGCCCGCCGGTTGTTTTCTGAGGGCCGCCATTCCCCTACCACCCATCCTTTGATCAGCATTCTCTGCAACGCGGGATAAAGCGACCCCTCCTCGACCTCGAGAACTTCGTCCGAGAGATGCTTGATGCGCAGTGCAATGCCATAGCCGTGCATTGGGCCGCGTTCGAGCGTCTTGAGGATCATCATGTAAAGCGTGCCAGGCGGGATTTCGGTGCGCGGCATGGAAGGTCTCTCCAATAGATAAGCTATACGTACTTTGCCACGCTTGCGGAGACCTGTCAACCGAAGCTGAAGGAGGGTCACGGTCACGTCAAAGTCGGGCTTATTACGGTACGGAGGCCGTTTTTATAGCGCAGGGCTCGCTTTTTAGCGCTGCGGTTTGTCATTCCACGAAAAATCCGCAGCGTTACAAGGCGAACGCTGCATTGCAATACCGTAAAATTTTTTTAGCAAGCTTTTTGGCGACCCCCTCACCCGGCGCTACGCGCCGCCCTCTCCCCCTAAGGGGGCGAGGGCAGGATTTCCCTCTGGTTTTGGTTGCGGCCGTAAGGCCGCGCTGCGCTACAACCGCCCCTATCCGGACTTTAACGCAACCTGGAAGGAGGTTGGCGTCAGTGCATCTCAGCATCGACCGGGCCTGTTGCACGGTTACCAGGACATCACTGGCAGACGGCGGGGAAGCATGGTGATCTCAGCGGGCAATCGTCCCAAGGGCTCCCCGTCGAGTTGAATAAAGGTGGGAGTGTTGGATCGTGCCTCGATTCTGGTCGCGCGCAGGTGATGGGTTTTAGGGTGGCGATAGATGTTCTCTGAATAGAGCACGCTTATATCGCGCAGCAGCCTGAACATATTCATATACTCAATGACGGTGACTTCAAAAATCCCGTCGTCCATAACTGCCGTCGGGCAAGGATGCATGCCGCCTCCGTAGTACCGGCCATTGCCGACGCAGATGTCGGTGACCCGGTACGCCGCCGCGCTGCCGTCTCCTCCGATTTTGAAATTTACCTCCTTCCCGCGATAAGTGAGAAGCACGACGAAGGTGGCCCAGAGGAAAGCCAATTTTCCGCCGAGCGGCGTCAAAAAATTTCTGGAGCGCGCTGCGACGGACCCTCCGATTCCAAAACTGACCAAGTTAATAAAATATCGTTCCTGGATATTTCCCTGATGCGAGACAAACCTGGCTTTGCCGACGTCAATCAGCGCAGGCCGGCCGCTGGCGAGCAAGTCCACGGAGCGTTCGATGCCGTTTGAGGAGGGAAGGCCCAGCGTCCGTCGAAAGTCGCCGCCCGTGCCCGCCGGCACGATGCCCAGGCAGGAATCTGGACGGACGAGTCCATCTTTCTCAATGAAGCCATTTGCCACCTCATTAAAAGTGCCATCTCCTCCCACGGCGATTATAAGATCGCATCCTTCAGCGAGTGAGTCGCGCGCGAGCTGGATAGCATGGCCGGGCGCATTGGTGAACCGCGGCGTCACCGGTCCCAAACGCTCCTCGAAAATCCGCGCGATCCGGGGCCACTGTTTGCCTGTGCCGCCGCCCGCGGAACTGGGATTCACAATTGCTGCTATTTTGTTGAACCTCATCATGCGCTCAATACGCGCGCCGGCCGGTTGCGGATGTCCTCGACTGTGTCACGGAGCGTGATTGCCGGATCGCGAGTCTGAAATCCCAGTTCTCGCCGCGCCTTTGCGCTTTCACAGTACCAAAAGAGAGAGGCCATTTTGATCGAAGCATCATCCAGGCAAAACCGCTTCCCCACAAGCGGAAACAGCCGCCGCAGCAGCCGGGCGGATAGAAGCGACGATTGTAATGAAGGTTGCAGGCGAGGCGCGCGCCGGCCTGAAATTCCGGCCACGGTTTTGATAAGCTGACGGAAGCTCCAGTTGGAGCCACCCAAGAGATATCGCTCCCCCGGTTGCCCCCGGCGCATCGCCGCTACCAGGCCGGCGGCCGCGTCGCGGACGTCCACGAAGTTCAGGCCGCCCCGTGGGATGGCGAGAATCTGTCCTTGCAGAAACAAGGCGATATCTGCAGTTGACGACTGCCGCTCATCACCCGGTCCGAGCAGCAGGCTTGGATTCGTAATGACGACGGGAAGATCGTAGCGGCGAGCGTAATCGAGGGCGAGCTTTTCAGCAAAAATCTTGCTGAGATAATAAGGCCATTCGGCCACCACATCGTTCTTAAAACCCGATGCTTCGCTGTGCCTGACAGGCTGGCGGCTGACGGCAACGGTTCCGGAGGAAGACACTACCACAACCTTGCCAACGCCGTGGCGATGCGCGGCCTCACAAACGTTTCGCGTGCCTTCGATATGAGTCCGGTAGAGAATTTCCTGATTTTTGGGACCGCGGGAGACGACACCTGCAAGATGGTAAATTTCCGCCACGCCATTGGCGGAGCGAAGCAAGTCGTCTGCGCACGCAACATCACCCTGCACAAACTCCATGCCAGGCTCATGGCCGCGAGATAAAGCTTGCCGGCTCAAAATCCGCAAGCATAACTCTTCTCCGGAGTTTCTCAGCTCGCGAACCAGGTGCTGGCCCAGAAACCCCGTGGCGCCAGTAACAAGTACGAGTTTCATCGGACCCACGGCAGAGTCCGTCAATTTGACGGATAGCGTCAGGCGTTTCGACGCCTCGTGCCGTTGCCATGCCTCACCCATCTATCGACGGTGTCAATCAGGCCATCAAGCTTTGTTTCCGTCCTGGTTTGGCGCTCCGCCAGCTCGTTCAAAGATCTCCTGATATCGTTACGGAATCTCAACCCGGCGCTGGCGAGCTGTGCCACCAAGTGCTCGATACGGTCCAGCCGTTTCTCCGCCTTGGCAAAGCGCTTTTCGAATTGGGTGAAACGCTCTTCGGAGCGAACGAAGCTGGCTTCCATGCGAGCGTCGAGGCGCGCCTGGTTTTCGAGGAGGAACTCGATTGTTTTCTCCACATCCATTGTGAACTCATTCTAGCACGCAGAGGCGTCTCATCACGACGCGGCAGCGGTTACATCTGCCATGAGAATTGGTGCGAAATGCATGAGCGTGACGCTAGGTTTATGGCCCACATAACTTTCAGCCATTTCGAGCGCCTCGGAAACAGTCACCGCTGTCTCCCAACCCATCGTCCGCGCAGCGTGCTGGCTCTCCGCTCCAACAACGATGACTTTACCGATGTGGGCGCGGCCGTTTTCTCCCCAATACCACATATAAAAGGGATGCACGCCGTGGTAGGCGTTTCCCGTCCGGTACATCCGGATGTACTCAGGGTTGTGGGCAAATTCCTCCTCATACTTGCGCTGTAATTCAAAGGAGTCGCGCGTCTCCGGCAACAGACGATGAAAGAACTCGATGTACGACGGGTGGTGGTGAGGATCGAATTCGTCGTAGAGCGGGTGGGTGATGATCAACACGCCGTTCTTTTTCACTACGGGCATGCCACGATACATATTGTGGAAATATCCGAGCGCCATCACCTGTACCAGAAGCGGGTTCAGAATCGAATTGACGTTATAAGGGGAGACAAACGGAATCCCGTAAAGCACGACATCCGACTGCCCTTCAACCGGGACACCGTATTGCGCATAGCAATAAGCCAGTGTCTTCTCGTGGACCGGAATCGTGGCTCCAGCATGAATGGCAATCATTTCATAGCTTGCCGGAATCGAAAAAAGGACCTTCCGCTTGGCAGACCTGGGCAGCCTGGATAGCGCAAAGCGGGTGCTCCCAAACATTGCGCGGTCGGGCACTGAATAGTGATCTTCGTTCTTGGTGAAAAATGCCATACGAGGATCAAACATCGCGTTGTTCAGGACGGTTTCGATGTGAAACACCTTTAGGTTCTGGTTAACGATCTGTCCGATCCGGTCACATGATCGGCTCATTTCCGAGCGGGTGTGATCAAAATAGGAATCACACTTCAGAATAGTTTGCGGCGTGTGGTGGGCCTGAAGGGAGGCATAATCGCACAGACCGACGCCCACTGACTTGTTCCCGCCATCCATCGGAACAAGGTTAATGTTGACGTAAATCAAAAGGTCCGATTCTGCTGCGCGGCGATTAATGCGCACGCACTCACCGCGATCGGTTACTCCTAGCTCAACCATGCCGTCCGGAGCTTCGCCATCGTGGTTGTACAGCCGGTCAGGATAATAGGCTTGGAAAATGCGCGCGCCGACCGCGCGGCGAATTTCCGAGGCGGTCATCCGCCGGTGGTAAGAGGTAGCCACGATAATATGGAAGTCGATCACACCGTTCTCCGCCAGCAGATCGAGAACAACGCTCAAAACCGATTCGCGGACGTCCGGGCGCTTCATCATGGGCAGCGGCAACGAGATGTCGTCGATCGCAACGGTGACCTTCATTCCCGGCCTCAGTAGTGATTCCAACGGTTCCATGCCTTCGGGGTGAGCGATCGCATAGCGAATGGCAGACTGGCGGTCGCGCAATCCCCGTATGGTAGGCTTGGGATAAACTACGCGCGTCCCCGCCGGCAGCTTGACGCTCAGCAGGTCCTCACCGTACCACATGAGCCGGGCGCGAGCCCGCGCATCCAAACTCACTACGCAGCCTTCCGGCGAAACCAGCGCCTTGCGCCCGACGGCGTTGGGAGAAGGGTCAGTACGTTCCAGGAGCCGCTCAAGGGACGCGTGCGGCGCGTCAAGATATGTGCTCATTGTTTCCTCATTCCGGTATGGCGCTCGATTCGGCGCTGGCCCGCAAGTCCAGGACCGGCCAACCCCGCTCAAGGGCCATTTTATTCAGCCGGCGGTCGGGATTGACTGCGACCGGATGGCCGGACGCTTCGAGCATGGGTATATCCGAAAAACTGTCCGAATAGGCTTTACATTGGGCGATGTCGGCCCCGGCCTCGCGACAGGCCTTTGCCATCGCGCGCACCTTTTCAGCCTCAGCAATAAGAGGCGGCATAAGCTTACCGGTGGCCGTGCCGTTCTCAAAAATCATCCGGTTCGAAATGCAAGAGTTAAATCCGAAATGCTTGACCACAGGCCCAAGCGCAAAATCAAGCTCTCCCGTCACCAACGCCAGGTGAAACCCCTCGGAGCGGTCTCGATTGAGAAGCGCTCGCGCCCCGGGGTAAATCGAGGGGAGAATCACCCGTTCAAACAGAGGGAGCGTAAATTGCTCTAGCCATTCCTGGGTTATCCCCCTATACTCCCGGAAAAAGAGTTCGTTAAACAGGCGGCGCGAATAATAATTGAGGGCCAGGTACGACGGGACTCCAGCGATAAGTCTCAGAAATTTCCAGCCTGCCTCGGCGCGGGATGGAAGTCGCCGGACCAGGAATGCGTAACGCGTAACGATATTACTCGAAACCAGCGTTCCGTCTAAATCGTAGAACGCGATCCTAACAGAATTGGCCATTGTACGTCCCCTTGATTACGGCCTGAACGTGTCCCACATTTTTTGCTGGACACGAGGGGTGCATCAGGGCACGGCTTCAGCCGTGCCGACCCAAAGCCAACAGAATGGCGGCTTTA
>JASHOS010000308.1 GCA_030040995.1 Terriglobia bacterium | reverse complement strand
TTGCGTGATCTGGCGTACCACGTCAGAACGGTCTTTCTCCAACAATGGAAGTGATTCGGACATGAAGGCCTCCTTGTCTTCGAGTACATAGTACATCAAGAAGAGGTCTCCTGTTAGCCCAATCATTCAAAGTCTCACTTCTATGTCGCGCACCCCACAACACGCAGGCCCTTGACATTACCTCAAACGTGTAGTATAAGCAACCGCAGTGTAGTAATCCATTTTACGTACAAGGTCGATAGAAGACAGGTACGTGATCACGCCGTGAGGTGAGAGAAAATGAAACAGCTTAAGATGGTTCGCCCACTCGCGTCCTACACACTCCTCGTTGTAAGCCTGGGCCTTGCATTCAGCAGCCTGGCTTCAGCGCAGAATGTTCTGATCAATGGGGCTTTTCATGGAACTGTCACTGATGCAAGTGGAGCCGTCATTCCCGGCGCAACGCTGACCATAGCAAATTTGAACAGCGGTCTGCGCCGTGTAGCCATAACAGACAGACGCGGCTTTTACACCATCACGCAGTTGCCACCCGGTCAATATTCAGTTTCTGTCTCGAAGCAGGGCTTTTCGACGGTAGTCCAATCGCCCGTGCAATTGCTTATTAACCAAGACCTGGAAGCTAATTACACTTTGAAAGTGGGCAGCGTTTCCCAGCGGGTCTCGGTTACGGCTGCGCCGCCTATGCTCAAAACCGGAAGCGGAAGCTTGGGAACTGTGGTCGGGTCGACAGAGGCGGTTAATCTCCCCCTAAACGGACGCCAGTTCACGCAATTAATTCTCCTGACTCCCGGAGCTGCCCCCAAGGAGTCCGGGCAACAGACGGGTTTCGTTTCGCTTGGCGGGACCCAGATCAGCCCTTCTACGAACGGACAACAGGGTATTCAAGACAGTTTCACTGTGGACGGAGTCTTGACGAGCCATCAGTTTGATCCCATATCTCAAATCAATCCCCCGCCTGATGCAATTCAAGAATTCAATGTTCAATCCCACATGGACGACGCGCAGTACACCATTTCATCCGGGGCAAATGTTAATGTGGTGACGAAGTCCGGGGGCCCTCAGTTCCATGGTGACGCGTGGGAGTTTTTGCGGAATTCTTCATTGGATGCCAACAACTTCTTCAACAATTTCGCCAACGAGCCTAAGCCCGCTTTCCGGCAGAATCAATTCGGTGGGACGTTCGGCGGCCCTGTCATGCTTCCCGGCTACGATGGGAGAAAGAAACACACTTACTTCTTCGGCTATTATGAGGGCTTCCGCTCCACAGAAGGATTTCCCGAATTTGCTAACGTGCCGACGGCCGCCGAAGAGAACGGCGACTTCTCTGACATACTCACCAACACGCAAGCCACCAGCTCAACGGGCCAGCCGCTAGCAGATGATTTAGGCCGCCCTATTATCAATGGCGCCATCTATAATCCATACAGCGGTCGTGACGTGACGACTGGGGAAACTGACCCCGTAACCGGTTTGACGGCGACGAGCTCCGGAATCGTGCGGGATCCATTTCCCGGCAACATTATTCCCGCGGGCATGTTGAACACCCAAGCCTTGAGTTATCTGCACGCCTTTTATCCAGCCCCCAATTTCGGTCCCGGGGGAAATAGCTTCCCTAACTTTGCGACGACCAGCAACGAAGTTTTAACCGCGAACCAATTCAGTGTGGGCATAGACCACACCTTTGCCAACAACGACGTGCTAAATGGAAAGTTCTACTACACTCAACCCCAGCAGATCGGGCCTAACCCTTTGCCGCCTCTTGGAAACACGATCCTCACAACTTACGACCGAATGCTCTCATTGGCGTATACCCATGTCTTTAATCCCACGCTAGTCGCAAGCCTTCACTTTGGCTACAATTGGTCGGACAGCGGCGGCGAGGCGACGCCTGTCTCACCCGCGCTTCTCGCCGCCACTGGCCAGAGTCCACTTATGGACCAGAAGGACGGGCTTCTGTATGTTCCGGAGATCACTCTCGCACCCCGTCTGAGTGGCACCGACCAATTTGCCTATCCGTTCGGGCCGGCGAGAATCCACGAAGTTACCGCGGATCTTCAGAAGATTCATGGATCGAATACGTTTGGCGCCGGCCTGCTGTACATACATATTCATGAATACGATGATGGATGGGGAACTTCAGAGGGCTTTGATCAGTATCCGTCGAGTGGAATATACGGTGCCAGCACCAATGTTTCATCTACCGGAGATGGTTTGGCCAGCATGCTTTTGAACTTGCCCTCGAATCTGGATTCATTCTTCGGCCTCACTGGTGCGAATTTCACCTCAAACTGGTGGGGGGGGTACGTGCAAGATAAGTGGCAAGCATCGAGGAAACTGAGTCTGCAGATTGGCGTGCGATGGGACTATTTGAGCCCGCCGCATTATGCCAATAATGAGTTCACGATGTGGAACCCAAACTGCCCAATGGGGCAACCAGATACAACCACGGCAGAGATTAATCAAATTGAGGAAACGTGTGACTTGATGCCGATATCCTACTTCATCCCCCCTACTGCTTCCAATCCAACGCCTCTTGAGTGGCCGGTTCCCAACGTTCGCTCGACTCTGTTTGACCCGAAATGGAACGGTTGGCAGCCGCGGTTCGGATTTGCTTATGCGGTGCGGCCTCGAACCGTCATTCGAGGTTCCTTCGCAATATTTGACGACCACAACTATTTCGTTAACGAGACACAAGACTCGCGAGCGGGCTGGCCTTTTGGCGGACAGTACAATCCGGCAGGTCTGAATCGAGGGATTATCACGTCGTCTTCAGAGACGTGGAGCAATCCGCCTTCGTGGACTACGTTCCTGCCTCCTATTTCAAATACCGTCACAATCGGGAGGGGCACGGATCCAACTGGCAAAATCCCCTATGCTATGGAATACAACTTCGGCGTGCAAGAGGGGATCACGCACAACATGGTGCTGTCGGTGAATTACGTCGGCTCGCTAGACCGTGACTTGTGGGGGGACGTTGGCTACAATCAGCCTCTCCCCAGCAAGATGGGACCCAATGCTCTTCCGGACGGAGAACCGTTCCCGTTTCTTAATAGCGTGTTTCAAACTAACTACAACATATTTCCCGCTAATTACAACGCTCTCCAAGTTAAGGTTGAAAAGCGGTTTTCCCAGGGCCTTACCTTTCTCGCCTCGTATACCTACTCAAAGTGCTTGGATGTATACTCTGGAGACTACGACACTTGGCCGCAAAACACTTACGACCTGATGGGGGATTACGGTCCCTGTGACTACAACTTCCCCCAGCTCTTTAGTTTTAGTTCCTCCTATCAACTGCCTTTTGGACAAGGAATGCGCTTCGCGAGTGGGGCAGGCCGAGGCTTAAACGCCTTAATCGGAGGCTGGAACCTTGGTGGCATCCTGAGCGCAGACAGCGGGTCACCCTTTGGCGTATATTTGAATTTCGACAACGCCAACGCTGGGGAAACCGATCGGGCTAATGTTGTAGCGGGTTGTCATTTGCTCCCCTCCGGATTCCAGCAAGATGTACAGCATTGGTACAATCCTGCATGTTTCACGGTACCTCCACCGTATACTTTCGGCGATGCCGCAAGGGATTCTCTCAGTGGACCGAACTATTTCGATATTGATTTTTCACTGTCCAAAAATTTCAAACTGACCGAGTCGAAGACGCTTCAGTTCAGGGTGGGAGCGTTCAACCTACTAAATCGTCCGAACTTTTCGCCTCCCGGCGGTACTGCCAATGGTGCCTATAGCGGAGGCGGCGGTACTATCGGAACGGATTTGGACACCCCAACTTTCATGGAGATACTTAGCGCGGCGCCGGCGAGGCAGATTCAATTCGCGCTAAAGTTTCTTTTCTAGTTTAGTGTCCACTAATCGGGTGCGCAATGTAGCGCCGCCGTCCCGGTGGCATTTGGCCGGCAAGATGCCGACGCTACGAGCGTCGGCAACTATCCGCTAAAAATCCAAGTGGTTCCGCTCACGCTGTATCACGCTTCTTCAATGCCTTACGGCGGGCGCTATGCCTCGACCAGCTTGGTATACAACCGGATCTGGTATTACGAAACTTACGTGGTGGATGTTTTGGCTTCGAGAGAATTCAACTGTATGTGGTGTGCAGTCGGCCCTTTGGTAATTTGGCATCTCGCGTGATTATGGACGCACATAGACAGATACCAAGCTCTCTCCAACCAACAACATCTCTCATGAAACCGCAAAAGATGGCCATCGGGTCAAGATAGGGACGACCCATTAGGCTTTCTTCGTGGATTTCGGTAAGAACATGTAGTACTCGCGGGATGGCTACGCTTATCTTGTCGCGGACGGCGCGCTAACAGGCACACCTGCAAAGCAAGCACGTATAAACGCTCCGATCTTTCCTAAGTATAACCACATGCGGCGAAGGGCGACATGTTGGACGTGGCCCGCACCAAACCCTTACCACAAACCAAGAGTCAGCCTAGGAATGCAGCAATCAACTCAGTTTCGTCAGTGGATTTTATGGCTTGTGCTGGTGACGTACTTGCCGGGCGAGATGCTGGGACGCGCGCAGAGTCTGAGAAATTCCTCACCGCCTGTGGGGCAGGGGCAATCTTTGCAAGAACAAGCTGATCGGGCCTACCAGCGCGGGATGCATTTGCTGAACAATGGACGATACCATGACGCCCTGGACGAGTTTGAGCAGGTTACAAAGCTGGCGCCGCATCTTCCGCAGGGGCCGACGGGGGAAGGGATAGCGTTCGCCTTGCTCGGAAAGCCTTCAGAGGCGATTGACGAGCTGAAGAAGGCACTGATTCTCGCTCCCAACTTTTGGGTGGCGCGCCGAGAGCTAGGAATCCTTTACTGGCGCCAGAATCGACATAGTCTTGCGGCAAAAGAACTGGCGCCACTAGCCGAAATGTTTCCCGAAGATACGGCGGTCAACTTAATCCTTGGCCAATACTATTTTGAGCAACAAAGATATTCTCAGGCACTTGAGTGTTTTTCTAAGGCCCCTGCTCAGGTAACGCGCCAGCCGGATCTTGCTATGATGCAAGCCAGGGCATATTTGAAGACGGGAGAAGGTGGGAAGGCGGCCCGCGTTCTCGAGCAATTAACCCTTCGGCCCGGTCTTCCCAAGGAACTACGGTTTCAACTCGCGTGGCTGTTGGGAGCAGTAAAAAACTATAAGGCTGCTATCAAGGTTTTCGAGTCCCTCCCGCCGGATTACCCAGATGCCCTTCAACGGAATTATGGATTGGCCTTGGCGTATTACGACGGCGGCCGGTATGGCAACTGCATTCGAATCCTCAACCACGTTCATGACCAGCGAAACCTGAGCCCGGCGGCTTACAGCTTATTGGGGGCTGCCGAGGAAAAAACCGGCCAGACAAAGAAAGCCTATGATACTTTCCGGCAGGGTATCTTGTCATTCCCGAACAATCCGGAAAACTATATGAATATTGCTGCCCTTGCTGCCCAGCACTTTAATTACGATCTCGCCGTGCAACTTCTTACATCGGGGATCGAGCGAATACCGCAATCATATGGGCTATATTTGAGCCGCGGGATTGCTTATACGTTGAAAGCCAATTTCTCGGCTGCTCAGAAGGATTTTGCCCGCGCCATCCTTATGAACCCGAACGACGCCCAAGCCTACTATTCACTGGGCCTGTGCCTGTTGGAAAAGGGAGGACTGAAAGGATCTGTTCAAGCTTTCACAGAAGCAGTGGCCCGAGAACCGAAAGATCCTCTTCCATATTTATTTATTGCAGAAGCATTGATCCAAGGTGGCACCATGCCGAAAACTCGGGGTTTCGCCAAAGCTCAGAAGGCGCTCGACACAGCTATTTCCCTCTACCCCGATTTCGCATATCCTTATCGGGACCGCGCCCAATTGGAGCTTCGCGCGGGGAAATCGGATCAAGCTCTCAGCGACCTCGAACGAGCTCATGCCCTCGCTCCCCATTCCAGTTCCATCACTTACCTGCTGGCACAGACTTATGAGCGATTGGGTGATCAAGTCAAAGCCAGGAAACTTTTTGCTGCCGTAGAGGCAAAGAGCGAAAAGGAAACTGAGGCTCTTCGACGGCAGTCGCTTACCAAAGCACTTGTGGTGATTTCGAAGCCTCCTCAGTGAGAGACCAAGCAATCATCATTTTGAGAGGTTTGATTTCATGAGCAAGTTTATCAGCTCCGCGATCATTTGCCTGGCAATAGCTGCTAGCCGCCCCTTGCGAGCTGTCCCGGAACAACTTGAGGGGCGGCAGTGCGCGGCCGCGGTGAATGAAGGGGCAGATCTCATCAGGCGCGGAGAGTTACGACAAGCGGGACAAACGCTAGAGAAAGCCAGGGATGAATGCGTTGATGTACCCGGATTTTACGCGACATTCCTCGAACTGGCCAAGGCTTACTTTGAGGTGCATAACGTTCCGGCGGCTCGCAGGGCTGCTGCCCGTATTTCAACCCTGGGTGGTTCCAATCCAAAGGTCCATTTCTCGCTCGGATTGCTTCTCGCCGAAAACGGGCAATACAAGATGGCGGCAGTCGAGTTTGCAGCAGTCCCTCCCTCTCAGCGGGATTTTGCAACCTATATGGATTTGGGCATGGCTTACTCTAAGCTCCTGCAATTCCAGCGCGCGCGTAATGCCTACGAGAGCGCCATCGAGCTCAATCCTTCGATCGCGGAGCCCTATCTCCACCTGGGACTGGATGCCGCAGCCATGGGACGAATTGCCCAAGCGGTTAATTGGCTTGGTCAAGCGCACGCGGAAGCGCCGGCAAGGGAAGATATCGCATATGCATATGTCGAAGCGTTAATTCAAGCCGGCAACTATGAACGCGCGGGCGACATTTTGTCTCAAGCTCTTCGTTATCATCCCCGCTCGCCTGAACTCATTGAAGCGGAAGGGGACCTCTACTTACATCAGAATCAAGACGGCGAAGCGAAGCAGGCTTATCTGAAATTCCTGGAAATGGATCCTAACTCCTTGAGAGCGCGACTTTCTTTGGCAACCGCTTATTTAGGGATGCGCGAGCCGGAATCAGCCCGGCAGCAGCTTGAAAAGGCTCTCCGGATCCAGCCTGACAACGCAGAAGCAAACGCCCAATTAGGCCGAATGGCCCTTGATGCGGGCCGACGCGACAAAGCTCAGCACTTAACCGAATTGGCTCTCAAAGCTGACCCGGACAACAGCATTGCGAATGAGACCTTTGCGGAAATTAACATCCGGGAAGGCAATTATTCTAAGGCGTATACCATCCTGCAAAATCTGGTTAAGGTCAATCCCAGGGCTCCGAGGTTTCACTATTTGCTGGGGAGAGTATTGATGAAGTTGGGGCGTCCTGCGGAAGCTCGGAGAGAGTTTCAGCTTTCGAGAGCCTTGCAAAATGCTCCCGTTGGCGGGCAGTCTGCGATTTCACAACATTCGCGATAGTGCGGAGGGTTTTTGGCCCACCGCTCGCGCTGCACCGCAAACGTAGACTTGCGAAGAAAGACGCAAGGCGACTCGTCCAGCGGAGATGGCACGCAATGAACAGGAAGCAGCGGCGAGAGCTCACATAAAACGTCCAGGCTGAGGATCTCATCCGGACGTGGTGTGTCCCGCTACCCGATCCTATTTTCTGGTTGGGTTAACGTTTGCTTCAATTTCTGTTGTCAGCTCGCTTTGCTCAACTTGACGACTCGGCAACCGAATCACCAGCCGGTTGCCGGCCAAGTCAGCTTGCCAGCCAGCCGACACGGAACTGAACCCAGTTGCCGTCAGCCTTGGCCAGACTTCGCCATTCACCTTGACCGTTGACGCGACCGTTGTACCGTAAACCAGCGCATAATTGATTTCGGGAAGGTTCTCGAGCGTCCAAGCAAAGCCGCCAGCCCTGGATTGCACGATCACTTTTGCGGCTTCGCCCTGTGCATTGAGCAAAGATATAGTCTGATTCTCATTTGGCGGAGTCACGACCAAAGCGTGGACTCGACCGCCAGTCATGCTCTCACCAAAATGCAATTCTCGATTGAGTTGCACAGGCACGACAGACCCGGGCCTCAAATAGACGGGAATCGTGTCCAGGGGCGCGCTGACCCTGAGCTTAACCGGACCGGACACCGTTTTGCCATTCCACAAGCTCGTCCATACGCCAGATGGAAATAAAATAGTTCTAAAAATTTCTTCGCTAATTACGGGAGCGACGAGCAAATTCGGTCCGAACATATATTGGTCCCAAGCCACAGCCAATGGACGTTCATCGGGAAATGCTACGGCCATGGAACGCATGATTGGGATACCCGTTTCATGCGCAATCACGGCGGCATTGTACGTGTAGTTCAATATATTCTCTCGAGTCCAGGCCAGGAATTTATAGTTTGTCACCGCCGCTTCGCCGTAATGCCATGGATCTCGCGGCGCCACGCCGTGTGGACGCATTAACGGACTGAAACATCCGAGCTGGAACCAGCGCATATACACTGCGGGCTGCGGAAAACCAAAATATCCACCAAGATCGCTGCCCCAGGTGGAATAACCGCAGGCGCACAAGTTCAGCGCCCCGATGAGGACGTGCTTGATTCCTACAAAGTTGGATGGATGGTCGCCGGCAAATTGGCCCACCCAACTTTGCGCGCCGGGCGCCGCTCCACGCCCAAACAAGATGAAATCATTTCCACATTTTTCCCGAAATACTTCACTGACCGTGCGTTGATAGTCATAGTAGTAAAAATTGTGCATCTCGGCTCCGTGCTGGCCATCATAAAACACCGCGCTATCCGGCACCATATCGCCGAAGTCTACCATGCTACCGGCCTTGCCACCGCTGGCGAAATGGAACTGCTCAAACTCCTCAACCGTACCACCGAAATCTTCAATGCTTCCAGCCTCGCCCAGGTCCAGGGCTCGCCTTAATGCCCGCCGGCAGAGGTCCAAGGCGTTCGGGTTGGTGAAATCGACGTAACCGAGCTCACGTGTCAGGCTGTCGTTGCCGCAATGCAGAATAGGGAGTTCGTCAGGCTTCAGGTGAGGCATCAGCCGTCGCTGGCGTTCCGGGGGAATCACTGGATAGAAATAGCCCAGGACCCTGATTCCGCGAGCCGCCATGAACTGATTCAACTCCAGCGAGACGGCGGAGGGGCCTTCCGCGTAAATCGCGGAATGCGGAATATCCAATTCCGCGAAGCGCAAGGCGACGCTTTCTTCTTCTGCTATGGCGCTGTGCAGTGGGCCACTGGCCCAGGCGTCGCCGCCTCGGCCCATCCACGGTTCAAAGACCCATTTGGGCGGCAGCGGAACCCTCCCGGTCAGGGCCGTGTAGGAGGATAGAGCCTCGCGGGGTGAGCCAAGCCAAAAATAATAATCAAATATCGGACCGAGCTGCGTGAGACGGTATCGGTTTGGATGCGTCTTGCCGATGTCCGCCCTCAACCGATAAGACGAATTGTCGAAAAGCATATAGCCTTTGGTACTATGAAAGACAGGCAAAGGCTTGTAGCTAGTGTTCGCTAAGCCTTCTCCGTTCCCCATCCAGTCATCCGCTCCCCAAAGCGTCAATACATGTCCATTTTCATTGAAATTATCGTACTTCTCTCCGAAGCCGTAGATGACTTCTCTTGGATCCAGATGATTCTTGAAGTCAACCGCGAGGATTTTGCCATCCGCACCAAAACGAAAGGCCAGAGCCTCAGCTCCGATTTGCGTCACTTGATTTCCGGCAGGGTCATAGAAAGAAATAGAAAATGGCCTTTGCCGGATAATAATCCGCCCCTCAGCGGATTCGACGGCGCAGGAGCCGGAGGACTGCGTGGCCTTTAAAGGCAATAGATTCTCCGGTCTCCAATAGCCTTGCTCACTGCCATAGATTCTTATGCCACCCGTTTTCGGCAGGGCAAGATGCAAATCAACTTCATGGCCCCCGGCCATACACCGCATAAGCAGCGTCTTGCCTTGCACTTCAATGCCGCCAGCGCTGGTGACCGGTTTCCATTCCTCGTTCAGAATATCGCCGGGCGAGCCATCGGCGTACCACCATCGAGACATCTTATCGAGCTGGCTCAAGTAACTGTCGAGTAACTTACATGACTGGCCTGGATTATTCTTCTGAAAAGCAGCATTCATTTTCTGCCGGAAAAGGGTAAGCGTGAGGTTATGCTTCGAAATCCCCCAGGCACGGGGGAGAGGAGTGAATCCTTCCAGCAGCATCAGGTCCATCCAGCGTTGGGTGAGAAAAAGCCGTTGCGCCAGGTTATTCGTGTCCGTCGGCGTAGATAATGAAGATTCCATGCGCCAAATCTGTTGGGGTATCTCGGAACCGGGATAACTCAACATTGCGGGTCTCTGCCACCGGAGTATCCCGGAGGGCAACCGGCACAGACTGCCTTGAGAGTTCTCCACTCGCCCTCCGCCCGAAAAGTGAGTTTCGATTAAGAGGTCAACGGGCATAGGTTCATTGAATCCAATCGCGACAGGGCTGGTGAATTGGCCGTCGCGCCAGCGAGTCCGCATCGGCAACAACGCAAAATGGGATTTGGGTTTCCCCCCTAACGTCTCCCATGGTATATGGAAGAAAACCATCCATTCATCAGTTCCCTTGCTGACACTCGCCTCGAAGGCCTCGACTTTGGTCGCGGGAATTATTGAAGAATGGCGAGCGGCCGCGGCTTCGTCAGGGGAGTCCTTCATATCGGAACTCGACAACCGCTCGCAGCCAAATTTCATGCCCTGCAGCGTCGCTGCGAACTGGTAATAGGAGGAAGTTGCCGTGTCGGGCTGAATCAAAATGTCTACTTCGTCCGGATATGGAGGCCAGTTATCCGTCCCGGAAGGCAAACCATGAAGCGCATACCAATTGGCGCTGCTCCAATATTTAGGGTCCAGATTGGCGTATGGGTAAGATAAATTGTTTTCCTCACAGCGAAAAACCACGAAGAGCGCCCGGCTATTGTAAGCAAGGCGACATTCAGTCGGGGTCACCGGACCATTTTGGCCGCCAGCCCGATAAAACCGACTCAAGGCAAGAGTGTGTTCTGCGTCCGAGAGAACGTCATCCAATGAGGGAGAGCTGGTCCAAGGCGGCCTGAGAACAACGGCATTGACTCCCCAGGCGAGTTCTCTCTCTTCTTGTGTAACAACGTCATCATCACCGAACACTCCGGTTACGCCGGGTTCCTGATTACGACCCTCTCCCTCTGCCGCCAAATCTGCACTACAAAGCCCCCCCAAGGTTGCTATGCCAATTGCCGAATTCTTCAAGAATGTGCGTCTCCGCATATCATCTCCCGGCTCGGAATACACCGCGTGATAGGGTGTGTCACTTGTGTCCGTATACCATTTTTGCCAATCGCCACGGCTCGCCACCGCAAGCGGTCCCTACTCAGCCGTCAGGTATACTAAAGCCAAATTGAGCTAAATTGCAACGAAGGGTGCAGACGCGTAGCCGTTGCGGTCGAACCGCTCGTACGGATCTGTGCGGGGGGTGTCGAGCAACCGGCGTCCTTCACTCCCGCTTCTCTTGCGAGGCTCTCCCGCCGCGCTGCGGTCGCAAGGCGGCTTCGCCGAAGCGATTAGCTTAGTATCCTCAAGCTCGTGCCCGCGTAAATTGGGGTGGTTGATAAGTGCATGTGTCCCGAGAAGTCCTGCACTTAATCAATCGGTACGAGCCCGGAATCCTACAAAATCGTTGCGACGGAACCCCGTACCGTAAAAGGTGCGGTGGAAATAAAAGCGCATGATAACGCAAAGGACTCCATCCGAAGTGCTCAGGCGGCGCAATTCTCCGAGAACCTGTGACTTGGGGAAAGGCCCCCTGACCATTTCGGGGTAGCGGCCACAATCGGCAAAATTCTTACGCTAACGTATTACACGCAATCTCAGCTCAACCGGCACGCAGGCCCCTAACTTTCAGTAGGTTGCAGGCCACCTCTCAACCGAATAGGAGCACAGAATAAAGCATTCAGCTCGCCGGGAGCGATCGACAGGACGTAGGGGAGGCGTTCTTTCGTGAAATCACAGCGTGTATAGGCTCCTGCGCGCAATGTCCGGATTGTAAAGGTCTGTATTACACGCAGTAAAGTGATACCCCAAGCAGGTGGTCAGTTATGCGTGTAATACGCCGCGGGCCAGCCATCCTGGGGGATCGCCTCTTCCGCGCCTTCCTTCGCAGCCTGCGCCTGGCCGATCTCGCCGAGGCCACCCGGCGCGGCTACGCTGGCGACCTCAGGCGGTTCGGGCGTTGGATCGAAGAAACCCGCGGCGCCCGGGCTCGGCTGGCCGGCTCAACACCGTCGATCTGGTCAATTACCGCCAGCACCTCATCCGGTCGGAAAAGCTGCGAGCATCGAGCGCCAACCGCAAAGTCCAGGCGCTGAAGAAATTCTTCGCCTAGGCCCAGCAGCAAAAAATGATCCGCTCGGATCCCGCCACCGCGCTTCGATTTCTGCGACGGCCAGTGCGCTTGCAACCGAAAGGCCTTCAATCCGGAGAAGTTCAGGCGCTGCTGCGGGCCGCTGGCCAGACCGGCCACGGCCAGGCGCGACGGAACTACACCCGGCTCCAATTGCTGCTCGAAACCGGCCTACAGGTGGGCGAGGCCGCCCGGCTGGTGATCGCCGACTGCGAAATCAGACCGCGCTCGGGGCGCGTCTGGGTGCGCGCGGGCAAAGGGCGTAAGGTACGGGAAGTTCCCTTGAACGCCAGCGCGCGCTGGGCCTTGAGCCTGTACCTGAAAGCGCAACCCGACATCACTCTCCACGATCCACTATTCCTGAGCGAGCGCGGCGGACGCGCCATGTCGCTGCGCACCATACAGGCGACGATCCAGAAACTGGCTTGCCGCGCCAAGATTACCCACCTTCCGGCCTCGTGCCATACCCGCCGGCACACATTCGCGAGTAGGCTGAGCGCTGGCGGCGTTTCCGACCACTTCGTCACGTTGATGCTGCGGCAATGCGATGCCGACGTATTTAAGCGGTACAGTCAGGCAAAGCTCAATAGGATGCGGGAGGCGTCGTCGAAACTTGATCGGCAAGCCAATGAACACAGTAAGAGTTTTGTTACGACCAAACCGAACTAACCGGGTTTCGTTACGGTTTTGTTATGTTTTGGCCGGTCCAGGCCGTGCTCGAAACTGCAAGGAGATTGATTCAGAAGGATTTGGATGGTGAGCCGTGAGGGAATCGAACCCCCAACCTACTGATTAAGAGTCAGTTGCTCTACCAATTGAGCTAACGGCCCCAGGTATTTCGTTAGATAGTTCGTTTCTTGCGGCTCTCCTCCACTTTGTAGCCGAGTCATGGCGAGCTATCCGGCTTTTCAACTGAGAATAACCAGGAATGTCTCAAAAAGTGTAGCATACACCCGGAGGGGAGCTTCAAGCCCACTGGGCTTACGCGCGAAATACAAAATCTATGACCGTGCCGAACGGTGGCAGCATCGACTGTGTCGATTGAGTGCGATGTAGTAGCACAGGCTCGCTTTTTCAGCCTGTCATGATGGGCCGTTGGCCCGCGAAACCGAATCAGAATGCTCCTTGTCGGCGGCGCCATAAGCCTTTCGTTTTCTGTAGATCCACGCTCAAGCTGGAAGCATTTTCAAGGCTGCCGACTTTCCGAGAGGCCGTCCCGATAGATCGGGGCGCTACAAAAGACCGACGGTCAGAAAACCGCATACTCCGTATCGACGCCCCTTAGCTTTCCCCGTCATCCGGCATGCCCATTTTCGATAGGCGGTAGCGCAGGGCATTGCGCGAAAGGCCCAGGAGCCGCGCCGCCTGGCTCTTGTTCCCTCCCGCGCGACGCAGGGATTCGCGGATAATCTCGTCCTCGAATTGTTCCAGCGTAACACCGGCGGGAGGGAAGGGGGCTTCTGATTCCCCTGCGGGTGGACGCGGTAAACTGGGAGAAAGGTCCAGGCGAATATCAGCGACGTCAATCACATCTTCGGAGCTGAGCGCGACGGCGCGTTCAACGATGTTTTCAAGTTCCCGGACATTTCCCGGCCAATGGAATTCCATCAACACTTTCATTGCCGCGGGCGTGATACTGCTCACGTTTTTGCCCGCACCGTGGCCGAAGCGATCGAGGAAGACCTCGACGAGGTCCGGTATATCTTCTTTATGCTCCCGGAGTGGCGGAATGTTGATCGGCACTACATTGAGGCGGTAGTACAAATCCTCGCGGAACGTTCCCTGTTCGAGCGCCACGCGGAGATCGCGGTTGGTGGCGGCAACCAGGCGCACATCCACCTTAAGCGTCTTGGTTCCTCCCAGTCGCTCGAACTCACGTTCCTGAAGCACGCGCAGCAGCTTCACCTGAATGGAAGGAGGCACGTCGCCGATTTCGTCCAGGAAAATTGAGCCTCGATCAGCCAATTCGAACTTGCCCGGCTTGGACGTGATCGCTCCGGTGAACGCCCCTTTTTCATATCCGAAGATCTCGCTTTCCAGAAGGTTTTCCGGGATGGCTGCGCAGTTAATCTTAACAAACGGACCGGAAGCGCGCCGGGAGTGCTGATGGATCGCGCGGGCGATCATGTCCTTGCCGGCGCCGCTCTCGCCTCCCAAGAGAACGGTCGAGTTGGTTGGCGCCACACGCTCGACGACCGCCAGCACTTCCTGCATCTTGGCGCTCCGGGCCACGATGTTCTTAAACTCATAACGTTTGCCGAGAGCTTCGCGCAAGTCCCGGTTTTCGTCCTGCAGCCGGCGGACGTTCAGCTCCTTCTTGACGACCAGCTTCATCTCTTCGAGCCCGAAGGGTTTCAGAACGTAATCGCTTGCTCCAGCCTTCATGGCCTGCACGGCCGTCTCGACAGTGCCGAAAGCCGTCATCAGCACTACCGGAACTTGCCCGTCCGTCCTCTTGACCGCTTGAAGAAACTCAAGCCCATCCATACCTGGCAGTTTGAGGTCGGTTATTACCAAATCGAATTTCGACTGGCGAAGCAGCCTCAGCCCCGATTCGGCATCGGAAGCCGTTTGGACGCTGTAGCCCTCGTCGGAAAGGCTGAGCTGCAGCAGCCTTTGCATCTTTGCTTCGTCTTCAACAATCAGGATGCCCGGCATACGTTTCCTGAAAATTGTAGCGCAACCTCGCCGCCGCGGGGC
The DNA here is from genome assembly GCA_030040995.1 of Terriglobia bacterium. Taxonomy (GTDB): domain Bacteria; phylum Acidobacteriota; class Terriglobia; order UBA7540; family UBA7540; genus JASHON01. The sequence continues at coordinate 17,925 of JASHOS010000308.1, read as the reverse complement.
AGCAAGAGAGCGGGGTAGATTCTCTCTTGAATGACAAGAGAAAGTTTTGGCTCACGCTGCCGCGCCGGAGGTCGAGGTTGAGTCGGCGCTGGCCGACAGCGAGAAAACCTTCGAGCCGTCGTAATGCTGACCATGTTTAAACATGCCGAAGATAGCGTGCAAAAGCTTTCGCATGACTGCGACCAGGGCCTGCATCTTGAGCTTGCCCCGATCCCGCAGGTGCTGGTAGTAAGCACCGAGGTGCGGATCGAAGCGTACCGCGACCAAGGCGGGCATGAACAGCGCGCGGCGCAGATGACGGTTGCCGACCTTGCTGATCCGTGGTTTTTTCTGGACCGAGCTGCCCGAGGAATGCTCCCGCGGGTCCAGCCCTGCCGAAGCCACCCACTGGCGAACGTCCAGGTCGGGCGAAAGCATCGACAGTTCGGCCAGCAGGGCGATGGCACTGGCAGGGCCTACCCCGGGGATGCTGTCCAACTGCTGAAAACGCTCTTCGAGGAGGGCGTCGTCAGCAATCAGCTTCCGCGCCTGCCGGGTCAGCCGATCCAGAGCACGTTGATGAAAAGCGATGCTACGCTTCAGGTCCTGCCGGACCGCCTCCGGCAGCGCCTGCGCCACGCTCGCCGCGTGCAAGCGGTTCTTCTCCGCTGCCGCCATCTCGGTCACCGATGCCAGGCGGCGCGCCATCGCACCAAGGTGCAAAACCACCTTCGAAGGTGGCTGCCAAGCCTGGAAGGGCATCCGTGCCGCAAATTCCATCAAGGTCACCGCATCCAGCGGGTCGGTCTTGCTCCGCTGCATCAGGGCCTGGGCGAAGTTGCGTGCCGCCCGCGGGTTGACAACCATCACCTCAATCCCGGCCTGTTTTTCCAAAAGCAGGGCCAAGTCCAGGCCGTAGACGCCAGTCGATTCCAGGCAGACGCGCACCACGTATCCCTTACGAACCAAGTATCGCGCGAGGGCCCGATGGCCTTCCGGGGTATTGGGAAACGATTTCACCGGCAGTGTCTGCTCGCCCCGGCGCAGCGCTACCAGCAACTCTTTGGCACTCACTTCGATCCCGCAATGATCTCTCTTGTCCATAACAGCCTCCTTGAGTTAGGCTGTGTTTCCGGCTCCCCGACCCTGAGCAAACTCCTCCGGTCGAGCTTGAAAACGCAGGCTCAAAAGGCCTCAGATTCTCCTCGGCCTAAGAGAAGAGGGCGGGGGGCCGATCTACCCCTCAGGCTCTCGAACCTTTCGGATCGGGCCTCAGCGCGGAGCGGCCTCTCTCTCCGGCATCCGAAGCAGCATTCAAATCATTCAACAACCGGAGGATCAGAACCAAAAACCAATATACAAGCGCGGACTTCGTGTCTTGCGAAGTCTGCGGCTTTTGTTTAGCGATTCACGGACGAGCCGCAGAGTTTCCAAAAACGGGAAACTCTGCATTGCAATACAGTAAAACCTTGTTTTTTAACCAGATTTTCTAGCGAGCCCCTCACCCGACTCGCGCCGGCTGGAGAAAGCGCCGGCCGCGAGCCACCCTCTCCCGAGGGAGAGGGCAAGGGCTTCGCGCTGGTATGCTTGCGGCCGCAAGGCCGCGCTGCGCTACCCTTTCGTCATACTTGTTCGTGCCTAATCCTTGGGTGCTACGTCTGTTCGCGACCCGGGAAGAACAGGTGAAAACGCGCCCCGTGGCCCGGCTCGCTGGTCAGCCGGATCCAGCCCTTATGATCGTCCATGATTTTGGCCACCATGGAAAGACCAAGGCCAAGGCCGGTCTTCTTGGTGGTGAAAAATGGGTTGAAGATCTGCTCCCGCTGCTCTTGAGGAATACCAGGCCCGGTATCTGCAACTTCAACCTCGACTCCACGCCGCCCGCCCCGTTTCGCGGACTCGACTGAGATTCGCAGGCTTCCTCCTTCAGGCATTGCCTCGAAGGCATTGGCGAAAAGGTTGATAAAAATCCGTTCTACAAGCTCATCATCGAGAGGCAGCAAAGGCAAGTTAGGAGAATCATGGCGCTCGATCGCGACCTTCGCATCCGGCCAGCGCTCCTGAAGGGTTTTGAGGGCGCGGTCGATAAGAGGTGTGATGGGCTGAAATTCAGGTTTGACTTGTAGCGGCCTGGCAAAATCGAGGAAGCGGCCAACGAAGTGGTTGAGCCTCTCAGCCTCGCTCGAGATATAGCCCGCCAGCTCAGCCGTGACCGGGTCGGACTGAAGCAGCTTGCCATTCAACATTTCTGCCGATCCCCGGATTACGCCCAGCGGATTACGAATTTCGTGAGCCAATCCTGCCGATAGCTGCCCCAGGGCGGCAAGGCGTTCCGAACGCCGGGCGTCCGCCTGCGCCTGCTCGAGGAGAAGACTGGTTTCAGAAAGTGTCTCGGCCAGTTTCTCACGCCGCAGCGACTGCTGCCGGCTCTCAATCACGAAGCGATTCACGATCACTGCCACCAGGAAGAAAAATGAAATGTTCAGTGCCAGCTCGGCGCCGCCGGCGATGGTGAGCTGGTATTCCTGCAGTGCCGGGATGAGGAACGCGCAATAGCTGGCGCACGCCAGCAACGTCCAAAGAATCGTTCCCATCGCGCCATAAAGAGTCGCCGCAGAGATGACGGGCAGGTAGTAGATGGGATAATAGGGACTGTTAATCTCCCCGGAATGCCACACGAGCAGAGTCGCCAGGGCAGTCTTAACCAGGACGCTAATCGCATTGCGGCGCCCGGAAGACAGGCGCCCGATAATTCTATTTTCAAAAATCTGAAACAAGCCAATCACAACCAGAATAATCTGCTTATGTATTTCGTTCAGCGGAGGGAGAACGGCAAGGATGGCCAGAATAATCAGCCAAGTGATATCAACCCACGTGATGGACGCACCCTTGCGATCCGCCATAGCAATATAGCCTGCTGCCTTAGTCTAGTATTCACGCTGTTTTCTTGTCTATACGTTCGGAAACCGCGGACGTTGACACGTCCGCTCCGGCAATGCGAATGTATGTTCATGATCATAGAGACCATTCCGGTCACGACGGCTCAGGATCGCCCGGCGCTCGCCGGACCCCGCAATGTGCTTTCGCTTATCGGCAATACACCGCTGCTAAGTTTCAACAGAATTGTTCCTGAACGGTCGGGCGTGAAGATTTATGCCAAGGCGGAGTGGGCAAACCCCGGCGGCTCGGTAAAGGACCGTCCTGCCAAAAGCATCCTTCTGGAGGCCGAGAGATCGGGGCAGATGTCCCGCGACAAGATTTTGGTCGATTCCACCTCGGGAAATACCGGCATCGCTTATGCCATGATCTGCGCAGCACGCGGTTACCGGCTCAAAATCTGTATGCCCTCCAATGTGTCTGTCGAGCGAAAGCAGATTTTGGCGGCCTATGGAACGGAAATCATCTACACCGACCCCATGGAAGGCTCTGACGGCGCAATCCGCAGGGTTCGTGAGATTGTACAGGAGCGCCCCGAGCTCTATTTTTACGCCAATCAGTACGACAATCCTGCCAACTGGCAAGCACATTACGAAACGACTGCGGCCGAAATTTTTGAGCAAACGCAAGGGCGAATTACCCATTTTGTGGCGGGCCTTGGAACCAGCGGAACTTTTGTGGGTACTTCGCGGCGCCTCAAGGAATTCAAGCCGCCGGTTCGTTGCATTTCCTTTCAACCAGACTCTGCTTTTCACGGCCTGGAAGGGCTGAAGCATATGGCCTCCGCAATTCTGCCGGGGATTTACGATCCTGCCGTGGCGGACGAGGACCTTACGGTGTCGACGGAAGAGGCTTACGGCATGACTCGCCGGTTGGCCCGCGAGGAGGGTTTACTGGTAGGCGTCTCGTCCGGCGCCGCGATGGCCGCGGCCTTGAAAGTGGCGGCGGGCATTCGCGAGGGCGTCATTGTTACCGTGTTTTGTGACAGCGGAGATAAGTATCTGAGTGAAAGGTTTTGGAACAGCAGTGATTAGTGATTCGTGATTAGTGGTTAGTCGTGCGTGCCTCGAGCCACGAACGACGAATCACAGGCATGTAACCAGCCGGTGGAGTTATTCATCAAGTATCCTATGGCGCTTCAACTGACACGAGCGCATCTGGAGGCGATTGCCGATCACGGGGCGCGCGATTACCCGAGCGAGTGCTGCGGTGTGCTCCTGGGGAATGACACGGGCCTTCTAAAGCAGGTGCGCGAATTGGCGGCAATCCGAAACCTGCGTCAGGACCAAGCGCTAGCCGAAGAGTTGCTCCCGCTCGCCCAGCCGGAGCTGGAATCAGAGCGCAACCGTTTTCTCATGGACCCGGGTGAGCTGCGGCGCATCGAGGCGGAAGGCCGCCGGCGCGGCCTCGATATCATCGGCTATTATCATTCTCACCCGGATCACTCCGCCCAGCCCTCTGAATACGACCGCGAGCACGCATGGCCGTGGGTCTCCTATGTTATTATGAAAATCGAAGCGGGAAGAGCGGGTGACTACGCCTCATGGGTTCTGGCGGAGGACCGGTCTCGCTTCGAAAGCGAGCCTATTGATGTGGTTGACGTCCAGGCGGCGCCTGAGAGCGCCTGAACGCTAGCGGGAGTTTGCCGGTCTCAACTGCGCCACAGTTCGTTTCGAATCGGGGAGCCTGCAGAGATTGTGCGCGCGCTCCATCAGGGCCACATTAGCCCTCGTTTGGAGTTTGTAGTCCCAGCACCCAAAGGAGATTTCATGGCGGTCAAAGTGATTATTCCAACTCCCTTGCGCCAATACACAGACAAGCGGGACTCCATCGAAACCACAGGCGCGACTGTTGCCGAGGCCTTGGCGGGCCTCACCACGCAGTATTCCGCTTTGCGCCGGCACCTCTACAACGAAGAGGGCAAGTTGCGCAGCTTTGTGAACATTTATCTAAACGATGAAGATATCCGATATCTGCAAAAAGATAAGACCCCGCTGAACGATAATGATGTAATCAGCATCGTTCCCTCCATTGCAGGCGGCGCAGCCTTCGGTTACAGGGCTATTGAATTTCCCGCGTAGCGCGAAGTAGCGTTTGCGTTCGGAGAAAGACGGCCGTGCAACAAGCCGCGTCTCCAGGACGCGGGCCTGCGCTTTTCGGATTCCACCAATGATCGTTCTGTGCCAGGAAAGCCAACTGGCAAACGAGTGCGGGCGCCAAGCACGGCGCCAGCAAAGTGATTCAGGATCTGAGGAAGACGGCCATGACGACTCTTACTATGAATTCAAAAGCCGGGTTAGACAAAGACGAGGTTCTTCGATACAGCCGCCACCTGATCATGCCGGAGGTTGGCATGGAAGGCCAGTTGAAGCTGAAGCAAGCGCGTGTCTTGTGTATCGGGGCAGGTGGATTGGGATCGCCGCTGGCGCTTTATCTTGCTGCGGCTGGCATTGGAAAGCTGGGATTGGTCGATTTCGACGTCGTTGACTTCACCAACCTTCAGCGCCAGATCATTCACGGCACTGACGACGTTGGACGCTCCAAGCTCGAATCGGCTCAGGATGCCATCCTTGACATCAATCCCAACGTGGAGGTGGTTCCATTCGAAACCCACCTCAGTTCCGAAAACGCTCTCAAGATTTTCAAGGATTTCGATGTCGTTGCAGACGGCACCGACAATTTCCCAACGCGCTATCTCGTGAACGATGCTTGTGTTCTTCTCGGAAAGCCGAACGTTTATGGCAGCATTTTCCGCTTTGAAGGACAAGCTTCCGTTTTCTATGCGGTGGAGGGGCCGTGCTATCGCTGTCTCTATCCCGAGCCGCCTCCGCCCGGCTTGGTTCCGAGTTGCGCAGAGGGTGGCGTGCTTGGAGTCTTACCGGGCATCATCGGCTGCATCCAAGCGATCGAGACCATTAAGCTGATCTTGGGCAAGGGGCAGCCGCTCGTCGGGCGCTTACTGCTCTTCGACGCGCTCGGCATGAAATTCCGTGAGTTGAAGCTGAGGAAAAATCCTGAGTGCCCGGTCTGCGGAGAGCATCCTACGGTTACTCGGTTGATTGATTATGAGCAGTTCTGCGGTATCCGCGGCGAAGAACCTGCACCGGCGGAGACCAGCGGCATTCCCGAAATCACGCCACCTGAGCTGAAGCGCCTCATCGATTCAGGGAAGCCGCCCGTCATCATTGACGTGCGCGAGCCGCACGAGTTTCAAATCTGCCGGATTCCTGGCTCCAAGCTTATTCCCTTGGGAGAAGTTCCAGGCCGTATGAATGAACTCAGCACGGCGGACGAAATTGTGGTGCACTGCCGCTCCGGGGCGCGTAGCGCCCAGGCGCTCAATCTGCTTACAAAATCAGGATTCCGAAAAGTCAGGAATCTCAAAGGCGGCATTCTGGCCTGGTCGGACCAGGTGGACCCCTCCGTCCCAAAATACTGACAACACCTCCCGCTCGTTACCCGTAACAGGCTGCGCAGCACGGCAGAGCCGCACCCACCAAAATAGACACTCTTCCCTCGCCCCCTTTTGGGGGCTGAGTGTGTCCCGCATCTCTTGCTGGAAACCGGAGCGAACCTGTAAGGCGTGTCCTCGCCACGAAAGCGAGAAGGTAAGAATCACAGTTTTCCGTGTACCGAGGGTGAGGGTGGACCGCAACCGGCGCTTCTTCAGCCGGCGCGGGCTGGGTGAGGGTTCGGCGAGACAAAAAACGCCGGATCTCGAAAGACCCGGCGTTTTAGTTTACGTACTTAATCTACCCTAACTGTCAGCTTTCTCGATAGCTGGAGAGCTGAGAGTTGCGACCCACAACCTATTTCCTAGCTACGGACACGTGTAGCCGGTCGGGGGTAGATACGGGCTGGGGTTGGTGAAATTCTGTTCGGTGGAGATGGTATCGAGTGCACAACCCGCGGCATTCGCAGCATCTCCCGCTGCGGTCGCGGCAGATGTTGCAGCGTTAGCAGCCGAGGTGGCCGCCGCAGCCTGACTCGCCGCATTGTTAGCGTCCGTCTCCGCGTTCCCCGCCCGAGACACCGCAACTCCGGCCAGGATAGCAGCCACACCGCCAGCAGCAAGCGCGCCAGCCTCAAGCGCCGTATTTCCTCCCACGAGCTTTTGAGACGTACCCGCTTGGGGCATTGCTTTCGTCTTCGGCAGGAGCGTGATCGTCTTCCCCTGAGTCACATCAAGCGACTGGCCGTTACCCTCGACGTGGATCAGCCCTTGCTTTGCCGTCACCACTACGGCCCCGTTGATCATAGCGACCTCACCGACTGTCTTAAACCCTTGTCCAGGTGTGATCGCCCATTTTTCGACGTTCACCTCGAGGTTTGCCCCCTGTGCCGGGTGATACATCGAAACATTCCCCTCTGCCAATTCCACGCTCACTCCGTTCTCTTCCCTCAAAAACTGGGCTTGCGTGTGCTGGCCGAGCGCCATGCGACTTCCATTCGCAAACGCGATGACGGCAGCGCCGTCTTCGATTTGCAATTGATCACCACTAAAAATGGTGCTGTTCGGCAGGAGAGCTTGTCCGCCGATCGTCGCATTCAGACTGCCTGCTACGGTGCCGATGGCCGCCGAGCCCGCGAAAATGGGAGCTGCACTCACGATACCTAGCATGAGCAGGAATAGCGCAATCCGAGATTTCATCGACATGTGCTTAACTCCTTTTTGCCATTAAGGTCAGGAGCCAGTCACTCCTCACCCGGTTTTCAAGAATAATGCCTCTTTCGTAAAATCCTCTCCAATATAAGAAATGATTGATTGTTTGTCAACAACTTTTTGAGAAAATCTTACGTCAGGAAACGAGGAATTATAGCTTATCGGCTTACTTAACAAGGAAATTTAGTTGTTTAATCTACCATGCTCTTCCCCAACGCTATGGAGTAGGCTTATGCTCGCCACCCAAACAAAACAATAAATGCGAGTGTACTGGTATGTCAACAACTTTATTACTTATATCTTTTTTAGAGCTTTTCCGCCGTGCGGTTGTAGAGACCGATTGGCGGCAGCGCTTCAGGGTGGCGTAACAGCGGCGAGCTTTGCCTGTCCTATGGCGGCCTAAAGCCGCCCTCGTGTCAAATTGAGCCACTGAGCGATGGGCCAGGGTTCCGTCAAAGTTGGGTTTATTACGGTACGGAGGCCGTTTTTTGTAGCGCAGGGCTCGCTTTTTAGCCCTGCGGCTCGTAAGTGCACGAAAGGGTCGCAGCGTTACGAGGCGAACGCTGCGCTACAAGTACTCCTTCCGGACTTTGACGTGACCGTGACCGTGAGCGATGGCATAGGCAAACAGGTTTAGAGCGCGAACGTGCTAGAATCGTAGCTTTGCATTATGCCCGTACAGCATTCTAAGCCACGCAAAAAGGAGTTGGCCGTGAAACGAATAAGCCGTCGAGACTATTTGAAGACTATTGGAGCCGGGGGCGCCGCACTGGCTGCCTCCGGGATCAACGTCGCCTGTAATGCCCGGCAGCCCGAGCAAAGCGCGGAGCGCCCGAGCGTTAGTGAGCCCGTGGGATTTAATACGCCTCCCAACCGCCCCGATCGCATCGCGTGGTGGAATCAGGCGCGGTTTGGAATGTTTATTCACTTTGGGCTTTACAGCGTGCACGCGCGGCACGAGTGGGCCATGGAGCTTGAAGGAATCCCTGTGCTCGAGTACATGAAACTGGGCAAGAGGTTTGATCCCAAGCCCGGTTTCGCGCGTGCCTGGGCCCGCCTCGCCAAACAGGCCGGGATGAAGTACATGGTGATGACCACCAAACACCACGAGGGGTTTTGCAACTTCTCAACCGATCTCACCACCTACTGCGCGCCGAAGCAAGCGCCAGGACGTGATCTGGTGAAGGAATATGTGGAAGCGGTTCGCGAAGAGGGCTTGCGCGTAGGATTTTACTATTCACTGATGGACTGGCATCATCCCGATGGCGCCCGCTGCGCCACCGACCCTGCCGCGCGCCAGCGATTTGTGGCCTATACACACGGCCTCGTCCGCAACATCATGAGCCAGTATGGAAAGATCGATGTTCTGTGGTATGACGTGGATTGGCCACTCAGCGCGGAGGGCTGGCAGTCGCACAAGATGAACCGGATGGTGTTCGACCTTCAACCTGAAATCATCGTCAACAACCGGAACGGGCTGCCGGGTGACTTCTCAACGCCCGAACAGCACGTCGGCGGCCCTTTGAAAAAAGGAGACACTCGGGGTTGGGAAACCTGCATGACCATGAACGATAGCTGGGGCTTTAACAAAGGCGACGACAACTGGAAAAGCCCCAAGACCGTCTTGCGCGACCTGATCCATTGCGCACAGGGCGGTGGCAACTATCTGCTGAATATTGGCCCGATGGAAGACGGCTCCATTCCCGGACCCTCGGTGCAGATTCTCACCGCGGTCGGCAAATGGATGGAAAAGCATGGCGACACCATCTACGGAGCCGAGCGTTGCCAAGTAACCGACTCCGCTTATGCTGCCTTCACCCGTAAGGGAAATACCCTCTATATGCACGTAGACTTCTGGCCCGGCGATTGGGTGGCCATCGGCGGCTTAAGAACCAAGGTCAACTCCGCTCGCATCCTCACCACAGGGCAGCCAATGAAGGTTGAGCAGACAGAGTTCCAGGCGAAGTTTACGGGTCTGCCCGCGCGCTCCCCGGACGAGCTGGCAACCGTTCTCGAGATCGAATGCGACAGCGAACCTGTCCAGGACACGTTATGGGAGCGCATCAACAAGCCGCGTGACGGAGTTTGAAAGCGGTGATTCGTGTTCCGAATTAATCAGCGGTTAGCGATCGGCGATCAGCTTGGGGATTAGTGGCAATTGCCGATAGCTGGCTGCTAATCGCCTAATCGCTAGTCGCGAACAACTATCTACGAACCACGGTTTTCGGACCACGAATCACGAGCCACGAACCACGGTCTTTATGCGAATCGCCTATCTTGATTGCTCTTCCGGCATCAGTGGCGACATGTTCTTGGCCGCGTTACTGGACGCCGGCTTACCCGAGGACAGCCTGCGGGGCGAACTCCGGAAGATACCCGTTGGATCATATGAGATCCACATCTCTCGCGTGCTGCGCGGCGGCCTCACAGGAAAACACGTCGAGATTGCAGTACCTGAAAAGCAACCTCATCGCCACCTGGATCACATCGAGCGGATGCTGCAGGAAAGCGCGCTCTCGCAGAGAGTCAAGAGCAGTGCTTTGGCCATCTTCCGACGTCTGGCGGAAGTGGAGGGCCGCCTCCACGGCAAGCCCCCCGGCTCGGTTCATTTTCATGAAGTAGGCGCTGTGGACGCGATTCTGGATGTTGCCGGGACGTGTGCGGGACTCGAATTGCTCGGAATCGGCGAACTTACGTGCTCGCCGCTGAACGTGGGAAGCGGTCGCGTGCAGGCGGCGCACGGCACGCTCCCGGTTCCTGCTCCGGCAACGGCAGAGTTGCTTAAGGGCCTGCCGGTCTATTCAACCGGCGCGGAAGGAGAGCTGGTCACGCCTACTGGTGCGGCGATTGTTTCAACGCTGGCAGCACGATTCGGAGCGATGCCTGCGCTCCGAATCGAGACGATCGGCTACGGGGCCGGCGCGAATGACTTCCCTGGCCATCCGAACATCGCCAGGTTATTCGTAGGCGGGGAAAGTGACGTCCCTGTAGAACGCGCCGGAGCTAACGGGGATGTGGTATCGGTTATTCAGGCTAACGTGGACGACATGAGCCCGCAAATCTATGGCTATGTGGCGGAGCGCGCGCTGGCGGCGGGGGCGCTTGACGTCTCCTGCAGCGCCATCCAGATGAAAAAGAACCGCCCCGGGCTTGAGCTTACCATTCTTTGTCCCCCCCAGCGAACCGGCGAAATATCTGGCCTGTTATTCAGCGAGACCACGACTATCGGACTGAGAATCTATGAAGCGACTCGTAAAGTACTGGCGCGCGAAACGGTGAGCGTGGAAACGCCCTATGGCGCGGTTCGAGTGAAAGTTGCGCGGCAGCAGGGCAACATTACGAACGTCGCGCCGGAATATGAAGACTGCCGTCAGCTAGCCGAACAGAAATCGGTGCCTCTCAAGGACGTGTTGCTGGCCGCGCAGGCTGCCTACCGCGCTTCGAAATAGGTGCCACGTGCCAGGACGGCGGTTCGTGATTCGTGGTTCGTGAAGGGCGGTTAAATTGAAGGGTGAGTACGGTGATGGGACAGTAATTCGGGACTATAAGGATCTGTGGGTTTGGCAGAACGCAATGCACTTGGCTGAACTCGTGTATCACCTTACCTCCGGGTTTCCCTCGGATGAGAAGTTTGGCATCGTATCTCAGATGCGCCGTGCGGCCGTTTCCGTACCGTCCAACCTTGCTGAAGGCCAGGCACGGAAAACAACCGGCGAGTTCGTCCAATTCATCTCTCACGCGGAGGGCTCTTTGGCGGAGCTATACACAACGAGATAAGTCCGCGACGGCTATTTTGTTGTAGCGCCGCTCTATGAACGACGAAATTAGCCGGTCGCAGACCGGCGCTACAGCGATCGAGTGTCGCGGACTTATCTCGCTCAGTATAGATACCCAGTTGCGCCTTTCCATAAAGCTGCGCTTTTGCCGGCAGGCCGAAGCTGAGCCCTTGTAACTCCTGATCACGGATATTCAGAAGATGATGAACGGCCTGCGTGGAAAATTAGCTGCGAATCACTAACCACGAACCACGTGCCCCGCGCCGAAGGCGCTAACCTATGGAAAAGTTTTACCTCACCACGCCGATCTACTATCCCAACGCCCGCCCTCACGTGGGCTCTGCCTATACCACGATTGTTTGCGATGTCGTCGCTCGCTATAAACGTATGTGCGGCTACGATGTGGCTTTTCTTACCGGTACCGATGAGCACGGCGAAAAGCTAGAGCGCGCCGCGGCTGAGGCGGGGGAATCGCCCGGCGAATTCGTGGCGGAGAAGCGCGAGCTTTTTAAAAGCTTGTGGCAGACGCTGGGCATCAGCGAGTACAGGTTTGTCCACACGTCGCAGAATCCGGCGCATCGTTCCGCGGTGCAGTGGATGATCGGGCGGGCGGATAAGGCAGGGTACATTGACAAGAGGAAATACGAAGGCCGCTATTGCGTGTTCGATGAGATGTACGTTTCCGACGGATCGGACCCTGTAAACTGCCCGAACTGCGGGCGTCCTGCGGAATTGATCAGTGAAGAGAACTATTTCTTCAGACTCTCCGCTTTCGAGGACCGGCTGCTGAAGCACTACGAAGATCATCCCGAATTCGTTTTGCCGGATTTCCGCATGAACGAAGTGAAAAGCTTCGTGAGGAGCGGACTGCGCGATATTTCGATCAGCCGCCGGCGATTGAAGTGGGGAATCCCGTGGCCCGGCGACGACGAGCAAGTAGTCTACGTCTGGTACGATGCACTGACCAGCTATCTGAGCGGGATCGGCTTCGAGGGCGAGAAGCGAAGCAAGGATTTTGAGAAATTCTGGCCCGCCGACTTGCACATGATTGGTAAGGACATCCTTCGCTTCCACGCTGTCTATTGGCCCGCATTTCTGTGGGCGGCCGGCTTGGAGCTTCCCAAAACTATTTTTGCCCACGGCTGGATCTACTACGACCAGGACAAAATGAGTAAGTCGAAAGGCAACGTGGTCTATCCTGAGCCCATCATCAAGGCGTTCGAGGAATCCGGCGCGCCAGGCAACGATGCGCTGCGGTACTACCTGCTGCGCGATACGCCGTTCGGCCTGGACGGCAGTTTTTCCTATGAGGGTTTGATCCAGCGCTATAACTCCGACTTGGCGAACGGTTTGGGGAATCTGGCGAGCCGCACTCTGGCCATGCTCCAGCAGTTTTGCGATGGAGCTATACCCTTGCCGGATAATGCGACCCGAGACGAAGCAGCGTCGGACGCCAGCTCTGTTGTTGTGGGCGGTCCGCAGGCGTTTGACAGTCTGGATTTCTCCTTAGTCCTTACCGGATTATGGATGCTGATGTCGCGGGCCGACAAGCTGATCGTTAACAAAAAACCCTGGGAATTGGCTAAATCCGCTTTGCCAGCCGGCCAAGAAAGCCTGAAAGGTACTCTCTACAGGACAACGGAGACCCTGCGCATTGCCTGTATTCTTCTTTATCCTTTACTACCCAGCGCCGCGGAACGGCTTTGGAAGCAGTTAGGTGAGCATGGAAGAGTTGAAGATGAGGTGATCGACAGCCGGCTACATTTCCGGCAAATCGAGCCGGGAACGGTAGTTGGCAAACCTGAACCCATTTTCCCCCGCCTCGATAGGAGAGCGATGCTGCACAGGCTGCGCGAGCTTGCGGATCAGGACCGCGCCCAGGAGGAAAAAGCTGCCAAAGGGGTGTCAGCCAAAGCGGGATCTCCAATCCCCGGTCCCGAACCCCAAATCCCTAACCGCGAACCTCTAGCCTCTAGCCCCGAGCCTCCAAAGATCACCATCGACGATTTTGCCAAGGTCGATCTGCGAGCAGGAACGGTTCTCTCCGCCGAGCCCATCCCCGGCGCAACGAAGCTTCTGAAGCTCCAAGTGGATATTGGAGCGGAAGTTCGGCAAATCTGCGCCGGCATTGCTGAATATTATCAGCCAGAGCAGTTAGTAGGCATGAAAGTGGTGATCGTCGCCAACCTTCAGCCTCGCAAACTGCGCGGCGTGGACTCGAACGGCATGGTCGTAGCCGCCTCGCTGGGCGAAGACGGAAAACCGGTGCTCGCGACGTTTCTCGAAGACGTGCCCAACGGAGCGCGGCTGAAATAAGCGCAGTCAACAAGGGAAACAGCCCTCGCCCGCTCGCGCACGTCGGGGGAGAGCGACCATGCCGCCATGCGGTACTCCGAAGCATGAAAAGAATCCCTGCCCTCGCCCCCTTGGGGGAGAGGGCGGCGCGCAGCGCCCGGGTGAGGGGTCCTGGCCAAACATTTCACTGCAGCGTCCAGCCATTATTTGACCCCCCGGCATGCGCTAACTATGATGAAACTGCGCGAGCAAGCCGGGCGGTCGCTGCCCCGGCAGGGAGGGCCATAATCTTTTGGCCTTGATCCCGCTGGGGGAGAGGAAAGTCCGAACTCCGCAGGGCAGTGTGCTCGCTAACGGCGAGGGCCGGAGAGAAGAAAATCCCGCTCCGGCGGGATCTCACGCTTCCGGTACGGAAAGTGCCACAGAAAACATACCGCCTCGCTTGGCGGGGTAAGGGTGAAAAGGTGCGGGCCGCTCCGGCGGCCTCAATGTAAGAGCGCACCGCGCAGGCAGTGATGCCGGCGGCAGGGTAAACCCCACACGGAGCAAGACCAAATAGGAGAAGAGGAGCTGCCCGCTCCGCAATGCGCCTTCTGCTTCCGGCTTGCCTGGAGCGGAGGCGCAGGTGACTCTCGGGTAGGTCGCTTGATCCCGGCAGCAATGCCTGGACTAGAGGAATGATCGCCACCCCGGCTTCGCCGGGGCACAGGATTCGGCTTACAGGCTTTGCTCGCGCCTTCTGAATGCCTCTGAAAATATGCCGTAGCTGCTCCCGGCACTTTTACCTTCCGCTCAGGGTAAAAACCCGCAACAGGCCGGGCCATCCCGCCCCACGCTCCACATCACCACAACTCCGGTTTTCCTCGATGTCACCGTCCTCGACAAGCAAGGTCAACCGGTAGTCTCCGGCCTCACCAGAAAAAACTTCCAGATCACCGAGGACGGGAAAGCTGGTAGCGCAGTCCGGCCTCGATGCCGCAACCAAACCCGCGCGAACCCGTTGCCCTCTCCCTCGGGACTTAGCTTTACCCATATCTCCGGCCGGACACGGGGAGTGGACATGAAGTCGCTACTACGCAGCAGGTTGTGGATGGCCTCGTATTAGTGGTCATGTCCGTCGGCCGACGGACACCCACGAAGCTATGGAAGTGACTCCTGCCCTCGCCCCCTTGGGGGAGAGGGCGGCGCGCAGCGCCGAGTGAGGGGGTCCTGACTGAGATTTTCAAGACAGGGCACGGCTTTCAGTGAAGCCGTGCCCTGATACACCCCCCCGTGTCCAACAAAAAATGTGGGACACGCTCAGCCCGAGGGGAAGGGTGGCTCTCGCGCTTTCAACCGCGCCCGCTAACTGAAACTGCGTCCAGCCGTCAAAGCAAACGTGTTGTGTCACCGGTAGGGCAGTAATAATGACAATGACGCGACATCGCAGCAGGAGTTGATATGTCAAACGAAAAGCGCCGCGATCAAGGAGCGCACGGGTTCCCGGCTCTAGAGAGCATCCTGCAAGACCTGCGCTATACCTTTCGGACGTTAAGACGGGACCGCGGCTTTACGCTTATCGCCGTGCTCATCCTCGGTGTTGGCATTGGCGCAAACACGGCCGTCTTCAGCGTGGTCAATACGATTTTGTTGCGCCCGCTGCCGCTGGCGAACCCTCGACAGCTTGTCTGGATTGCTCCGCCTCCCACAAAGTGTGGGTTCTCCTGCGAGACCTACTCCGCTGACGCCTTCCAAGAGTTTCGTGCGCAGAATCATTCCTTTCAAGATGTGGCAGGTTATTTCGCCTTTTCCACGGAAGATAACTACAGGCTTACGGGTCGTGGGGAGCCTGTACCTGCGACCGGTATTTATGTGACGCGGAGCTTCTTCCAAGTGTTAGGGGTGCAGCCTTCGCTTGGACGTTTGTTCGCGCCGGAGGATGCGAGGAAGGGCAGTCATTCTGTGGCTCTGCTTGCAAATGCCTATTGGAGACGGCAGTTTGCAGCCGATCCGAAGATTGTGGGCAAAGCTATCGATCTTAACGGGCGGCCGGTGACGGTGGTTGGGATCCTGCCGCCGAGTTTCGATTTTGGTGCGGTGTTTTCACCGGGAGAAAGGGTCGATCTCTTCACACCTTACATTTTGGACAACTGGCGTGATGATGGGAACGATCTCACGATGATTGGCAGGCTCAAGACTGGCATGACTCTGCCGCAGGCACAAAGCGATGTGAACCTCGTCGTGCCCCAGCTCTACTTCAATGTGAAATATCCGAACTCAAAGGGATTTTACAAGGCCACCCTCACCCCGCTGAAAAAGTATGTGACCGGCCGGTTGCGCGGTCCCCTTATTATGTTGTGGTCTGCGGTGGGCGCCATCCTTCTTATCGTCTGTGTGAACCTCTCAAACCTGCTCTTAGCCCGCGCGGCGACCCGCAGCAAGGAGTTTGCTTTACGTAGCGCGCTGGGTGCCGGACGCATGCGGCTGGTGCGTCAACTTCTGACGGAAAGTTTTGTACTCTCTGCGGCCGGCGCGGTACTGGGCGTGGGCCTTCCGTTAGCGATTACCCTGTTCCTTATACATCAAGCTTCGATCGCATTGCCTCTTCTAGGCGGCGTGCGGGTGGATGGAGCTGCTCTTCTGTGGACCCTGCTGGTTGCCGTTGCCGTTGCGGCGTTATTCGGCGTGGTTCCGGGCCTTAAGATTTCGAGCGGCAACCTGCGCGAGTCGCTGAACGATGCAGGCCCGGGCATGTCCGAAGGTAAAAAACACGAGCGTGTGCGGGCCGCTTTGGTGATGTGTGAGGTGGCTCTGGCGTGCGTGCTGCTGGTAGGCGCGGGATTGCTGCTGCGTAGCTTTCTTCGCGTGCTGAGTGTGAATCTGGGCTTCCAACCTGCCCACTCCGCCGCAATTAAAGCGGACTACGACGATGGAGGCAGTGCGGCGAAAAGAGCCGTTATTTTCCAGCAGATTTTGAACCACGTCAAAACGATACCCGGCGTCGAAGCTGCCGGAATCGTGGACTTTCTGCCGCTAGGCCACAATCGAAGCTGGGGTTGGGTGGAAGTAAAAGGTAAGGTATATCGCCGCGGCGAGGCTCCGAGTCCGCTTGTGTATGTCGTCACGCCGGGCTTCTTCCGCGCTATGGGCATGCGCCTGGTAGCTGGGCGCGATTTCTCCTGGGAAGATCGCCCCACCAGCCAGAAAGTCATCGTCATCAACGAGACGCTTGCACGCGCGCTCTGGCCCGAAGGAAACGCGGTGGGACAGATCGCGGTTGCGGGAGGCGGCGACAGACTCGTAGTCGGAGTGGTCGCCGACGTCCGCGAAACGAGCGTGGAGGGAGAACCCGGTTGGCAAGCGTATTACCCAGCGACGCAAGCAGGGCCCGATGACGCAGAGCTCGTGGTGAGGACCAAGCTCCCCCCGGATACGCTGGCGGCCAGTGTGCTTCGCACGCTCCGGCAATTGAACCCCAACCAGCCTGCCGCCGAGTTTCAGCCCATCCAGCAGATTGTGGATCATGCGGTTTCACCGCGCCGCTTCTTTATGCTGCTCGTCACAAGCTTTGGAATCTTTGGCCTCATTCTGGCTTCGCTGGGCATCTACGGCGTAATCTCCTATTCCGTAGCACGGCGAACGCAAGAGATTGGCATCCGGATGGCCCTCGGCGCCTCCCCGGGCAACGTGCAAATCATGGTCATCCGGGCGACACTGCGCCTGGCGATCGCCGGCATTAGCTTGGGAGTTTTGATTTCTTTCGCCGGCATGCGCTTGATCACGTCGCTGCTGTTCGGAATCGCTCCGACAGACGTGTTGACCTTTGCAGGGACGGTCCTGGTTCTCTCTACCATTGCGTTCGTTGCCGGTTATCTTCCTGCCCGCCGCGCCGCACGAATCGATCCGATGTCAGCGCTTCGCACTAATTAGGCTGGAAGGGAGTAGGTAGGTTGCACCTAAGTCAGGCTCTATGCGCAGAGCGGTCTGTTGAAAACCCACGGTCACGTCAAAGTCGGGCCTATTACGGTTTGGAGTGCGTTTTTGTAGCGCGGCGCGGCCTTGCGGCCGCAACCAAAGTTGAAATATACCCAGCCCTCGCCCCCTTGGGGGAGAGGGTGGACTGCGGCCGGCGCTTTCTCCAGCCGGCGCGGGCCGGGCCTGCGCCCACCGAAGGTCGCTTACGCTCCAGAGCTTCAGCGACGGAGCGGCTCCTGCCCGCAGGCGGGTGAGGGGGTTCGCCGAAAATCTTGCTAAAAAAACAAGGTTTTACGGTATTGCAATGCAGGGCTCGCCTTT
>JASHOS010000307.1 GCA_030040995.1 Terriglobia bacterium | reverse complement strand
CCGCTCGGCGGCCTTTCAAGGCGTTCTACCCTACAAGGTCAGCATTATTCAATGCCTTGCTCACAAAGGGAAACGGAAGCCAGCGAACGGCATATATTCTACCTTCAATTGGGTGTCTAAGCATCGGTTGGATAGGCGGTAGCGGGCTTTCCAGCCTGGCCGCGGATTAAAATTCATATCCTTCTCACGAAATGAGTTACGGGCAAAAACGGGCGGTCGCTTGCCCGGAAATAATCCGCCTCCGTTGAATGGAGTCCTCGCATCTACAACTTTAAGAAGGAAGAAGAGGAACACCAGACGTGGCGGCGACAAACCACCATCGCATTCTTGTAGTTGACGACCAGCAAGTTATCCGCCGGGGACTCCGATCTTTCCTTGAGCCCAACCCCAAGTGGGAAGTATGCGGCGAGGCGTCCAACGGACGAGAAGCAACGGAAGCGGCTCGCCGGGCGCGTCCTGACGTCATCATTATGGATGTCACAATGCCGGAGATGGACGGCATTGCCGCGACACGCGAGATTAAGAAATTTTTACCCGGCGCCCGGATTCTCATCCTCAGCATGCATGACTCGGCTCAGCTCGTTGATTCTGCGCTCCGGGCCGGCGCCAGCGGCTACATGCTCAAGGACGATCTTGGCAGGCAGCTCTTTGTTGCCCTTGAGACCGTATTGCTCGGCGATCGCTACCTGAGTCCTCGACTGCAGAAGAAGGAGCCCGACGGAGCGAGCGCCGGACGTTGAGAGATCTCTGGGACACGATCGGTCAAAAGGGGGAGCTGTTCGGTGAAAAAGGGGAACTGTTCGGCTTTGAATCAGGCGCTGTGGCTGTCAACGAGTTGGCGGGCCCGCTCTGCGGCGCGCACCACCGCCTTGATCAGCGTTACCCTCAGCCCGCCTTCTTCGAGCTCAAGCAGGCCGTCGATTGTACAGCCAGCAGGCGTTGTGACCATATCTTTCAATTTTGCAGGATGCTCTCCGGTCTGTAAAACCAACGCCGAAGCGCCTAAAAGAGTTTGCGCGGATAATTCCGTCGAGAGCTCGCGAGGCAGGCCAAGTTTCACTCCCGCCTCGGCCAAGGATTCAATAATTGTGTAAACGTAGGCAGGGCCGGAAGCGGAAAGCCCGGTAATGGCGTCCATGTGTTTTTCGTCTACAATCACGGTGCGGCCCATCGAACTGAAAATTCCCTCCGCGATCTCTAAGTCTGTATCGGTGGCGTGCTGGCCCCGCGCTAGAGCGATCATGCCATGCCGAATGAGACACGGCGTATTGGGCATCGCCCGGATAACCCGGGCGGGGTGCTGAAGTTCCCGCTCGATGCGTGCCGTCGTGACCGACGCGGCTGCCGAAACGATCAGCGCATCTTTTCGCAAATCTCCATGGACCTCTTGAAGAAAGCCTTTTACCTGCTGGGGCTTCAGACAGATTAATACGAGATCTGCGCCCTCCACCGCGGCGTGGTTGTCGGTACCGGCTTTGATGCCATACTTCTCGGCCAGGTAGCTGGCGCGCGCCGGGTGAGCCACAGTCGCGGCAACGTGACTTGCAGGGGCAAGTTGCGTTCCCAGTATGCCCGAGAGCAGGCCCTCGCCCAGCTTCCCCGCGCCGACGACCGCCAAGTGTTGCGGATGCAAGTGCGAGTGCGCCTTGAGGTGTGCAGCCGGAGTACGTTCTGCTTTTGGTTTCATGAAATAAGCCTTCAGCGATCAGCTCTCAGCTAACAGGCGATGGTCACGAGCCCCGAAATCCGAGTCCCGAATCCCGGCATTCTTCACCGTCTCGCCTGAGCTTGGGCGGCGGTGGCCTCTTCGGCTGCCGGCTTGTTCCATGCCATCATCTTGCGGAGCTCCATTCCCACTTTCTCGATAGCGTGACCCGTGGCTTGCTCGCGCATCTCCAGAAATCGCTTGCGGCCCTGCTCGTTTTCCTTCATCCACTCGCGGGCGAAAGCGCCGCTTTGGATATCCGCAAGAACTTTTTTCATGGTTTCGCGCACGTGTTGGTCAATCACCACCGGCCCGCGCGTGTAATCACCGTATTCGGCCGTGTCGCTCACGGAATATCGCATGTACTTGATGCCGCCCTGGTAGATGAGATCGACGATCAGCTTCAATTCATGCAGGCACTCGAAGTAGGCAATCTCGGGCTGATACCCGGCTTCCACAAGCGTTTCAAACGCGGTGCGCACTAGCGCGGATACGCCGCCGCACAGCACGGTTTGCTCTCCAAAGAGATCCGTTTCCGTTTCCTCCTTGAAGGTGGTGCGGATCACTCCTGCCTTGAGGCAGCCTACGCCTAGTGCGTAGGCAAGCGCAATCTTTTCCGCTTTCCCTGACGCGTCCTGCTCTACGGCCAAAAGCCCCGGCACGCCGACCTTTTCCAGAAACAATTCCCGCATCCGATGGCCGGGTGATTTGGGAGCGATCATGATCACATCTACGTCAGGCGGGGGACTGATAAACTTGAAATGAATGCTGAATCCATGGGCAAAAAGCAGCGCCTTGCCGCGTCCGAGGTGGGGGGCAATCGACTCCTGATAGATTTTGGGCTGCACGTGATCGGGAATCAACACCGCAATCAGGTCCGCTCGGCGCGCCGCTTCCGCGGGGTCAAACACCTCAAGCTTCTGAGCCCGAGCCTTGGCCCGCGACGAGCTGGAAGCGGGCAGTCCAATGACGACCTTGAATCCGCTATCTCTCAAGTTGAGCGCGTGCGCATGTCCTTGACTGCCGTATCCAATCACGGCAATCGTTTTGCCCGAAAGCTCTTTCGAATCCGCGTCCGACTCGTAATACACCTTAGCCATATGAATCTCCTCTGAATATTTATGATTCGCTCACGCGGCTAAACCTGCCAAAGCCGGCAGCCTGCGAGGTGGAAAGCGCAGCTTCCGGAGCTGACCCGGGTGGAATTTCAAGAAGAAGACTACCCTGGCCTGCAAACGCCACCCTCGCTTGCGGAAAAAGGTCCGGCCAGCGCGCCGTCCCTAGGGCCTCCATCTTTCCATCGGCGAAAACAAACGAAGCTGCATCGGCGCCGCCTTCCTGGTAATAGGCAACGTGAAGCACGCCCTCGGTCCGGCGAATGAAATTGAAAATGTGGTCCATCTCGCCGGGATGCCCTTGGAAGACCGCTAAAATGCGGTACGCTCCAGAGAGCGCCGCCGTGCTCATCCAGGATATCTTAACGCCTTTACGGCGAAAAATATTTATCAGACGGCAGAAGACGATCAGGTCCTCTTCTGTGTCAATGGTAAACAGCCACTTCACCGCAGCATCCTTCTTGCCCAACTTAGACGGTCCAAAGGTCGTCGAGAACTTCCTCCTCATCCTCAATTTGAACGCGCGGCGGCTCCACGATCATTTCTGCCAGCGACGCACCGGGAGGGACGATGGGATAAACATTTTCTGCCGGATCGACCCAGAAGTCGATCAGGCAGGGATTGCGATCGCTCAACATTTCCCGCACCGCGCCATCTACGTCCTTCTGATGCTCTACTTTCCTGCCTCGAATGCCATAGGACTCGGCAAGTTTCGCGAAATCCGGTGCGAAATTGAGGTCAATATCGCAGTAGCGCTTTTCAAAGAATATTTCCTGCCATTGCCGGACCATGCCGAGCGCCCGGTTGTTAAGAACCACAATTTTCACCGGGACCCGATATTGCGCCGCGGTCGCCAGGTCGTTCAGCGTCATTTGGAACCCGCCATCGCCTACGATGGCGATGGTTTGACGGTCGGGAAACGCCAGTTGAGCGCCCATCGCTGCCGGAAAGCCGTAACCCATTGACCCGAGACCGCTCGAGGACAGCCACGTCCGGGGTTGATAAAAGTCGTAAAACTGAGCGGCCCACATCTGATGCTGGCCTACGTCCACGGCGATAATCGCATCCTCGTCTACATGCCGGGAAATTGTCTCAATCACAAATTGAGGCTTCACGCTATCCGCCGACTTATCGTACTGGAGGGGATGCTCTCTTCTCCACCCGTCGATCCGGTCAAGCCAAGCGCGCCGATCCCGCGCCGCGGAGGGTCTGCCGCGCTTAAGCGCGGCAATGATGGCCCGGAGCGCCTCTTTGGCGTCTCCAATCAGCGCCAGGTCCACGCGCACGTTCTTGCCGGCTTCCGATGGGTCAACATCGATCTGAATCTTACGGGCCTCGGCCGCAAAATCCTTGAGCCGCCCTGTGACCCGGTCATCAAACCGTGCTCCGACGGCGATCAAAAGGTCCGATTCACAGACCGCCATATTCGTGGAATATGAACCGTGCATTCCCAGCATTCCGAGAGAGAGAGGATGGCATGAAGGAAAAGCGCCGAGTCCCATCAGGGTGGTCGTCACCGGAATCTGCGACAATTCGGCGAGCTCGGAAAGCTCCGGCCAAGCTTCGGAATGAATTGTCCCCCCTCCCGCGTAGAGCACGGCACGGCGGCTCTCGAGGATCATTGCCGCGGCGCACTCGATCTCTTCCTGGTCCCATTCGCGCCGCCGCAAGGTTCCCTGCGCGCCGCTCTCATTGTGGGGATAATGGGGTGTGGTTTTTTCCAGGAGAGCACTCTTGGGAAGGTCCACCAACACCGGCCCGGGCCGTCCCGAAACAGCGGTCTGGAAGGCGCGATGAATGACTCGCGGAATCTCGGCAGCCGAGCGAACCAGGAAAGACTGCTTGGTGCAGGGCAAGCTGATGCCGATGGTATCGGCTTCTTGAAAACCGTCCTTGCCGATCAGCGATTGCGGCACTTGGCCGGTGAGAGCCACGATAGGAATTGAATCCATTTGCGCCGAGGTCAATGCTGTAATCAGGTTGGTGGCGCCCGGACCCGAGGTCACCAGACAAACTCCGGGTTTCCCGGTAACCCGCGCATAGCCGTCGGCGGCAAATCCTGCTGCCTGCTCGTGCCGGACCAGCAGGTGGCGGATTCCCGCACTATATAGAGCGTCGTACAGAGGCAGAACAGCGCCACCTGGCAAGCCGAACACCACCTCCACATTCTCACGCTTCAGGCTCTCCAACAGAATCTCAGAGCCTGTGACCGGGGTCTCCATAAATAAAACCTCTCAAGTTCAATACCGACCAGTAGGTAGGTATTGTAGCGAGCCAACAGACGGGAGTCAATGGATTTTTGCAAAACGCAAGCTGCACCCCTCCCGCCTGGCTGAGCGTGTCCCACATTTTCTGCTGGACACCGGGGGTGAACCCGTAGCGTGTGTCCTCGATATGAAAGGCGAGAAGGTAAAGATCGCAGTTTTCCCTCTCCCCAGGGAGAGGGTGGACCGCGGCCGGCGCTTTCTCCAGCCGGCGCGGGCGGGCCTGCGCCCACCGAAGGTCACTTACGCTCCAGAGCTTGAGCGACGGAGCGGCTTCTGCCCGCAGGCGGGTGAGGGGTCCCTGCCGAGATTTTCATGCGTGGGACAAGGCCGCCTGAGCGGCTCTACAGCACTTTCTGAGCCAAATTAACGGCTCAACGGTATTGCTGGCGCAGCCCTGCGCTCCGAAAATTGAGGGGATTAGTCTTCTCCAAGGCCCGATCCGCGAGAATGTTGTTTGGGGCGGCAGCCGGCTTGTGCCTAGAACTATACTGAGCGAGATAAGTCCGGGACACTCGATCGCTGTAGCGCCGGTCTGCGACCGGCTAATTTCGTCGTTCATAGAGCGGCGCTACAACAAAATAGCCGTCGCGGACTTATCTCGTTGTGTATAGTCTGGATCTCCCGGGGGCTGTGAATATATTACGCTGACCCTGTCATCCCGGGCGCTTCGCTTGTCATTTTAAGCGAAGCGTCGAATTCCGGTATTTCGCTCAGGGTAAACTCCGGGAAGGATCACGGTGAATCCCAAAAAAGAGAGGTGGCAATGTCAAAACGAGTATTCTTATCAATCGCGCTTATGCTAAGCGCAGTTTTACCAGTTATGGCAGCTTCCAATAGGTCGGACGACGTCGCGAGGATTCGCAGCGCGACGGAGGTGTTCCGGGAAATCATGGATACCCCAGACAAGGCAATTCCGCGAGACCTGCTCTCCGACGCAAAATGTCTCGCGATCATTCCTGGCGAGAAAAAAGCAGCTTTCTTGGTTGGCGGGAGGTATGGCAAGGGGCTGGCGACGTGCCGCACACCTCGGGGATGGAGCGCGCCGGCATTTCTTTCCATCGGCGGAGGAAGCTACGGATTTCAGATTGGCGGCTCATCCACCGATATCGTCATGGTTTTCACAAACATCAAGGGGCTTGACAGCTTGTTAAGCGACAAATTCAAGATTGGCGCGGACGCCGAAGCGGCAGCCGGCCCGGTAGGGCGTTCCGCTGGCGCTAGCACTGATATCAAGCTGCGTTCGGAAATTCTTACTTATTCTCGCAGCCGCGGCTTGTTTGGCGGCGTCAGCCTGGATGGCTCGGTCGTGCAGCCGGATGAGTCTGGAGACGTAGCAATGTACGGAGCCGCCGTCCGGACGAAACAAATCGTCGACGGTAGCGTGCCCGTTCCGGTGTCCGCGCGTCCTCTTATCCACGATCTGATTCGCTATTCGGGCCATTAACCGGAACTTCTGGATGGGTTTGAGCCTCAAAGGAGCGAACCAACAAAGCCCAGGCCGACGAACGTGTGAAGAAATTGCACATCTCACCACAAAGACACCAAGATACAGAGAAAGCAGTCTTGTTTTCACGCTTCGTGGCTTGGTGCCTTTGTGGTTCAAACGATTAATCCACACCTTCAACGGCCTGGGTACAGGCCAGAGCTTCTCGCTCCTAACCCTATTCTCACACGTACTGTATTCATCTCGGGCGGCGCGGTCGGGATGGCACAGCGCGGCCTTGTGGCCGCAACCAACACTTATAGACATGCTCCCCTCTCCCTCGGGAGAGACCGTGGCCGGCGCTTTCTCCAGCCAGCGCGGGCCGGGCCTGCGCCCACCGAAGGTCGCTTACGCTCCAGAGCTTCAGCGACGGAGCGGCCCCTGCCCGCAGGCGGGTGAGGGGGTTCGACGAAAAATTGTTGCCAATCCGCTGATCGTCCGTCCTTGCACGGAAGAACCTCGTTGCGGTCTCCAAGCGGTATGATAGAAGTCTCCTGGAGGACTCGTAATGAAACTAGCTGTCGTGCAGATGGACGTGCGCCTATCAGACAAAAGCCGCAATATCCAGGCCATGATGGAGCGGCTTGAAAGCGCTGCTCAAAACGGCGCTCAGTTGATCATCTTTCCCGAATGCGCCGTTTCAGGCTATTGCTTTAACAGCCTCAACGAAGCAATCCTCGAGGCAGAAGCCATTCCCGGGCCGAGCACAGAGGCAATCGCGCAGGTGGTGCGAAAGCGGGGGTGCACTATAGTTCTCGGAATACTCGAGAATGAAAACGGCAGGATATTTAATTCCGCGGCAGTCATTGGCCCGGAGGGTGTGCGGGGTGCTTACCGGAAGCTCCACCTGCCCTATCTGGGAGTAGACCGCTTCGTCACTGCCGGCGACCGGCCGTTCCCGCTATTCCCAATTCCGGGAGGCCAGATGGGCATCAACATCTGCTATGACTGCAGCTTTCCGGAGGCCGGCCGGGTGCCCAAGTTGAAAGGCGCTCAGGTCCTCGCGATTCCTACCAATTGGCCGGCCGGCTCCGATTCCTGGGAACACGTCCCCAAAGTACGCGCCACGGAGAATCACATGATCGTCGCCGTGGCGGACCGCGTGGGAGAAGAACGCGGCTTCCGGTTCGTGGGCCACTCTCAAATTATCAGCTTCACCGGCCAAGTGTTGGCCGAAGCGGGGGACTCGGAAGAGACTGTGCTTTACGCGGAGGTCGATCTCTCGGCAGCGGACCGGAACCGCATAGCACGCGTGCCCGGAGTTTATGAATTTGACCGGATTGCCGACCGCAGACCTGAATTGTACGGGGCGCTCGCCGGCGCCGCCAAGCCGGGCGAGCCAACACGTCGCTAGTCCGCCATGGGCCGCAGAGCAAGAATTTTGCTTGCGTTTGTAGCGCCGGGCTTCAGCCCGGCAAGTACCGACCTAAAGGTCGGCGCTACGGGACATATAAGCGCGCCGTTCTCATTCGCTTCTGCCGGTGATGATAGAATTAGAACACCTTGAAGTTCACTGCACTCGTTCTG
>JASHOS010000306.1 GCA_030040995.1 Terriglobia bacterium | reverse complement strand
TTGACGAATCCTACTCGGCCTTTTACAAAGCAGCCTGGAATTACGCGTGGCAGGGCGCCAGTTATTACGCGCTTGCTGAAATTGATTGCCAGCATCTCCGCTACGAAAGCGCACTTGAGCATCTTGAACGCTCGCTGGCCGTCAATTCTCCGAACCTGAAGGCGCGCAATCTCATGTCCGCCATCCTGCGGCGGACCGGGCAGGTGAGTCAGGCCGAAAAGCTGGCTCAGGAAACGGCGGCCATGGACCCGCTTGATTTCTGGTCCCGGAACGAGCTGGTTCTGGCGTGTACGGCCAGGCAGGATGACAAGCGGGCGGAGAGCTTGGGCGAGGAATTGCGCCATCTGATGCGAGGCGATGTGCAGACCCATCTGGATATCGCTTTCGACTATTCGAATGCCGGATTGTGGGATGAGGCACAAGGATTGCTGGGAAGCCTGTTGGCTGCGAACGACGGGCAGGTTTACCCCATGGTACTGTACGCGCTGGGCTACTTCTGCGAGCAAGCGGGCGAGGCGAAGAAGGCTTGTGGTTTCCGCCGCCGCGCGTCTTCAGCGCCTCCGGATTATTGTTTCCCGGCTCGCCTGGAAGAAGCGCAGGTGCTTGAAAGCGCCCTGGCAGCAAGCCCGGAGGATCACAGAGCCTGCTATTATCTCGGCAACCTCCTTT
The DNA here is from genome assembly GCA_030040995.1 of Terriglobia bacterium. Taxonomy (GTDB): domain Bacteria; phylum Acidobacteriota; class Terriglobia; order UBA7540; family UBA7540; genus JASHON01. Next base: position 40,136 of record JASHOS010000306.1, on the reverse strand, counting down.
ATGACAAGAAGCGCTACGAAGAGGCTATTCGAAACTGGGAGAAATCCTGCGAATTGGAACCGTCCTTCTCGATCCCATGGAGGAATCTGGGGATTGCTTACTACAACGTCCGCCACGATGCGGGGAAAGCCGTGGAAGCCTATCGCAAGGCGTTTGAGGCCAATCCTGCTCACGCGCGGCTGCTCTATGAAATGGACCAGTTGTCGAAGCGCACAGGGGTACCAGCCGAAGCTCGATTAGCGACTCTTGAGAAATATCCTGATCTGGCTGAGCAGCGTGACGACCTGAGCATCGAGCAAGCCACGCTGTACAATCAGACCGGCCAGCCGCAGAAAGCAATGCAGATCATCGTTTCTCGCCGCTTCCATCCGTGGGAAGGCGGGGAAGGCCTGGTTTCGAGCCAGTACGTCTGGGCACACTTGTTGGCAGGGCTGGAGTGCCTTGAATCAGGAGATGCGCAGGAGGCGTTGGAGCACTTTGAGGCTGCACAGCGCTACCCGGAGAATTTAGGCGAGGGAAAACATCCACTGACGCCCGAAAACCATCTGCACTATTTCGCTGCGCTTGCTTATGAGGCATTGAGCGAGCCGGAAGAAGCGAAGCGTTCTTTTGAAAAAGCAGCCCAGGGTAGCGTTAATCACTTGCCCATGGCGTACTACCAGGCACTGGCTCTGAGAAAGCTAGGAGATGAAGAAGCTGCCTGCAAAGCGCTCCACAAGCTTCTTGATGATGCAACGCGGCAAGAAGCTGCTGAGGTCAAGATCGACTACTTTGCCACGTCGTTGCCCAATTTCCTGCTTTTCGAGGACGATTTGCAGAAGCGGAATCGGACCGATTGCCTTTTCCTTGCTGGCTTAGCCCTGTCCGGGCTCGGGCAGAGACAGCAGGCAAATGAAAAGTTCCGGCAAGTGCTGGCGCTGGACGTGAATCACCTCTGGGCTCGGCTGGAGATGGGAAGGCTGGTGCCGCCGGAGAAGAATTCCACTTGAGCCTCACTACTCCCAAAATAGATGCTGCTGGCGTCCGACGAGGATATAGCACCGCATACGTCTGGATTATTTCTCTCGTGGCGGGCCTGGGCGGGCTGCTCTTCGGATACGACTGGGTAGTGATTGGAGGAGCGAAGCCCTTCTATGAGACGTTCTTCCACCTGGGTGACGCCTCGCTGCAAGGCTGGGCGATGAGCTGCGCGCTGGTCGGCTGCCTGCTGGGCGCGGCGATTTCCGGCAATCTCAGCGACCGCTTTGGCCGCAAGCGGATGCTGATTCTGGCCGCCGCGCTGTTTGCCATTTCGTCGCTGGGCACGGCGTCGGCAGAAACTTTCGGCGCTTTTGTGCGGTGGCGGATCGGCGGAGGAGTGGCGATTGGCTTGGCGTCAAATCTTTCTCCCCTGTACATTGCCGAGGTCTCTCCCGCCGGCCTGCGCGGCAAGCTGGTTTCCCTGAACCAGTTGAACATCGTGGTCGGCATTCTGCTGGCACAGTGCATCAATTGGCTGATCGCAAGGCCGGTGCCCGCGGGCGCTACCAGGCTAGACATCCTGCATTCCTGGAACGGCCAGCACGGGTGGCGCTGGATGTTTGGAGTGACGGCAATCCCGGCGCTGCTGTTCTTTGTAGGCATGCTGGTTGTTCCGGAAAGCCCCCGATGGCTGGCAAAGGCCGGCCAGCATGCCAGGGCCCGACGCGTGCTGCTAAAAGTCGGAGGTGAGGCGCACTGCACACGCACGCTGGCCGAGATCGAATCCAGCCTGCAAGGCGAAATGCGGAGCCCGAATTTGAGGGACCTGATCGATCCCTTCCTTCTGAAGGTGCTGCTGCTGGGAGTTGTTCTGGCCGTCTTTCAGCAGTGGTGTGGCATCAACGTCATTTTCAACTACGCCGAGGAAGTGTTCTCGGCGGCCGGCTACAAGGTTTCCGACCTGCTGCTCAACATCGTGATCACCGGCGCCGTCAACCTGATTTTTACCATCGTTTCCATTGGGGTGGTGGACAGGGTGGGACGCCGGAAGCTGATGCTGATGGGCTCGGCCGGGCTTGCCATCATCTATACGGTTCTGGGCGCTGGTTACTACGAACGCAGCCGTGGAATTCACATGCTCATCCTGGTGGTCGCGGCAATCGCCTGCTACGCGATGTCGCTGGCGCCGGTCACCTGGGTGGTGATTTCGGAGATTTTTCCTAACCGCATTCGCGGTACGGCGATGTCTGTGGCCGTGATGTCGCTGTGGGCCGCCTCCTTTATCCTGACTTATACGTTTCCCCTGATGAACCACGGCTTCGGCGCCGCAACTACGTTCTGGATCTACGCGGGGATCTGCGTTGCCGGATTTACGTTCATTAAGCGGCGTCTCCCCGAGACGAAAGGCAAAACCCTGGAGGAGATCGAGCAATCCTGGAAAAACTAGATTCTGATCGCAACCTTTGCCAATGAGGTTCCTGAGATGAAACATACACGCCGAGAATTTTTGCTGTCTGGGATCAGCACACCCTTTGCTGCAATGCTTGCTGCACCACAACGGGCCTTGTCGATTCCAACAGGTGATGACGATACAGGCTGGAAGCGTTTCAGCCAACCCCAGATCATCCGGTATGATTCGGAATGCGTCACCGTCCATGACCGGGATGTTTTCCTGTTCGGCGCGGAATTCCATTATCCGCGCTGCCCGCAAGAACTTTGGGCGGACCGTTTCCTGAAGCTCAAGCGCGCGGGATTCACGCAGGTGCAGACGATGGTCTTCTGGAATTATCACGAGCGTGAAAAGGGCCACTTTGATTTCACAGAGTTTGAAGATTTCCTCAAGCTTGCGCAGGAGATGGGATTCTGGGTCATCGTCCGCCCGGGCCCGTACATCTGCGCGGAGTTTGAGCGCGGCGGGTTCCCGCGATGGGTGATTGCCAAAGACTTCCCTCTGCGTGGTATGCATCCCGAAAGCCTTGCGACGTCCAAGTATTGGTATGATCACGTCCTTCCTGTCATCCAGCGTCACCAGATCACGAACGGTGGGCCGATCATCCTGATGCAGATTGAGAACGAATATGATTTCTGGCCTCTGCCGGACCTGGAGAAGCGCGAGTACATTCGATTCCTGGCGCATCTGGCATGGGACGGGGGGATTGAAGTCCCGTTGTTCACCAACTGGACTCGAGTGGTCCGTGACCCGGCGGACCCGGACATGGCGCGGATCATGGATACCTGCGACTTTTATCCGCGGTGGAATTTTATGAAAGAAATTCCTCCCGCTCTCGCGAAGTTGCGGAAGCAACAGCCGGCAGACTTGATGGGCATTACTGAACTCCAAGGCGGCTGGTTCTCGCAGATTGGCGAAAAGCTCTCGGTCGATCAGGTGGGCGTGGACGCGGCGCAGATCAATGCGCTCACAAAATCAGTGCTGGGAATGGGCGTCACCTATTTCAATTACTACATGGGATTCGGCGGCACGAATTTCGACTGGGCCGCGGAGAAGCTTACGACCACCTACGACTATGCGGCACCGGTGCGCGAACCGGGTGGCCTGTGGGACAAATATTACGCGGCGCGAGAAATTGGCGAGTTTAGAAAGATGTATGGGAGATTGCTCGCTCGCGCAGAGATGTCGCAGCAGGATTGCGAGTCGACTAACACCGACGTGTGGGTGGGCGAGCGCGTCAGCCAGAAAAGTGGCGTCCTGTTTGTGCGCGCCAATACCAGCTCAGAGCACCACTTCAAAATGGTGTTCCCCGATCCTGCATCCCATGGGAATCGGAAGTTCACCGTTCCCCGCGAAGGCGAACTCGTCCTGGGACCGCACGGGATGAAGATGCTGCCGCTGCGTGTCCCTGTCGGCGACCGCGAGTTAATCTACACCACCGCAGAGGTTTTGTCACAGGGAGAAAACAATGGCAGGCATTTCATCCTTGTATACGACGAACCCGGCAGAGTCGCTGAATTTGCCCTTGAATCAGAGCGGCAACCGCGCATCACCGGCAAGACTCTTTATCAATACTGGGAAGCGAATAGTCGGTCCGCGGTTATTGGTATTCAGGTTGAGGACGAGGCGAAGTTTCTTCTCGTTGATGAAACTCTTCAGGCAATTGTTCTTCCGAAGAAGCTAGCGCTGCGAACCTGGGTGGAGGAAGTTGTATCCACTCCTGGCTTGAATGCCACCGGCCACTCTGCAGTTCCTTTCATGACGGATGCGTACTTTCTCAGCCGGAGCGGCTCGGGAGCAAAACATCTTTGGGCAGATTTGGATTACCTGCCGGGAGAGCACCACGTGCAAGTGCTGCTTCCTTCTCAGCCGGCCCGTTGCAGCGTAAACGGATCACCTCAGCGGCCGCATTACGATAGCCGATTCCGGATCGCCAGCGTGCAAATCTCAACTCCCGATCTTCCGGTTCAGGGAATCAATTTGAAGGTGGTCGAGACCTCCGTCGAGACCTTTGATCCCAGTTCCGGTCAATGGCAAAGCACACCCGCAGCGCCGCTCGAAAAAATGGGTCCCGTTCCTTACGGCTACGTCAAATACCGTGGCCAACTGAATTACAACGGCGAGCCAAGGCTCTACGTGGCCGCACTTTCTGACGACGGGAAGAAAGTCTTCATCAACGGCAAACTGGCAAGTGAAGCCTCCAACACGAAGAAGTTGATTGAAGTGGAAGCCTCGCGCTACCTGAAGAGCGGCACCAACACCGTTGAAATCTCCTATGAGCTCTTCGGTGCGCCCAACGTTGGACCCAGGCTGGGAGAACTCAAGGGCATTGATTTCGTTCGCGTCGGAGACAATCCACAAACAGGGTCCTCTGTCGGGATCTGGCAGATTCAAACCTTCAGTGCGGCAGCCCGCGGGCGCGAGGTGAATCCGGATTTTGCCTTTGGGCAATGGCAGAAAGCACTTCTTGGAGATGCGAGCGCCAACGAGGAATTTGTTCCGGCCTTTAGCTGGTGCCGGGCCGAGTTTGCACTGCCCGCGGTAGCAGAAGGGTGGACCGTGCCGTGGAAGCTGGTCTTTGACGCGGATCGTGACGCCCTCATCTATTTGAACGGACGATTCGTGGGCCGTTATTCCACTTCCGGCCCTCAGGACGAATTCTTTCTCCCCGACCCCTATTTCAAACCACAAAGTCAGAAGAATGTTCTGACCGTAATGCTGGCCTACACCAAGACACCGGGACTGATTCGCGCCGTATATGTCGAACCGTATCGGGAGTATTCGGTCCACCGCGCGAGAGTTGAATTTGAATGGTAAGAGCTGGAGGGTCGAACAATCTCTGGTCGCTGGTTACCAGTCAGGGATAGCGCCATCGGCAGCGTGGAATTATGGGCGCGTGACTTCATGACGTGGACGGAAGCTGCCAGGTTTACGCCCGATCAAGCCACCTGATCGATTTTCGCGGCAAGGATAAAGTCGCTTTCGGTGAGACCATCAATCTTGTGGGTCCATATCTTGATCTCGACCTTTCCCCAGGTGAGATAAATGTCAGGATGATGTCCTTGCTGTTCGGCGATTTCGCCGGCTCGGTTCACGAACGCCAATGCCTTCACGAAATCTGGAAAGGAATACGCCTTCGCCAGGTGGTGCTCGTTAACCACCTTCCAGCCTGGAACTTGCGCCTCGAGGGATTCGAGCTCAGCGCCTTTTAGCGGAGGAACACCGCCGCGGCAGGGAACACAGCTTTTGGCAGCTAACTCGGACATGAAACGTCTTCCTTTGTGAATTGAATTCTCAATTCAATTATACACGTAAGCGCGCGGCTGCCTGCTGCATCCATTGAAAATGCTATACTTTGACGTTGGAAACGGCTTCTTATGCATCCCGACATCCTGTGGGCCGCGCTGGCATTTTACGGGCTCGGAATAGCTCTGGCGATGCCTTCAATGGCGCATGGCCGGCCCGCCTTGAATTCCTCAGCCCTCGCCGCGCTCGGCCTGGGTCTCGCTCTAAATAGCGCTGCCCTGGTCTGGGATGCGCTTTATCTTCATCGCTTGCCGCTCACGAACGTCGAAGCTGCGCTGTCTTTCCTCGCGTTTTGCGTGGCCGCCGCGTTCTTTCTGATTTACCTGCGGTACCGAATCACGTGGCTCGGCATCTTGGTCCTGCCATTCGCTTTTGTGTTGACCTTGGCGGCAGCGATAACCGCCGGTCCGGTTGGCGGTCCGGGCGCGTTGCGTGGCCTATGGCTTACTATCCACGTGTTGGCGATGCTGCTTGGATACACCGGGTTATTTCTCACGTTTGTTGCTGCAGTTATGTACCTCGCTCAATCCGGCGAGCTCAAATCCAAGCGTCCCAGGGCGCTTTACTTCTCTCTTCCCCCGCTCGAAGTCTGTGACCGGCTCTACGACCAATCGCTGATCTTCGGCCTGATTTGCCTGACTACAGGTATTTTGACCGGATTCCTCTGGGCCAGCAGAGACTGGAGCGGATTTTGGGAGGCCGATCCGAAAATCCTTGCCTCCGTTTTTACCTGGATCGTTTACCTCATTCTCGGTTCAACGCGAATCCGCGGACACTGGGGAGGCCGGCGCTCGGCCTACATCGCTATTTTCGGTTTTGCCGCGATGATGATCACGTTCCTGGGCGTGAGTTTCCTTAGTTCGCAGCACGGCTATTTTCCAACGATCAGCCGGACGCGTTAGACGATACGGGTTGTTCTATGAACCTTATTCTAGCGGGCATCAATCATCGTACGGCGCCTGTTGAGGTGCGCGAAAAAATGAATATCCGGGAGTCCCGTCTTGCAACGGCACTTTCGGATTTGATGCGCCGCGAAGGGATTTTGGAAGGAATCATTCTTTCCACGTGCAACCGCGTAGAAGTGATCGCCAACGCTCCGGGCTTGAAGGACCCGGAACCGGCCGTCCGCGGCTTTCTTGCCGATTATCACCGCTGCAATCTCACGGCCTACGAACAACACCTCTATTGGCTGCGGCAGGATGCCGTCGTGGAACACCTTTTCCGCGTGGCCAGCAGCCTGGATTCGATGGTGGTCGGCGAGCCGCAGATTCTAGGCCAAGTCAAACAGGCCTTTACAATCGCGCAGCAAGCAGGCGCCTTGCGGTCCGAGCTCCGCGAGGTGGTAAACCAGGCGCTGGTTGCCGGCCGGCGGGTGCGGCGCGAAACGGCCGTCGGAACCGCGGCCATTTCCATTCCGTATGCCGCTGTCGAGCTGGCCAAGAAGATCTTTGGCAGCCTGGACGGGAAAACCGTTTTCGTTGTGGGCGCGGGCAAAATGAGCGAACTCGCCGCGCGCCACCTGACCTCAAGCGGAGCGAAGAGCATTTTCGTCAGCAACCGGACTTATGAACGGGCTCTGGAGCTGGCCGCCTTGTTCCATGGCGAGGCCGTCCGGTTCGACGCGATTTTTGACCACCTGGCCCTGGCGGACATCGTGATTACCTCGACCGGAGCTCCCCACTTCCTCATCCACAAGGCCGATGTGGAACGCAGTTTGCCCGCGCGCAAAAACCGGCCAATCTTTTTTGTGGATATCGCGGTGCCCCGTGACGTTGATCCGGCCGTCAATGAATTGGAGAACGCCTTCGTCTACGATATTGACGACCTGGAACAGGTGGTCGATGCGAACAAGAAACAGCGCGCGAAAGAGGCAGCGCGCGCGGAAGACATCGTCCGCCAGGAAGCGCGAAAAACGATGCGGCGGCTCGCTTCGCGGGAGCTCGCGCCCACAATTGTGGCCATCGAAGAACGCCTCAACATGATTCGGGAACGGGAGATGGCGCGGTTTCGCGGGCGCTTCGGAAGTCTCACTCCGGAGCAACGTGAAGCTGTCGAGGACCTTACGCAGGCCATTCAGAACAAAGTTCTCCACGGGCCCATCAGCGAGTTGAAGAGCGGCGCCGGCAATCCCGAACACCGGACGCTGGTTCAGCTCATTCGCCGGGTCTTTGGTGTTCCCGAACCGCGAGATTAGGCCCTTGGGCCGCGCCGCAGGTGTTTTGACGTAAGGGCGGGGCTTGCCCTGCCCATGGCGCGGCAAGCAGCGCCCCAACAAGGCGGCAGCTCCGCAGCCGCACTCCAAGACGCTTCGCGCAGGCAAACCATCGCCGAAAGCGTCATCGCGCTTTATGAAGCTTAGAGTGGGATCGCGAGGAAGCAACCTCGCCCTTTGGCAGGCCGGGTGGGTCAAGAACCATTTGGAAGCGGGCGGCTGCGAGGTTGAAATTAAGATTATCAAAACCAGTGGCGACACTCTGGCGAGTGCGTCCCTTATTCAGTCGGGCATCAAGGGGCTCTTCGTTAAGGAGATCGAGGAGGCGCTGTTAGAAGGCACGATCGATCTCGCCGTCCACAGCCTTAAAGATTTGCCGCTCGAGCAGCCCGAGGGTCTATTTCTGGCCGCTTTCCCGCCTCGCGAGGATGCCCGGGACGTTTTGATCTCTCGACATCGCCGGCGTTTTGAGGAGACGGAGCGCGGGGCCCGAATCGGTACAAGCAGCCTGCGCCGGCAATCACAACTCCACGCGCTCCGGCAGGACTTGCAGCTTGTTCCGATGCGCGGCAATCTGACGACGCGCATTGACAAACTAGATCGCGGTGAATGCGATGGCTTGGTGCTGGCGGCGGCGGGCCTCCGGCGTCTCGAACTTGATCAGCGAATCACACGATACTTTTCCCCGGAAGAGTTGTGCCCGGCTGCCGGGCAGGGCGCGTTAGCGCTGGAGGTGCGTCGGGGAGATCAGCGGGCCGAAAAAGCAGTCCGTTCCCTTGACGATTCAGCCACTCGGAAGGCGGTCTCTGCCGAACGGACGGCACTCCTGCATCTGGGTGGCGGCTGCGAGACTCCGATCGCCGCCTATGCTCGAATCGAGCGCGGCCGGCTCAAAATCATTGGCGTCGTCGCAGCCCCCGACGGAACACGGCTGATCCGGGCACAAGCAGAGGGACCGGCGGAGGCTGCCGAAGCCGCGGGCGCAGAACTGGCGAGCCACTTGGCCGAAAACGGCGCGCAAGACGTTCTGCGGGCCGCGAGATGAACCAAGGGCCGACTCTGATCACATGGCAGGTAAAGTCTACCTTGTGGGCGCGGGTCCTGGTGATCCCAGCCTGCTGACGCTCAAGGGCAAAGCCGCACTCGAACGGGCGGACTGCGTTGTCTATGACTTCCTGGCGAATGAGGAATTGCTGCTGTTGGCACCGGCCCGCTGTGAGAGAGTCTACGCAGGCAAGCGGTCCGGCCGCCACGCGATGACGCAAGAACACATCAACCGTCTGCTCATTGAGCGGGCGGCCCGAGGCGAAACCGTTGTTCGTCTTAAGGGTGGAGACCCTTTCATCTTCGGGCGCGGCGGAGAAGAGGCCATGGCGCTTGCCACAGCCGGAATCCCGTTTGAGGTCGTTCCCGGCATCTCCTCCGGGTACGCCGTGCCCGCCTATGCAGGAATCCCGGTTACGCATCGCGAATTCTCATCAAGCGTTGCATTTCTCTCGCTCCACGGGGACTGCAATCCGGTAACCCGGCCCGCAGATCGCCCCATCTTCCCTCAAGCCGATACGCTGGTGTTTTTCATGGGCGCGCGCAGCCTTCCCGGAATCGTCTCAGCCCTTATCGAGCAAGGACGCGATTCTCGAACACCGGTTGCCGTCATTCGCTGGGGGACGCTTCCCTATCAGGAAGTGATTACGGGTAGCTTGCAAGACATCACCTCAAAAGCCGCCGGGATGGCGCCTCCAACCATCGCCGTGGTGGGCCGCGTCGCCAGTCTCCGCGAGCCACTCGCCTGGTACGAGCATCTTCCGTTATTCGGCAAACGAATCGTCATTACGCGCGCTCGCGAGCAGGCAGAGCCGCTCAAGGTTGCGCTCGCGGAACGGGGCGCCGTGCCCATTGAGATTCCCACCATTGAAATCAAGGACCCGGATTCCTGGGCGTTGCTGGACGACGCCATTCACCGCCTGGAAACGTTTGATTATCTCCTTCTGACGTCAGTGAACGGCGTTCGCAAGTTTCTCTCACGGCTGGAGGCATGTGGCAAAGATGTGCGGGATCTGAAAGGGATTGAGATCGGGGTCATCGGTCCGGCTACGGCCGCAGAATTTGCGCGCGTCGGTGTTCGCGTGGATTTTGTTCCTCGGGAATACCGGGCGGAAGGATTATTGGAGGCGCTCAGCGGACGAGAACTGAACGGCAAGTCTTTCCTGATTCCGCGCGCGCGCTTGGCACGGGACCTCGTTCCCCGCGTTCTGCGCGGGCAAGGAGCTTGCGTCGAGATAGTCGAAGCCTACTACACCGGTATGCCTATAATTCCCGGCGATCATCTCCAAGCGCTCCTCACGCCCACACCCGGCGTTATCACGTTCACGAGCGCTTCCACCGCCTTGAACTTCGCCAAACTTCCCATTGGCTCCCGAACCCGCAGAAAACTCGAGGGAGCAAAGATCGCATCCATCGGCCCCATTACCTCCGAGGCTCTTCGCCGCTTGGGCCTTAATGTTCACATCGAGGCCAAGCAGTTCACGATCCCAGGCCTCGTAGAAGCAATCGAAGCCTATTTCCGCAAGTAGGCTATAAATTCAGGATTTCGCGCAGCCGGCGCGTCTGGGCACGGCTCACGGGAATTTCAGTTTGCTTGCGGTCGTCCATTTTGAGCTGGAACGAGCTCTTGAACCAGGGCACAACTTCCTTGATCCGGTTGATGTTGATCAGATACGAACGGTGGACACGCCAAAACGTCTGAGGATCGAGGTTCGCTTGAAGCTCTTCCACCGTGCGGAAGTTGGATTGTCCCTCAAAGTCTTTGGTGGTAATGCTGATTACACCATCCTCAATGGTTGCATAGATAACCTCGTCAGAGTCAACCAGATGCAGGCGCCCGGCTGTCTTCACAATCAGCTTCGTTTTGGAAGGCGCTTGACGGTTTTTTTCAAGCATGTTGACCAGGCGGTCGATTTTTTCTCGCGTCGATTCGTCAGTCTCAATCCTCTTCCAGACTTTGAGAATGGCCTTCTCGAGGCGCGATTTAGAGATCGGCTTCAACAAATAATCAACGGCATTCACTTCAAACGCCCGGACCGCGTACTGATCATAAGCCGTCACAAAAACGAAAATCGGCAGCGAGACCTTCTTCTCGATTAACTTCCTGATCAGAGAAAATCCATCTCCGCCGGGGATTTGAACGTCCAGAAACACGAGCTGGGGGTTGAGGTCGCGAATCAAGCCAAAGGCTTCCAGGCTGTTCTTACCCTGCCCAACCACTTCGATATCAGGAACGCCCTTTAGCAGAAAAGCCAGCTCATCCCGAGCGGGTTGCTCATCGTCAATGATTAATGCGCTCATCTTTGCATTCATGCGCTCACCTGCCCTTTCAACCCGCTGCGAGTTGAAACGCGCAGTAGGAGTAGCGCCAGTCCCGCTTGGCGGTACCGGTTTAAGACGCCGCAAGGGCGGCGCTACGATTTTCATCCTTCCGGTGTCCCCAGGTAACATGAACGACTGCCCCAAGGAGTTGACTGTGCTTGTTCCAGGATTGACCCTTTTGATTATACTGTACGCCCCCATCCGCGCGCGTTCCGGCCTTCCTCCGATGCGGAGGCCGCTCCCGAGCCGCTGGAAAAGCGGCGCAAATTCGTGTAATCTGCTGGCACCGTTATTTCAGTTAGCCCGCTACGGCCCGCAGACGAGGGGTACGCCCGCGAACTGGCCGTACCATGGAGGTGTATATGCGAAGAACAGTTGTGGTCGTTATCACGCTTGGTGTCTGCTTACTAGCTTGCGTGTGCCTTCCGGCATTCCAGGACCAATCGCAGCCTCAAAGCCAAGCTTCGGCTTGTGTGGCGGAGGAATCCGTCGTGGTCGCCATCAAGGCGGATCTGGCTGACACAGTAAGCACAATCAAGAAGGAGAGCCTGGACACTTTTGAAAAGCAGTTCCATCAACAAGCATGTATGAGTAAACTTTCTATCTGCCTCTCCAGCGTGGACGAACTCGTGGGGTGCCTGGACAAGGCGACGCACGATGCGGGAGCCGGCAAACAGGAAATTGCCACATGCAAGGCGAAGGAAGACACCTACACAAAATTGAAGTCCGCCCTTCAGCAGGATATTGCGCAGCTCAAGGCAGCGAAGGACCCGAAAACCGCCAAATCGGATATCGAGCAATTCGACTTCACCCACTGATTATTCGGGATTCGGTTTTCGGGGTTCGGGGCTAGGAAGGTTGGCAGCGAAGCCGTTGTCATTCCCGAGTCCCGATTACGGCCGGTTGATTTTTCACACATTCTGCTGGATAGCGTTTCCGCTATCCCATAGGGATGCGAACGATGCGCGTGTTGAAGAGCCGAACCGTCTACAAGGGCAAAGTTATTCAAGTCAAGGTCGACCGCATCATTGAGCCGCAAGGGATCGAGGTGACTCGGGAGATCGTGCATCACGCCGGTTCCGTGGTAGTACTGCCGCGCTTTCCTCGCCGCCGCATCTTGCTCGTCCGTCAATTCCGTTACGCCGCACGCCAGTCGCTCTGGGAACTGGTCGCCGGAGGTATCGACCCGCATGAGAGTCCTGCCCGGGCTGCGGCGCGCGAGTTGCGCGAGGAAACCGGATATACCGCCGCGAAGTACAACCTCTTATTCAAGTTCTACCCCAGCCCGGGAATTTTGAACGAGAAGATGTACCTGTTCGAGGGGCTTAATCTGACCAGCGGCGAGGCCGCGCCCGAACAGGACGAACGAATCGAGACCCGGCTCTTCAATCTCTCTGAGATTCAAGAGATGATCGCTACCGGAAAAATACAAGATGGGAAGACCCTGGTGGGCCTGCTGTGGCTGTTTGCGAAAGCTCACCTCCGAGGCTAAAGATGCGGACCACAACACTGCGAATTCTGGCATTGCTCACTATGGGATGGAGCCTGGTGTACGCAGGGGCATGCGGCGCGCCCATCCCGGCGCTGACCTTAGCCTCGCCGGACGCTAACCTCTCGCTCACTTTCGATCTCAAACAGCTCCCCGAGCCTTACCCGCCGGGGTGCCGTCCTTATTACCGCCTTTCGTACAAAGGGCAAACACTGCTTGTGGATTCTCCACTCGGGCTGAAATTCACAGGCGCGCCGACGCTTGACCGTAATATGAAAGTTGTTGGCAGCGAGACGGCACAGCGCGACTCTTCCTGGCAGGACCGGATCAATGACAACCGGTTGATCCGCGATCACTACAATCAACTCACCATCCACTTGCAGGAAGACTCGGCCCCTCACCGCCGGCTTGACGTGATCTTTCGCTTGTACAATGCTGGCGTGGCGTTCCGCTATTTCCTGCCCCGCCAGGGCGCGAGTAGCGCGTTCGCTTTAACGGGAGAGGATACCGGGTTTTATTTCGCGCAGAACGACCCTGCGTTCGCGCTCAAGCTGGGAAGCTTCACAACGCCGTACGAAGCGGAATTCATCCCAACGTCAATCGATAAAATCCAGCCCTCGTCCATCGTGGGGCTGCCGCTGCTGGTTCACGCCTCGTCCGGGCCGTGGATCGCCTTGACCGAAGCGGACCTGGAAGATTATGCCGGAATGTACGTGGGCGGAGCGGCGGGGGTGCCAAACGGGCTCGCGAGCAAGCTCGCGCCTCTGCCAGACCACCCCAGCGAAGTAGTGCTCGCTTCCACACCCAAGGCAACGCCGTGGCGTGTGATCATGGTCAGCCGCGATCCGGGCGGCCTGATTGACACCACCGAGGACCTGGTCCTGAACCTGAACCCTCCTTGCGCGCTCAAGGATACTTCCTGGATCGAGCCCGGAAAGACAGCATGGGACTGGTGGTCAGGTGATTACGACACAGCCGTCTACTTCAAGCCGGGCATGAATACGGACACACTTGAGCACTACATCCAGTTCGCAGCCCGCCATCACTTGCCGTATATGCTCATTGACGCCGGCTGGGCACGCCAACCGGCAGGACCAGGCGGGGCGGCAGGCGCAGACATTACGCATTGGAACTCAAACGTTGATCTGCCGCATGTTCTTGCCTACGCCAAGAGACAGGGCGTCAAGGTTCTCCTGTGGACGCATTGGAAATCCGTCGAGCGCCAAATGGATGTGGCTTTCCCGCTTTTTCACCAATGGGGCGTGGCGGGCGTCAAAATAGACTTCATGAACAGCGACAGCCAGCCCATGGTTAACTTCTACTACCGGGTCGCTGAAACGGCGGCTCGGTACCATCTGCTCGTCGACTTTCACGGTGCCTTTAAGCCCACGGGCATGCGCCGAACGTATCCGAACCAGCTCACGCGCGAGGGCGTACAGGGCATGGAATACAGCAAGTGGAGCTACCGGACGACGCCCTACCACGACGTGATCCTTGCGTTCACCCGCATGCTCGCCGGACCGATGGATTACACTCCGGGATGTTTCAACAACGCCACCAAGGCGCAATTCGTTCCACGAAACGTGAACCCCATGTGCCAGGGAACGCGCGCGCATCAATTGGCGATGTACGCGGTTTTCTTCAGCCCGCTGCAAATGCTCTCCGACTACCCGGAGATTTACGGCCACAGCCCCGGAATGGCTTTTCTCGACCGAGTCCCGACGGTGTGGGATGAAACGCGCGTGGTGAACGGCGATCCGGGCGAATACGTCACCATTGCACGTAAGAGCGGCGACACATGGTATCTGGGGAGTATGACCAACTGGACGCCACGCACCTTGCAAATCCCACTCGGCTTTCTCGGCGCGGGAACGTACCAGGCTTGGATTTTTGCTGACGGCGCTAACGCCGCAACCCATGCCAAGAGCCTGAAGATCACCAAAGAAAGCGTGACTCAAAGCAGCCATCTTACCGCCCGGCTTGCCCCAGGCGGAGGCCTCGCCGTGATTTTCACGCCCAGCCGGTGATCCGCATCAATGGGTCTGGATGAGCCCCTTCTTTACCGCGTAAAGCACCAACTCGGCGGTGCGGTGAACCCCCAAGGCTTCCATCACGCGGGCCCGATGAACCGCCACGGTGTTGACGCTGATATTCAGCAATGATGCGACTTCCTTATTGGACTTTCCCTGGGCGATAAGCTGAAATACTTCCTTTTCCCGCAACGACAGCCGTTCATAGGGATCCTGGCTCGCATCCTGGAGGGAGCCTGACTTGAGCCCTTCAATCACCAGGTTTGATATCCCGGGGCTCATGTAAGCCTTCCCTTCTGCAAGAGAAGTTACGGCGCGGGTGAGGTCGAGCTCGATCGCGTCCTTCAGCATATAGCCCTTGGCTCCTGCCGCGAATGCTTTGCGCACATAGGCGTCGTTGGAATACATGCTGAGAATCAGAATTTTTATTTCTGGGTCTTCCTTCAAAATTTCGCCCGTCGCTTCGATTCCCCCGAGCTCCGGCATGGAAAGATCGAGGACGGCGACGTCCGGCTTCAATTCCTTGCATTTCTCGATGGCCGCTAGGCCCGTCGATGCTTCACCCACCACCGTGACTCGCGGATCGTCCTCCAGGATGCGGCGAAACCCCTGCCGCACGAGGGTATGATCGTCCGCCAGGAGCACGCGAATTTTCCTTTCTGAATCCTGGCTAGCCATAGTCTATCTCCCTTTCTGCGCAGCGCTCTCAAGTTGGAAACTCCGGAGGGGTATGCGGACGCTCACCACCGTTCCCCGCCCCGGCGTCGATTCAATCACCAAGTTGCCGTTCAGCCGCTGAGCGCGCTCGCGCATTCCCATCAGGCCGAACCCTTCGCCCCCCGCTTGGTCCATTTCCGAAGTAGTCACAAATCCTTGCCCCTCGTCCCGAATCTCCACACGAAGCTCGTCAAGCGACTCTTCGATTTTCACCATCGCTTCCTCAGCCCCGGAATGCCTGGCTACATTGCTCAAGGCCTCCTGAACGATTCGATACACGTGAATGGCTTCTTCCGGAGGAAGTGCGACCCCTTCGGCGCTACCCTGAAGCGAGATGTGAATTCCCGTCTGCCGTGAAAACTGGCTCGCAAACCATTCTAACGTCTTGCCCAGTCCGAAATCGTCCAGAATCGCGGGACGGAACATCTGGGACTGGTCACGGACGTTTTGCAGCGTCTCCTCTACGATGTTCTTAACATTCTGAATGTCTTCTAGCGCGCTCGCCGGAACCTGTTGCGGCTTCTGTCCGGCGCGGGTTAGCATAATGCCAACGGCGGTCAAAATCTGGCCGAATTCATCGTGCAAATCGTGCGCAACCTGGCGCAACGTAGCTTCCTGCACGTCAATCAGCTTCCACGAGAGCTTTCGCAGATGTTCCGACTGCGCCTGCAGTTTTTCCGCAAGGTGGCGCAACCGCTGAAAGGTCTTCCGGTTGGCTTGAAGGGTGTACAACCCGGTAAGAACCGCGAGCAGAAGAAGAATGCCGAGCAGCGCCAGGTTGCTTTGCTCGAAACTCGTATAAACTCTCCGCACCCGCCGCGCCGCCTCGATCTGGTTCTGATCGTTCGAGCGGATCAGGCTGGCTACGGTGGCGGTGATCACTTCGACGCGGGCTTCCAAATCGGCTTGAATGCTCGCCCGCGTTTCAGCCTGCCGGCGCTCGTCAGCCAGAGCAAATTCACCTGCGGCCGCCTTCCAAAAGTCATTCACCTCTCTTGTTAGTGCGCTGGTCTCGTAGCCGGTGGCCCGGGTTCGAACCGCATACCGGGTTTCAACTTCGAGAGCGTTTGACATGTCACCATGAAGTCTTTCGAAGACGGGTTTCCAGGCGCTGAGGGGATACCTAGCCTGCTTCGCCGTCATATCGCGCAATGAAGTGCCCAGCAAGTTTGCGTCATTCTCCAGGCGCAAAAGCTGAATGGAAGCCCTTAGGTTCCTCTGCACCACGTTGATCTGGAAATCTTTCAGCCACCGAATCTGCCTGATGCTGTGGATTGCGAAGATGACGAACACGGAGAGGATAACGCAAAGTCCCGCCCAAAGCCGCAGAGAGGGCGATGGGATTTTGGCCAAATAACCCTGCTCGATCGCCGGAGCCGACAATTTCTTGTCATGGCGCGAAGCTTTTTCCGGTTCGTCAGTCATCACCGTTCCGGCAACTATGAAAAGAACCCCTGTCCTCGCCCCCTTGGGGGAGAGGGTGGACCGCGGCCGACACTTTCTCCAGCCGGCGCGGGCCGGGCCTGTGCCCACCGAAGGTCGCTTACGCTCCAGAGCTTCAGCGACGGAGCGGCTTCTGCCCGCAGGCGGGTGAGGGGGTTCCCGAATATAGAACGGCTGAAGCCGTGCCCTGATACACGGCCAAAGCTACGCTCATTTACGCAAACAAGCGCCCGGAAAGGCCGGCGGCGAAGCCACCGTCATTCCCCAGTCCCAAGCCGCGAATCCCGATTCGCGCAAGCTGAACACTGAGTGCTGAAAGCTCTCTGGTCGCTTCCTCGTCTTCGAGTTTCGCGCAAAAACACGTTAAAATCCATTCATGCCCGGCTCAAAACGTATCTCGATCACTCGGACGGCCTTCTTTTGCATGCTTGCCGGCTTGGCAGGATCATGCTCCTGCACCCGGCGCGATCCTCCGAAGGCGGAAATCTGGGCGCGCGTGAACGGAACGCCAATCTACAAGAACCAAGTAGAGGCAGTATATCGCCAAATGCAGACGGCGCCGCGCGCGGATAAACCGGAGCAAGCCCTTTCCTTCGATCTCAGCATCCTGAACGACTTGATCGATCAGCAAGTTCTGCTTCAGCGCGCCCGGCAGGAGGAAATTGTAGTCTCAGACGTTGACGTCGATTCACGACTCCAACAAATCCAGAGTCCCCATTCGGAGGCGGACTTTCAAGAGGGGCTTAAGCAGCAGGGGCTGACCCTCGCCGCGTTCCGGCAGCAGTTGCGTAACACGCTTTTGATCCAGAAACTCCTGAATGAACGAGTCTATTCACGCGTAGACGTGACGGAAACGGATATTGCCGGCTATTATGCCCGGAACAAAAGCGACTTCAACGTTCCCGAAACCGAGTATCACCTTGCCCAGATTCTCGTCACCCCGGCGCCCACTCCGCGCATCGACAACCTGATGCACGACGATGCGCAAACTGAGCGGCAGGCGGAGCGAAAAATCCATGATCTCTACGCGCAGCTTCGTTCCGGCGAAGATTTCTTCAAAGTCGCCAGCGAATACTCCGAGGATCCGGGGACGGCGCCTGGGGGTGGTGACATGGGGTTCATTCCCGCTTCATCTCTCGCCTCCGAGCCTGCTGTAGAGCAGGCCGTTCGGGCTCTCAAGCCCGGCCACGTCAGCAAGGTTCTCCGCGACGGGAAAGGTTTCCATATTATCAAGCTTCTGGGCATCATATCTGCAGGGCAGCAAGCCCTCTCTGATCCGCAGGTTCAGAAATCCATCCGTAAAACTCTAACGGATGAAGATGAGGAAGTACTGAAGGCCGCGTTCATTGAGAACCTCCGCAACCAGGCGCGAGTGAGCGATTATCTGGCACAAAGAATCGTCAGTGCGGCAGGCTCTCCCGTTCATTAGTGCTGCGTCAAAAAAGCGTCTCTACCGTTCGCCTCGTATCAGGGCACGGCTTCAGCCGTGCCGAAACGCGGCGGAAATTGAAGGGCTTTAGCCCCTGAGGCTCAACGGCAGGGGCTAAAGCCTCAGAACTTAAACGGCACCGTCTACGGCACGGCTGAAACCGTGCCCTGATACAAGTTACGCCGTCCGCAACGGAGCAACGACGTCCGGGTTAAACCAGGCGAACCAGCCGCGACCCTGCCTCCACTCCGTCACCTTCGGCAACGTGAATTTTTTCCACCCGGCCCGCCCGTGCGGCTCGAACTTCGTTTTGCATTTTCATTGCTTCGATCACCAGCAAGCCCTCACCGCGACCGACGTGAGCTCCCTCTGCGACAAGCACTTTAACAACGCGGCCGGGCATTGGCGCCAAAGCTTCTTGCGGGCCTTCGTCGGCGGCAAACTTCTCCCGCCGGTGATTGCGCGGATCGATCAATTCTACCTGGAAGACTTGGCCTTTCGTCAAAACCCAATAGCATCCGTTTGGGTTTTCGGTGTCCTTACGCACCCGAAGAGCATAGCTGCGTCCGCCGATGACAAGGGAATACCTGCCTTGGCCCATGTCCGCCCAGTCCACCTGGAGCGCTTTGCCGTCAAGAAGACATTCGAAACATCCCCCTCTTGAAAGCTCCTCAGCGTTCACTGCCGCGTCAAAAAGGCGCTCCCAGATTTTTCCGCCGGACCGGACTTTCACCTGTAGCTTCATATCAAAAACGGAGATTACTAGTTAACCCCTATGATTGAGCAGGGTGCGCCGGCCTTCCTTCTTCCAATGGGAGCCATCGGAAGCCTGGGAAGCAGACGGCCGGCGCACCGAACCCTTTGGCGCTTCCAGGATTGCGGCGATCACCGCCGCTTCGTAATCATCCGGCGCGCCGTCGTTCGTACCGTTAGATCCTTCCGCCAACAGCCGGTCGATAAAACCGGTATCGAAATTCCCTTCGATGAACTCGGGATGGGCGAGAACACGCCGGAAAAAGGGCAGGTTAGTTTTGATTCCGGTAATTTCATATTCTTCAAGCGCGCGCCGCATCCGCCCCAGCGCTTCGCCGCGGCTTTCACCCCAGACGGCGAGTTTGGAAAGCAGTGGATCGTAGTCAACCGGGACAGTCCATCCCTCAAAAACACCCGTATCGTCGCGCACTCCAGGGCCTCCGGGCACCTGCAACATCTCGATCAGTCCGGGACACGGAAAGAAGTTATTGTCAGGGTCTTCAGCGTAGACGCGGCATTCTAGCGCCCAGCCTCGCGGGCTGATCTCTTCCTGTTTCCAGCGGAGCGGCTCTCCGCAAGCAATCCGGATCTGCTCCTTGACCAAATCAACGCCCAACACGAGCTCCGTAACGGGATGCTCCACCTGCAGGCGCGTATTCATTTCGAGGAAATAGAAATTCTGCTGTCCATCGGCCAAGAACTCCACCGTTCCGGCATTGGAATAGCCGGCGAGACGTCCAATGCGCACCGCGGTCTCTCCCATCTTCCGCCGAAGCGCATCATCGACAAATGGCGAGGGAGATTCTTCCAGAACTTTTTGGTGCCGACGTTGGAGCGAGCACTCACGCTCACAGAGATGAATGAGGTTTCCTTGCTGATCGCCTAAAATCTGAATCTCAATGTGTCGCGGCCGCTCGATGTATTTCTCGATGTAAACGGAGGGGTCGCTAAACGCATTTTCGGCTTCTGAGCGGGCGGTGCGGAAGGCGGAATCGAGATCGCCCATTTCCCGCACCAGACGCATTCCCTTTCCACCGCCGCCCGCCGCCGCTTTCAGCATGACTGGAAACCCGATTTCCCGCGCCGCTTGCCGCGCCTCGTCCAAACTCTCCAAACTACGGTCACTTCCCGGGACCACGGGCAGGCCGGCGCGGAGGACGGCGCGCCGCGCGGCCGTCTTCGATCCCATCAGCTCCATCGCCTCCACGCGAGGACCGATAAAGACAACCCGCGCATCCTCACAAGCCCGCGCAAACTCCGCATTTTCAGAAAGAAATCCATATCCCGGATGAATGGCCTCGGCGCCGCTCTGCCGCGCCGCGTCGAGAATCCGGCCAACATTCAGGTAACTTTCGGCAGCAGTCGCAGGACCAATGGGATAGGCTTCACTGGCATAGGAAACGTGAAGGGCTTTGCGGTCGGCTTCCGAATAGACCGCAACCGTCCGAATCTCCATCTCCCGGCAGGCGCGCATCACGCGCACGGCGATTTCACCGCGATTGGCAACCAGTATTTTATTGAACATCGCCGCTTAGATTATACCCGCGCCACGAAGCGGGAAAAACCGAAAGGCAGACGAATGACCCTCGTCCCACGCGTCATATCCGACCCGTTATTGAAAACCCGTGCGCGACGATGCTACGCTAAGGCGTGGCTGCGTAAATTGAAGTTTAATGCCTGAAATCAATTGGCCATGTGGCTTCGCGACACCCGCGAAGCCACGAAAAGAACCACTGCCCTCGCCCCCTTTGGGGGCGAGGGCAGTGCGCAGCGCCGGATGATGGGGTTCTATCCAGATGTTCAAGCCAGCCTAAAGCCAAAGGGGTCTTGAGATCTTATGAACCGATTTGTAGAAGAAAAATTTGAAAATCAGCACCTCGTCCTTGACGAAGGCATTTTCATCAATTGCACATTTAAGAACTGCAGCCTGGAATATTCAGGCGGCGACGTCCACGTCCAAAACTGTCAGGGAGAAGGCTGTCAGCTCATCTGGAGAGGCGCCGCTCAGCGCACCGTTTTCCTTCTGCAAGGGCTTGGTCTCATGACTCCCCCTCCTGCGCCGTCCGGCGCGAATCCTCTTGGGCGTGTTCAGTAGCGGCGCACCACCATGAAATCTGAGCCTTGCTGAGCCTTGCTTGTTGTCCTTTAGGATTGTTGTTAGACTGAATTTTTTGAGAAAAATACCTTTTCAAGCTGACCAAGGGATTCACCCTCAACATCCCGTAGCGCCGAACTTTAGGTCGGCAGCTGCCGGGCTAAAGCCCGGCGCTACAAAGCGCGACCTAAGTTTGCGTTGAGGGGCCAATAACGCGCTAATAATGGAAGAGGATTTGAAAATGGCTGAGCAAGGTCATGAAGAATCCGGCTTCAAAGTAGTGGATCGCCGGCCCTTCGCCGTTGATGGAACGCGCCGAGAAGATGCTCCTCGCGACGAGGAGAAGACCACTGTCCGGACTGAGAAGCCGCAACTGAGCCTGGAAAAGGGTCCGGGAGCCCCGGACGACCGGATGGATGAAGGTTTCCTGATGCTCGTTGAATTTCTTGCCCACACGGCTTTAGCGCATCTCGGTCTTGTAGGAACGCCGGGGGGCGAGTCCCTGCCAGTTGACCTCGAGAGCGCCCGCGCGATGACCGATATGCTTGGCGTCCTTCAGGATAAGACGCGAGGCAATCTTTCGAATTCCGAGCAAAAGGTCATCGGTGACGTCCTGTTCGAGTTGCATACACGGTTCGTGGAAATCCAGAGGCGGGCCAGCGCCAAGAGAAAATGACGTTAACCTTCCTGGGCACGGGCACCTCTACCGGCGTTCCGATCGTAGGCTGCGACTGTTCTACCTGCACATCATCTGATCCCCACGACCAACGTACGCGCTCGTCGATTCTGCTCGAGTTTGACGGGCGCGTTGTGGTGATTGACACCACCCCCGACTTCCGTCAGCAGGCCCTTCGCGAGAAGATCGAGCGCCTGGACGCCGTCGTCTTTACTCACACCCACGCCGACCATGTTTTTGGCCTGGACGACGTCCGCGTATTCAATCTGCGGCAGAAGCAGGCCATCCCGATCTATGCCGACGGCCGCTCCCTGCAGGATATCCGGCGCATTTTCAGCTACGTTTTTGAAGCGAAGTACGCGGCCGGCGGACTCCCCCAATTCGATCCTCACCTGATCGACGGGCCCTTCGAGCTCTGGGGTGAGCGGCTCATTCCATTGCCCGTCTTTCACGGAGAGCTTCCTGTGCTCGGGTTCCGCTTCCGCAAGGCTGCATACATCACCGATTTCAGTACCATTCCGGAATCCACATTAGCGATGCTGGGCGATCTCGAAATTTTGATTCTCGACGCCCTGCGGCATAAACCACATCCGACACACTCCACGCTCGAGCATTCGCTCGGCTTGGTCAGGTTGCTTAAGCCGCAACGCGCGTTTTTCACTCATATTGCGCACGAGATGGCCCACGAATCTACCAACACCACGCTTCCTCCGAATGTTTCGCTTGCGCACGATGGGTTGAGACTTCCGCTCTAATGCAAATCATTCGAGAACTGCGCGGCATGCCCGCTCTTCCGCAAGGCAGCGTGGCGACCATCGGCAATTTTGATGGCGTCCACCTCGGACACCAACAATTGCTTCGCCACGTGGCAGCGCGCGCCAAGCACGAGGGGGTCGCTGCAGTAGCGATTACATTCGATCCCCATCCTATCCGTGTCCTTGCTCCGGACCGCGCTCCCAAGCTCCTCACAACCCTCGATCACCGGCAATCCCTGATCGCGCGGCAGGGGATCGATTTTCTCCTGGTGCTCCCCTTTACGCGCGATCTGGCGCACCTTGGGCCGGGGGAATTTGTTCGAGATGTGCTG
Source organism: Terriglobia bacterium (assembly GCA_030040995.1). GTDB lineage: Bacteria > Acidobacteriota > Terriglobia > UBA7540 > UBA7540 > JASHON01. Next base: position 17,123 of record JASHOS010000306.1, on the reverse strand, counting down.
CTCGGGATTGTTCAGGCCCGGTTCGTGGTGGTTGGCCCCAACTTCCGCTTTGGCTATAGGCAGGCGGGTGACACGAATACCCTCGCGGGCCTGGGAGGAAAGCTGGGTCTGGGTGTTGAAATTCTGCCCAACGTGCGGATCCGGGGCGAAGCAGTTTCAAGCACGCGAGTACGGCGCGTCCTCGATGCGGGAAGGGTGCAGACGGCGGGAAGGCTGCTCGGGCGGCCCTTTTCCAATTCAGGGCCCATCGTTACTGGGCTCGGTATCGGCCACCGCCATACCGTGCCCACTCTCAATCTTGCCCCCGCCGAAGAACAACTCCCCAACATAGGGGTGTACGTCACACGGACACGCCTTGGGGAGGCTTGGATGCATTCGGTCACCAACGTAGGGCGCAAGCCGACCTTCGGGGAATACGCCGTGACCGTGGAAACCTATCTGCTAGGATTTGCGGGCGAGGTCAGGGAGAAGGACATGACGATCGAGTACCTATTCCGGCTGCGCGATGAAATCAAATTCCAGAACCCGGCCATACTCAAGGTCCAGATCCAAGAGGACGCCCGCCGTTCTCTTAAGTTCTTCCGGCTATTGGAAAGGTTAAGACGGGGGCCGTAAGCCTATCCGGCACCGTCTATGGCGCTCTTTTGCGCAGGCATCCTGCGGGTAATTCGAATCCGCTGAATCTGGCCGGCGGAAGCCTCCTCGATTCTGAACTCCAGGTTATTCCATACAAAGACCTCCCCTTTTTCGGGCACGCGATGAAACTCTTCTTGTAAGAACCCGGTAAGCGTCTGCGCTTCCGGAAGGTTCGTCTGAAGCAGAGAGTTCACGTACCTTCCCCGCGTTTCCCCGTGCGCCATAAGCTCGTCTTTGGCCAAACGCTTGATAAGCTCCGGAACTACGTCTTTCTCATCGATGATCTCGCCCACCAGCTCTTCAAGGCAATCTTCAAGCGTCACCACGCCAGAAGGCTCACCATGCTCATCGATGACGACGGCCAAGTGGGTTCTCGCCAATTGAAAATCGCGCAGAAGTTCATCGGCAACAAGCTGCTCGGGCACGAGAAGAGGCTTTTTGGCAAAGGCTTTCACGAGGCGGTCAGCTTGTCCATTCTCTAAGCCAATCAGCAGATCGCGCTGGTGGACAACGCCAAGAACGTTATCAAACGATTCCCCGCTCACAACCGGAATCCTGGAGTGAGCGGCGCCGACAATTTGCCGCTTCAAGTCCGACAGCGTCTTGTCGCCCTCAAGGTAGAAGACCTGCCCGCGCGGGGTCATCACATCGCGCGCCTTGAGGTCATTCAGTTTGAAAATCTGGTGGATCATCGCGGCCTCGTCCGCTTCGATCGTCCCGGAGCTCGCGCCCAGCATCGCCATAGCTTCAATTTCTTTCTCTGAAACACGCGAAGAGCTATCCGGGCTGACGAGGCCGGCGATGTAGTAAGTGAACCGGATGAGCGGGTCGAGCAAGCCAGAAACTAACCTGAGAGGTCGCGCAGACGCGAGCGAAACATGTTCCGCAATCCGCACGCCGATAATTTTGGGAACCAGCTCAGCAAAGATGATGACCAGGATGGTGAACGCGGCAATCAGTGCGCCGGCGACTTCCTTTCCAAAGCGCTCCACGGCCAAGATGCCTACAATCCACGCCGTGATGATGGTCACAACGTTAGAGAGGATCACAAGCGCGGCAAGGGGCCTTTGAATCTCCCGCTTCAGCTTCTCAAGGACGGCAGCGCCCTTCTTGCCGTCCGTCCGCGCCGCCGCCACCCACGATGGCGGAATGGCAAGCAGGGCCGCCTCGGTGGCCGAAATGAGCGCATCGGCTATTAGAGCAACGAGGATTATGATGGCGAGCTCAAGCATCGCGAAGAGCGGCCGCCGCTAAGCACATGAGGGGCCTCCTAGCGGCAGCACGCCTGATGTCTTCACCATAACATATTCACCAGAGTCCAACACTAGGATGGTCCATCCCGGGCTCCGGTTAGGTCCCGAAAGACTCCTGCAAGCTGGCCTAGGCTGAGCTGCTCGGCACGGACTCCGTCCCTCAAGCTGCGGGCTTCGAGCGCCCGCTGCACTCCCAGGCAGGAGTAACGGTGCGAGAGGTTGTTCATCAAATTTTTCCGCTTATGGCGGAAGCACAGTTGCGCGAAGTTCAGGAACGCTTCATAGTCTGCGGCGTCCCAGCCACGAAAACGGTTGTCCATGGGAAAATCCACCAGTACAGAATGCACTTTGGGAGCCGGTGAAAACGCGCCGGGCGGAATCGTCAGGACGGCCCGGGGCTGGGAATAGCATTGCGCCAGCACGCTGAGAAAACCATAAGCGCGCGAGCCAGGCGCCGCGATTACACGCTGGGCGACTTCCTGCTGCATCAAGAGGCTCATGCGCCGGATCGAGGCACGGGCGGCGAAGAGGTGGCGCAGAATCGGTGAAGTGATGTAATAAGGTAAATTGCCAAATGCGAAGCAGGCGTCGAAGCCCCGTTCTCGAGCGATGCCCGCAAGATCAACCGCCAGGATATCGCTGCCGAGAATTTCTACCTGCGCGTTGGCTGAGAACTCCTCTCGAAGTTTCGTCGCGAGTTCCGGATCGACCTCGACCGCGACAAGGTGGCGGGCGCGCAACGCGAGAAGGCGGGTCATCGCTGCCTTCCCCGCTCCGATCTCGATAGCCAGGTCATCTGGTTCGATAGCTAGGGAATCTGCAATGCGCCGGCAAAAACCCGCGTCCTTGAGGAAGTGCTGACCGAGCTTGGCCCGATGCGAAGAAAATCGGCGAGTCATAAAACTCTTTCCGCTAGCGCGCTAAACTGGGTGTACAATGACGAATTTAACCGGACGGAGGAGTAGAGTGAATGCCCCAAGTGATCCGCAGCCCTAAAGTTTATGATGCCATTATCGTTGGCTCAGGCGCTGGCGGCGGCATGGCCGCCTACGTGCTCACCCACGCCGGCGCCAAGTGTTTAATGCTCGAGGCGGGCGAGTGGTACGATACCGCTAAAGAATCGACCATGCTCCAATGGTCCTACAACGTTCCGCACCGCGGAGAATTTGATTCCAAAAAGCCTAACGGCTATTTTGACCCGGGCTACGGCGGCTGGGACATTCCGGGAGAACCCTACACTAACGCTCCCGGCAGCGACTGGATGTGGTGGCGCACCCGCGCTTTGGGAGGACGCACAAACCATTGGGGCAGAATCTCGCTGCGCATGGGACCTTACGACTTCAAGCCTTATACGCGGGACGGCAAAGGATTTGATTGGCCCATCACTTACGATGACCTGGCGCCGTACTACGATAAAACGGAGGAGCTGATCGGGGTCTTCGGGTCTGCCGAGGGTCTGGAGAATACGCCGGACGGCAAATTTTTGCCTCCTCCCCGGCCGCGGTGCTACGAGCTGATGATCCAGAATGCGTGCCGCAAGCTCGGGATTCCGTGTGTTCCGTCCCGTCTCTCAATCCTCACCGAGCCGCTCAACGGCCGGCCTCATTGCCATTACTGCGCGCAGTGCGGGCGCAGTTGCGCGACGTCTTCCAACTTTTCCTCGTCCACCGTTCTGATTCCTCCTGCCATGGCCACGCGCAATCTGGAGGTTATTTGCAACGCGATGGCGCGCGAAGTGATCGTCGGATCCGATGGATTGGCGCAGGGCGTATCGTACATTGACAAGAAAACGCGAAAAGAACACCAGGTACGTGGCAAGATTGTGGTGGTCGCGGCGAGCTGCTGCGAGTCAGCGCGGCTCCTTCTGAATTCGAAAAGCCCCACCCATCCTGACGGATTGGCAAACTCGAACGGCTACGTGGGGAAATACCTGATGGATACGGTCGGCGCGGACGGCTCCGACGGCTTTTTCCCGGTCATGACGAACATGCCGCCTCATAACGAAGACGGCGTGGGAGGCATGCATCTTTACATGCCTTGGTGGAATTATCAGAAGCAACTGCGGCACGAGTTGCCTTTTGCGCGGGGCTTCCACATCGAATTTGGCGGCGGTCACGGCATGCCCGGACCGTGGGACTTTTTTGGATCGGAGAAAATGCTGGGCGGCGGCTACGGCGTGGAGCTCAAACGAGGAGTCAGAAAAATGTGGGGGGCTTTTGTGGGCTTTTCATGCCGGGGAGAGATGATTCCCAACGAGCACAGCTACTGTGAAATCGATAAGAATGTCGTGGATGAGTGGGGGATTCCGGTTCTCAAGTTTCATTTCAAGTTCAGCGAAGATGAGATTCAAATGTGCAAGTATGCCCGCGAGACGTTCCGTGAAATCATCGTGACGGCGGGCGGAGAGCCAATTGAAACCTTCGGGCCCGACGATAACTGGGGGATTTCACGAGGTGGCGCGATTATCCACGAAGTGGGCGCCTGCAGGATGGGCGCGGACCGCCGCACGTCGCCACTTAACTCGCACTGCCAGGCGTGGGATTGCAAGAACCTGTTCGTCACCGACGGGGCGCCATTTGTGAGCAACGCCGATAAGAACCCGACGCTGTCGATCATGGCGCTGGCATGGCGCACGTCCGAATACGCCGCCGATCAGGTGAGAAAGAGGAATATCTAAAGCTATCAGCGGTCAGCTTTCAGCAGAAAGGCCCGCAGCAGGGAAGGCCCGGATTGTGGGTATCCACTTCCGTCGATAACCGAAGTGATGTAGGAGGACGGCTTGCCGTCCCCTTGTTACCGCCCCGAAAACCGACGAGGGTAAGACAAGCCCTACCCCTACGCTGCCCACCTATAACGTGGATACCGACGGGTGGCGCAGACATCGTCTTCTGATGTCTGCGAATCGCTGCTGGTGCTAAACCAGCTCTCCAGCCCTCCTGTCTTAACGCCTATATCCCACAAACTCCTGTTGCATTCCTGTGGTCCTTGCGCGATACTTCCATAAGATCATTATGGCAGAGAGGCCCAATCCAGGCGAATTGCTGCGGGATACGCTGGATATGCTCATCCTGAAGACTCTGGCGCGTGGCGCCATGCACGGATACGCAATTGCCGAATTTATCGAGCAAACCTCCGAGGAAGTTTTGCGCGTTGAGGAGGGCGCCCTTTATCCTGCTTTGCACCGGCTGGAGATTCGTGGCTGGGTGGCCTCGAAATGGGGTGTCTCGGGAAACAACCGCCGGGCCAAGTATTACCGCCTCACTGGGGCCGGACGGACGCAGTTGGCGGAGGAGACACAGCGCTGGGGAAGAATGGCGACGGCCATTGCTCGCATTCTGGAAACAGCATGAAAAACAGTGACAAGTGATTAGCAGCGTAGCGTGGACCTCGGCTTTTGAGGTCCGCGGCTTGTCCGTCGGGTGCGCGAAAAACCGCAGACCGCTCCCAATCCCTTGGGGCAAGGGTGATGATTCCTGATTGGGTTACAAAAATGCGCCTGCGGGCAAGGGCGCTCCTGAAACGCAGGCAGCTTGATTGCGATTTGCGCGAAGAGCTGAGCTTCCACCTCGCCATGCGGCAAGAGAAATACCAGGTAGCAGGGATGACGCCGGAGGACGCGCATCTCGCTGCCCGGCGGCGGTTTGGAAATCTGACCGGATTTAAGGAGGCGTGCCGCGAAATGTGGACCTTTTCTTGGTTAGAAGATCTTGTCCAAGACGTGCGCTACGGATTGCGGCAGTTGCGGCGCAACCCTGGCTTCACGGCCGTCGCCATCATCACGCTGGCGCTCGGCATCGGCGCCAACACCGTGATCTTCAGTACCGTCAGCGAATGGCTTCTGAGAAAGCCGCCGGTCCGAGACCCGGACCGCTTACTAACCGTTTCTTCAAAAAACGTCGTCCGCGGATATAGCCTGCAACCGACCTCAGTTCTTGACTTCGAAGCGTGGCGAACACAGAACCACGTCTTCAGAAGCATGGCTGCCGCCGATATGGAGGTCCCATTTACGCTGACAGGCGGCGGACAACCGCAGCCCCTGATCGGAGATCGTGTAACCCCGAACTATTTCAACGTCCTCGGTATCTCCCCCGTCCTGGGACGCACGTTTCTAGCGAGCGAAGGCGAGCCGGGGCACGACCATGCGGTCATTCTGAGCCACGCTCTCTGGATGGAACGGTATAGCGGAGATCCTAACGTGATTGGGCGCAGTGTTGAACTGGACGGGGAGCCCTACACAATTGTTGCGATCATGCCGCCAGGCACTGACATGACCATTTTCACGCCGAGCTTGTGGACTCCTCTTGTTTTCACCGCTCACGACTTGAGCGCCCCCGCCCGCGCGAACCGGAATCTTACCGTCTTCGCGCGTCTCAAGCCCGGCGTGACCATCGAGCAGGCACAGGCGGAGATGGCCTCGCTCGCCGGCCGGCTGGCCCAGGCCCATCCCGAGACGAACAAAGGCTGGGGTACGACCGTCCTTAGGCTGCAGGAATTCCTGATCCGCTCCGCAAACGTGCGCCGCGGGCTAACGGTATTGCTGGCGACCGTGGGCTTCGTACTGCTGATTGCCTGTGCCAACATTGCGGGCCTGCTGCTCGCGCGAGGAGCCGCGCGCGGCCATGAAATGGCGATCCGGTCGGCAGTGGGCGCAGGCCGCCTGCGCCTGATTCGCCAGATGCTGGCCGAAAGTTTGCTCATTGGGACGGCCGGTGGCGCAGCCGGGTTGGCAATTTCCGTCTGGGGAATCCATCTGCTTCGATATGGTCTTGAATTCAATTTCTACGTGAGACAGATGAACGGTGGGCTTTATTTGGATAAGACCACTCTTATCTTCGCCCTAGCGGTTTCTTTGGTAACGGCCATCCTGTTCGGCTTCGTGCCTGCCGTCCGCGCCTCAAAAACCAATCTGTGCGGCGCACTGAAAGAAGGAGGCCGCACGGAATCAGGAGGCCGCGGCCGGAACAAAATGCGAGGTGTGCTGGTAGCCGGAGAAATTGCGCTGGCGCTCTTGCTACTCGCGGGCGCGGGCGTGATGATGCGGGACCTCGTCCATGAACTCACCGAGAACGAAGGGTTCAACCCGAACCACCTCATAACCGCGGCGATCCATCTCAAGGGCCGCAATTATCAGAGCCCCGCGCAGCAGGCGGCCTTTTTCGACCTCGTGACCGAAAAGCTGAAGCAGCTTCCCGGAATCCAATCGGCGAGCGCCACCTCAGACTTGCCTCTCGCCGGTGGCCCTGGGCACGTGACATTCCGCATCGAAGCCCAGGCTCCGCTTCTGCCTTCCAAGCGGCCTGTTACTGAGGACATCGTTGCCGGCCCCGCCTACTTCCGAACCATGGAAATTTCGCTACTTAAGGGCCGCTTTTTCACGCCGTCCGACAATACACATTCGCCAGTCGTAGCGATCGCGAACGAGGAATTCGCGCGGCGCTTTTTCCCGAAAGGGAACGTAATCGGGCAACGAATCAAGCTCGATACGGATCACCCGGTGTGGGCGGAGATCATCGGCATCGTGGGAAATGTGGAGGACTACGTGGGTCAATTGTCGCCCGATGCCCAGGTTTATGAATCGTACTTGCAAACACCTCTCCCGGATATGTCGCTCGTGGTGCGGTCTCCGCTTGCGCCTTCAGCCGTCGCGCCGATCCTCCGCCGCGCAGTTTGGTCTGTGGATAAAGACCAACCGGTCGGAGACGCAGAAGGTGGCGTGCTGACGATGAGCGCGGTGGCCAACGAGACTTCGGGCGGCGATAAGTTGATGGCCTCGTTGATGGGCGTGTTCGCGGCCCTGGCGCTAGCTCTGGCCGCGGTGGGCATCTATGGCGTGATTGCTTACTCCGTTAATCAGCGTACTCACGAGATCGGAATTCGCATGGCGTTGGGTGCTCGGAAGGGCGACGTGCTCCGGCTCGTGCTGCAGCAGGGAGGCTTACTCACGCTAATTGGCTGCGCTATCGGGTTCCCGCTGGCGTTGCCGTTGCCTAGATTGTTTGCCGCACTTTTCGACGGGTTCAGTCCTCAAGGTTCCTTGGTCGCAGTCCCGGCTTGCCTTGTAGTCGCCGTGGTGTCGATGCTCGCTACATACATTCCCGCGCATCGAGCTTCGCGGGTCGATCCCATGGTGGCGCTGAGGTACGAATAAGGCCGTGGTTAGTGGTTAGTGGTTCGTGTTTCGTGGTGAGCTGGTAGCCATCACGGCGAGCGATTTTCCTCGCCGTGGGCGTTGGTGGTTGCCGATTTTCGATTGTCGATTACCGGAGGCGAGAATTTATGACCCCCGAATGGATCATGGGAATACGGCACCGGGTACGGGCGCTCCTGAAGCGCCGCCAGCTTGATCGCGATTTGCAAGAAGAGCTGAGCTTTCACCTCGCCATGCGGAAGGAGAAATATGAGGCAGCGGGCCTAGCCTCCGAAGACGCTGCTCTCGCTGCCCGGCGACGGTTCGGAAATCTGACGGGATTTAAGGAGACGTGCCGCGAAATGTGGACGTTTGCCTGGTTCGAAGAGCTTCTCCAAGATGTGCGCTACGGATTGCGGCAGTTGCGGCGCAATCCCGGCTTCGCGGCCGTCGCCGTCATCACGCTGACGCTCGGCATCGGAGCGAACACTGCGATCTTCAGCGTCGTCGATGCCGTGCTGCTTCGGCCGCTACCGTTTGAAAAACCCTCGCAGCTCGTTAACCTTTGGGCCCGTAGCGCCGTTTATGATTTCCCCACTATCGGTTTATCTCTCCCGGACATCAAGGACATTCGCAGCCATAACACGGCATTCGCAGGGATTGCAAACTACCAGTATTCCAGTTCCAGTACGGAACTGACGGGGCAAGGCGCACCGCGGCAACTTTTAACCTTTGAAGTCTCACAGCGCCTGTTCTCTTTGCTCGGGATCCGTCCGCTTTTTGGCCGCCTCTTCCGGCGTTCTGAAATGCAGCCGGGAGCAGACCGCGAGGTCCTCCTGAGTTACGCGCTATGGCGCGGGGCGTTCGGCGGCGATCCACACGCCGTTGGCAGAAGCGTCAAACTGGACGGCACGCCGTATACGATCATCGGAGTGATGCCGGCGATGCCGAAGATGAACTTTCCGACCGCCGCCGATATTTGGACGCCCTTCGTTCCCACCAAGAGTCAACTTTCTGCGCGCGGTATGCACGGCTCTTTTGCCGTGGCGCGGCTGAAGCCCGGCTCTATGGTGAGGCGGGCACAAGCTGAGTTGGATACGCTTGCTGCCCGCCTGGCCAAAGCCTATCCGAAAACCGATAAGAACTGGAGCTTCCGCGCCGCGTCGTTAAGGTCGGATCTTTTCGGGAAAGTACGCGGCCCTCTGCTGGTCCTTCTCGGCGCCGTCGGGTTTGTGCTTCTGATTGCGTGTACGAATGTAGCCAACCTGGTGCTCGCGCGAGGGTCATCGCGGCGGTGGGAGATCGCCATGCGCCTGGCTCTTGGCGCGACGCGACGCCGGATTATCCGGCAACTGCTCATCGAAAGCCTTCTCCTGGCGCTCATCGGCGGCGCCTGCGGCCTGCTTCTCGCTCTATGGGGCGTCCGCGGGCTGCACAGTCTCATTCCCGCCGATACTCCCAGGATTCAGGACTTGAGCGTGAACCAGGCCGTGCTGTGGTTCACACTCGGAATCTCTTTCGCGGCAGGTCTCCTCGCCGGCTTGGCGCCGGCTTTTTCCATTTCAACGCAGAATCTGAGCCGTTCCATAAAAGAAGGTGGCGCCGGCACAGAACCGGGCGGCCGGGCTACACGATACGCGCTGAGGAAAGTTCTGGTTGTCGCGGAGACGGCATTGGCAATGGTTCTGGTAGTTGGCGCGGGACTGGCGCTGCGCAGCTTCGCCCGGCTGCTGGGCGTAAACCTTGGCTTTCAGCCTCGCGGCGTTCTTACGATGCGGCTCGATTTCCCGCCCTACCGTTTCAAGACACCGCAAGCGTCGATCCAGTTCGTCCGCCAGGTTCTTGAAAACCTCCAGGCAACACATGGAGTCGAGACCACGTCCGCGGCGGAGTTTACGCCGCTTTCCGGATGGGAGGCGGAAGCCACGCTGCAAATCGAGGGTGCTCCGCCTAACCCAGGCGGGCAAACCCCGACGGTTGACTATGAAGACGCGGCCCCAGGCTACTTCACGGCGCTCGGCATTCCGCTTCTTGCCGGACGCGAATTCACAACAGCGGACGCCAAAAGCTCTCCGGGAGTCATCATTGTAAACCAGACGCTGGCGAGGAAATTTTTTGGAAACTTGACGCCCATTGGAGAGCGGATTCTGGGGGGCACAGATGACAAAGGCAGACGCCTATGGAGCACAATCGTTGGCGAAGTGGGCAGCGTGCGAGATCAGAGGCCTCGCTCGGCGCCGAAACCGGAGTTTTACAACGCTCTTTATCAAGGGGCAAGTTTGCAGGGGGTCTCGCTCATTATTCGTACCCGCGGTCAGCCCGCGGCGTTCGCTCCCACAGTCCAAAACAGAATCAGGTCGCTCGGCAGCGATCAGGTGGTTACCGGCATCATGCCGATGGAGCGGCTGGTTGCCGGAGCAGATGCGGATCCCCGATTTCAAGCACTCCTGCTGGGAATCTTCGGCGGCCTCGGACTCATTCTGGCGGCAGTGGGAATTTACGGCGTGATCTCCTATTCGGTCAGCCAGCGGACGCACGAAATTGGTATCCGCATAGCGCTAGGAGCACAGAAGCACGACGTGCTGTGGCTTGTGATCGGCCAAGGAATTGTACTGGCGCTCGTGGGAGTAGCTATCGGAATATTGGGCGCGCTGGGCCTGGCGCGATTCCTCTCCAGCCTGCTCTACGGCGTCAAACCGACGGACCCGCTGACGTTCTCGGCTGTCTCGCTCATTCTGATCGGCGTTGCGCTCGTGGCCTGTTACGTTCCTGCGCGGCGTGCGACAAAAGTGGATGCGATGGTGGCGCTGAGACATGAATGAGGCCGTAGTTCGTAGTTCGTCGTTCGTGTTTCGTGGTGAGCGGGTAGCCATGGCGAGCGGTTTTCCTCGCCGTGGGTCTTGGTAATTGCCGATTTTCGATCGTCGATTGCCCAATCGACAAGGCGGTCATTTCTCGCTCGCAATCGGAAATCGTCAATCGATAATCGTCAATGGCACACACACGGCCGACGCTACGCTTATCTGCCCAACCAAACACTACGAAAAGCCGGTGGCAAAAAAAATCGGTCGCCGCTGGCACCCTGCTGACATAATAATAAGGGTCAGTCCAGAGTGGACCGCGACAGACGACGCCGAATCTTCGGTTATGATGGACTGCTTGCATCGGCGGTGCTGTATTCGTTTGGAGTTGGATTCATCGTGTATCTGGCGCTTGCAGGATTGGGTGTCCGCCCCGGCATAATAGAGGAAGGATGAGGCTGCGATGTTTGTGGTGCACGTGGAAATGACAATTAAGCCGGGGCTCCAGCCCGCATTCGAGCAAACGTTCGTCGAGAGCTTCCGGCCGGTCATCTCCCGGCAGGAGGGTTTCCGCGCCGTGGAGTTGCTGCGTCCCACCGGGCAGAGCGACTACCGGTTAAGCATCGCTTTTGATAGTCAGGCTTTACAACAGAGGTGGGCAGCGACTGATGTTCACAAACAACTGTGGCCGCAAATGGAAGCGCACTGCGCCGCGTATTCTGTCCGCTACTACAATACGGTCGAGTGAAGCACGCGTTTTGTAGCGCCGGGCTTTAGCGCGGCAGGCGCCGGCCCTGCCAGGCGGGTCGGCACTACGATATACACGTGCCGACCTAAAGGTCGGCGCTACGGAATATCAGACATAAGCCTTGGCTAGTCAGGAGGTATGGCTGCGGTGGCTCAAGTTTTCATGAACTATATTGGCGGCGACCGGGTGAGTTGCAGGTCGAAACAAACTTTTCCCGACATCAACCCGGCGCGAACGAGCGAGGTGATTGGCGAGTTTCAGGCGTCGGCGCGAGAAGACGTCGAGCAGGCGTGCGATGCGGCGGTGAAAGCGCAGCCTTCCTGGTCGGCAATGCCGGCGCCGCGGCGCGGCGAATTTCTTTTTAAGGCGGCGGAGTTGCTCGAAAGCCGGTTGGAACAGATTTCGCGGGAGATGACGCGGGAAGAGGGCAAGACGCTCCCGGAGGCACGCGGGGAAGTGAAGCGCGCGATCAACATTTTCCGCTACTTTGGTGGCGAAGGGGCGCGCTCGTTCAGTTATCAGATTCCTTCCGAGCGCGAAAATGTTTTCTGCTACACGCTGCGCAAGCCTCTAGGGGTGGTGGGGTTGATCACGCCCTGGAATTTTCCGATTGCGATTCCGGCATGGAAAATGGCGCCAGCCTTAGTGGCCGGCAATACGGTGGTCATCAAGCCAGCCTCTCTGGCGCCGCTGTGCGCCTATCGCCTGGCGGAAGCGATGCACGAAGTTGGCATCGCGCCAGGAGTGCTCAATTTGGTTACGGGCAGCGGAGGTTGTGCGGGCAATGCCCTGGCCGAGCATCCGGGGATCAAGGCGATCTCCTTCACCGGCTCATGCGAAGTGGGCAACGCGCTCTACGAGAAACTCGCACGGCGAAAGGTCCGGGTGCAGCTTGAAATGGGAGGCAAGAATCCTACGATTGTCCTGAAGGATTCCGATCTCGAGTACGCCGCGGATGTGCTTGTGAACGGCGCCTTCTTTTCCACGGGGCAAAAGTGCACGGCGTGCAGCCGCGCCATCATCGAAAAAGAGATCTACGACCCGCTGGTCGAGATCCTGATCGACAAGACACGCGCTCTGAAGGTAGGCGACGGCCTCGATGCCGGCGTTCAGATTGGCCCGGCGATTGACGAAAAACAGCTCGAGACAGACATGAAGTATATCGAGATCGCCAAAGGCGAAGGTGCGAAACTACTTACCGGCGGGCGGCGCCTTGCGGGCGGCATTTACGACCAGGGCTATTTCGTGGAACCCACGATTTTCGGGAGCGTTACGCCCGGGATGCGGATTGCCAACGAAGAAGTCTTTGGGCCGGTCCTCGGGCTCATGGCCGCCAACGATTTTGATGAAGCCATGCGCCTCGCGAACTCTGTGCGCTTTGGCCTTTCCGCGTCCATCGTGACGCGAGACGTCACTCGCATCCACCAATTCGCAAATGGTATCGAAGCTGGCCTGATCACGGTGAACCTGCCGACAGCCGGGGTGGAATATCAGTTGCCGTTCGGCGGGACAAAGGAATCAAGCTTCGGAATGCGGGAGCAGGGACCGCAGGCGCTCGACTTTTATACAGAAACCCGGACTGTCTACCTAAAATATACGCAGTGACATCACCGGCAGCATTGTGAATCGGGATAGTAGACAGACTCCGCCTAAAGCCCCCTCACCTGCCCTCCTACGTCGGGCACCCTCTCCCGAGGGAGAGGGCTGTGATCCGCGTTCTGATTCCTGCCCTCTCCCAGGGGACGAGGGTGGCGCGAGTGCCGGGTGAGGGGTTTTGGCCGAACTTTCCGGAGCAAGCATCAGAACACGAAGACGCCAACTGGAGAGAATAGATCATGGAAAAGACACGACAATTTCTAAATAAGCTCAAGTTGCCAGGCGAGGACAATCACGCCCTGAGCCCTAGCAAGAAGCGATTTGGAGACGGCGGACAGTACCGGATTGAAATCCCCAGCGTCGAAGGTCCTCGCGTGTTCCGGGAGGTGCTCGCGGCGGCCAAGGAACTTAAGGTTCCGATTCATCGTGTCAGCCAGGGCAGTGGCATTATGTTACTCACGGAAGCCGAAATCCGTGAGATGGCCAAAATCGGTCATGACCGGCAAATTGAAGTCTGCCTGTTTGTTGGTCCTCGAGCGCCTTTTGAGACTGGGGCGCAGACTCTTTCTTCGGCAGGTAAAGTGATCGGGTTGCAGCACCGCGGGGCGGACCAACTCGTTTACGCGATCGAAGACGTTCGGCGAGCCTGCGAGCTGGGCATTCGCAGCGTCCTTCCCGCCGACCTTGGGCTGATCTGGGTGCTGAAGGAAATGAAAAAGGAGGGACAACTGCCCAAGAATCTCATCATCAAGAGCTCGGTGACGCTTCCCGCCGCCAATCCCGCTACGGCGAAAATTTTTGAAAATGCCGGCGTCTCAACGCTCAATGTTCCTACCGATCTCTCTCCCGCGCAGCTAGGCGCGATTCGCCAGGCCGTTGATATTCCGATCGACCTTTATATCGAGGTTCCGGATAATTTTGGCGGCTTTGTACGCTACTACGAAATGCCTCAGATTATCCGTGTGTCCTCGCCGGTCTATTTCAAATTCGGTTTGCGAAACGCACCGGATATTTACCCCTCGGGGCGTCATATCGAGGATTTGGCAGTCAATATGGGTCGCGAGCGGCTGCATCGCGCGCGGGTCGCGCTGGACCTTCTTGACCGCTACGCCCCCGAGGCGAAGATGTCTCCCGTCGCGTCGAGCGAGCTGGGAATCCCGGAAGTTTAGTCCGCTATCGGCCCCAAAACGCGGATTTCGTTCGCGTTTTGTAGCGCCGGGCTTTACAGGTTGCGGAAAAACGGCTTTTCGGAGCCAAGATCAGGCGAAAATGGCGGTCGCTCGAACGGAGAATCAATAACTTACAACTCTTGACGAGCGCCATTTGGGGCTCTCAGGGGAGTTTTTCCGCAGCCTGTTTAGCCCGGCAGGTGCCGACCTAAAGGTCGGCGCTACGGCAATGCGAACGCGATCAGTGAATCGCCTTGCTTGGTTCCGAGCTTGCCGTGGCCGCCGGCCGCGATTACTACAAACTGTTTGCCGTTCACGCGATATGTCATAGGCGTCGCCTGTCCGCCAGCGGGCAGGCGTCCTTGCCATAACAGCTTGCCGGTCTCGATGTCGAAGGCGCGCAGGTAATCATCTCCTGCCGTTCCAGCCACAAACACCAGCCCGCTTGCCGTCACAATGGGTCCGCCAAAACCGTAAACGCCCCAGTTTTCTACGGGTAGATCAGGCCGTATATCCCTGGCGGTCCCAAGCGGTGTCTTCCAAACAATTCTACCGCTCGCGAGATTGACGCCCACCAGCATCCCCCACGGCGGTGGATTACACGGTACGCGATCGGGCGAAAAAATTGGCCCGCGGGTCATACCGTAAGGCGCTCCACGCTGCCATGCCACTTCAGCGCGCAGTTTGCCAATCCTCGCCTCGCGCTCTGTTTGCGGAAGTTGACTCTGCGGGATAAGGCGCGCACTAACGGCAATATTATTCACGAAGGCGACGTAAATCTGATTCTGGGGATCGAACGCACCGCCGCTCCAGTTGAGGCCGCCAATAATGCCTGGAATCTCTACCGATCCTTTGAGGCTGGGCGGGGTGAAAATGCCATCGGACTGCATGCGGCTAATTTCCTCGCGGCATGCGGCTCGGTCCTGCGGCGTCAGGCCCCAGGCTTCGGCGACAGTAAGAGTGTGGGGAACGAGGGGCGGAGGCGCAGTCGGGAATGGCTGAGTCGGCGAGGTTTGTTCGCCGGGCACATGGCTCTGTGGTACCGGCCGCTCGACCACCGGGAATACGGGCGCGCCGGTGTCACGATTGAGAACGTAAATCATGCCCGTCTTGTTGCCCTGAATCACCACCGGAACATTCTCTCCATCGTGGCTGATGGTCGCGAGCAGCGGCGGCGCCGCCGTATCATAGTCCCAAAGATTGTGATGAACCAGTTGAAATCCCCATACGAACTGGCCGGTCTTGCCGCGCAGAGCAGCCACCGAATCTGCCCACTTGTCATCGCCTCTCCGGAAGCCGCCCCAATAATCCGGGCTCGCGCTTCCGGTGGGTACAAAAACAAGATCGCGCCCCGGGTCCACCATGATCGGCGCCCAGGCGTTACCCGCGCCTGTAAACCAAGCGCCCTTCGCTCCAGGCTTCGGCGGTGTGGATGTGCTATTAGGCGGGATCGGATTCCAGCTCCAACGCAGCACTCCCGTGCGTGTATCGAAGGCGCGAACCACGCCGCTCGGCATATCGGCTTTATCGTTATCGCTGATTCCTGAGCCTACGATCACGAGATCATCGATCACCGCCGGCGGCGACGTTTCTTCATATTGGCCCAAGTAGTCAATCCGCGTGATGTCCGCTTTCAGATCAATCTGGCCATCGTGGCCGAAATCCGTGCATGGCTTGCCGTTCGAGGCATCGAGAGCAATCAGTCGCGCGTCAATCGTGCCGATGAAAATACGCCGGTGGCACGGCTGGCCTTCAGAGCGCGCCGGGTCGAGCCAGGTGGAAACGCCGCGATTGATGAGCCCGTCTGCATAATGCGCCGAAAGGTCAATGTGCGGATCGTAGCTCCACTTCTCCCGCCCCGTTGCCGGATCGAGCGCGATCACGCGGCTGAAGGGCGTGCTGATGTAGAGCGTTCCATCGACCATGATGGGCGTCGATTCAAATGAGCTTTTCTGCCGCCCGTTTTCTCCGCGCGAGATATCGCCCGTATGAAACTCCCAGGCAGCTTTCAGGTGAGCGACGTTGTTCCGGCTGATTCCGGTGAGGGGTGAAAAGCGCATCCCGCCCGCGTCATGGCCGTAATAAGGCCAATCGGCTTCGCGCGCACCAGGGGGAGATGACCGCTTGCATCCCGGGAGCATCCCAATGACGCACGCGGACAGGCAGAAGAGAATGATTGAACGGCTGATACCTGACACCTGAAACCTGTTCTCAATCCATCCACATTCCGCCGTTTACTTCGACGGTTTCGCCGGTCATGTAACGCGCCGCAGGCGAGGCGAGAAAAGCGATCACGTCCGCGACTTCTTCGGACGTGCCAGCGCGACCGAGGGGAATGGAAGAAAGATATTTCTTGAAGAGTTCGGGCGGGCTGTAGCGTTCATGGTAAGGCGTGGCAATGACGCCGGGAGCGACGCCGTTCACACGGATGCCGTGCGGCGCCAGCTCCTTGGCAAGGCTCTTCGTGTAGGTCAGCAAGCCGCCTTTGGCCGCCGCATAAGCCGCCGCGCCCGGCCCGCCTCCGTTTCGCCCGGCGATGGAGGAGATATTGATAATGCTGCCGCTCTTTCGCGCCGCCATATCACGCCACACGGCTTGCACACACAGGAAAACGCTTTTTAGGTTCAGCGCCATGATCTGATCCCAGTATTCTTCCGTCATGTCGCTCAGGTCGTGCCGAGCGATCAAATCCCCGGCGTTGTTCACCAGAATATCGATGCGCCCCCACGCACTCCTCACTTCGTTAACCATACGTAGCACGTCGGCGCTCCGCGTGACGTCAGCTTTCACCGT
>JASHOS010000305.1 GCA_030040995.1 Terriglobia bacterium | reverse complement strand
ATGCGATGGCGGCACAGACCGAGGGCCCTTCCGAGGTGATTTTTGTGAGCCGAGATGATCTTTCGGCCTTCCTGTCTAGTCACGCTGATGCCGCCTTCCGCATCGTCCAACAGCTCAGTAATCGTCTTGGTCTTGCTCTTGACCAACTTCGTGCCGCTGAAACTGCCAATCCACCGAAACCGCCAAATTAGTATTTGCCTAACAGCAATAGGTCTACCTTCGGACTGTTTTTCACCCTAAGGAGCGTTAACCTCAAAAGAGCAAGGAGCTGCGGAATGATTCAAATTCTGAAGAGGTGAACGATGGCCTTGCGCGGGTCATTTCAAGTTCTGATGCTTTACGACGTTGCGGATGGGATCCGTCTCGAGGAGCTCCGAAAACTTTTGGGTCTAGGCGGTCCGGAACGTCTTCCGCAGTTCATCCGTCCGGCGCCGGATTACGTCCGCTTCGAACGCCCGCCGGTGGTCCAGCCCTTGAATGCATTGAAGTTGCGGGAGGACCCGCCACACGACGTGAAGGCCAAATATTATGACTACGGCGTCGTCAGCATTGAATCTGTCTTACCCTTCGAATGTGATTGGAAGTCTCTGGTGGAGCAAGCGACGCGCTGGATTGACGCAGCGGGTGTCGAGACCCGGTGCCAAGAGTTAGTCCGGAACTGTCTGGAGGTTGCAGGTCCTGCGTTGGTGAAGCCTTACGCCGATTGGTTGAACGAAGAGTATTACATTATCCACCTGACGGAAGCCGAAGGCGCGGATGGCCGGCCGGCGGCCAGCGCAGAGCTTATTGCGGCACACGGTGCGGAAATTGCCCAGATGGTGCGTGGTGAATCGCTTCCTCTGTCCGAATCGGAGCGCCAGGAGGTCCTGCAGTCCCGAGTGTCCTACTATCCAACCGATCTGGTCGTTGTAGGCTGGAAAGCCGCCTTTGTGTATGACTCCGTAGAAGGTGCTGCTCCGCTGATTCAATTGCTCGAATACGCGAACGCGCAATTGCTGGAATTCCGCCATTACGACGAATTGCTCACACATGTGCTCGCGGGCGTGAACAGCCTGCTGGAGCACCGGAAACGGCACTCCGCACGCTGGCGGCTGGCGCGAGAGGCCGAGCGTCTCAACACCATCCGACTGGAAGTGATGGAGATTGCGGAGCGTACCGACAATTCCATCAAGTTTTTGAGCGACATGTTTTATGCCCGCTTCTATCGCCTGGCGGCGGCTAAAGTTGGAGTCCAGGATTATAAGAACCTGGTCGATCAAAAGCTGCGCACGGCCGCGGAGCTCTACCGCTTCATGGTCGATCAGTTCCAGGAGTCGAGATCATTTCTGCTGGAGCTGATCGTCATTTTCATCTTGGTGATCGAAATCATTCTGGCTTTCAAAGGGAAATTCTGATGGCTCTTCGGGAAGGATCGACCCAACTTCAACCTAATAACGTAGCGGCTCTATCTCGAACGGGATTGATCTTTGACGATGTTTACCGGCTACATCTCTCTAGTAACGTCGGCCATCCGGAGCGGCCAGAGCGTTTGACCGCCATCCAGAATGCTCTGGGGCAGGCGGGCTTGTTGCAGGCCCTTTATCGCATCAAGCCACGCCCGGCCACCGAAGCGGAATTGGCGCTGGCCCACACCCTGTCTTATGTGGCGCTGGTGCGACGGGAGCTATCGGGCTTGCGAGGGTTGGGCCAGCTCAGCACCGGAGATACATTGGTTTCTCCCGACTCGCTGGAGGTGGCCAAGTTTGCAGCCGGGGGAGTATTGGAGGCGGTGGATGCTGTCATGGCGCGCAAAGTGAAGACGGCCTTCTGCGCCGTGCGGCCGCCTGGACATCATGCCACGCGAGACCGCGGCATGGGCTTCTGCATTTTCAACAACGTTGCCGTTGCGGCTCGATACGTTCAACAAACTCATGGTTTGCGGCGGGTGCTCATTGTGGATTGGGACTACCATCATGGCAACGGCACGCAAGACATTTTTTACGAAGATGGCTCCGTCTTCTACTTCAGTACCCACCACCTCGGGGCTTATCCTGGGACCGGCCATCCGGCGGAAACGGGTACCGGAAAGGGAATCGGCACCACCCAGAATGTGCCCCTGTCGAGCGGCACGAACGATGCTCAGATACTTCAGGCTTTCGAATGCAAGTTAGTTCCCGCCATGCGCACTTTCAAGCCAGACTTTATTCTCATCAGTGCGGGTTTTGATGCGATGCACAACGATTTGCTGGGCCGCTTCGACATCACGCCGGAAGGCTTCGCGGCAATCACCCAGGTGGTCGTCGGGCTCGCTGGCGAGTATTGCCTGGGGCGTATTGTTTCCGTGCTGGAGGGCGGTTATCGGCTGGATGGCTTGGGCGAGAGCGTGGCAGCACACGTGAGGGCTCTGCAGGCTGAATAGGTATCTACTCCGAGTTCAAATGTGCACCGTCAAGACAGGACATGGACCTCTCTGAATCACTCGATAGGTTGTGGATCCAAAGAGGGCCAGGTCCACGATATTCCGTCCTCGGACTCCCAAAACGATCAGATCCGTTTGGTCCTCGATCGCCAGTTGAATGATTTCCTGATAGGGCCGCCCAATCCGCACCTTAATGGGACTCATGCACCGGCCACACGACTCCGGCGGTATGATTCCTCTCAGACGCTCTTTGACCTCGGTCATAGCCGATTGAGCGTCTTCGGAACCGGGAAGGTCCTCGATAACATACAACAACGTGATCTCGGCTCCGTACTCCATCGCCAGAGAAAAGGCGTAATCCGCAGCGCGGTTGGAATCCTTCGAAAAATCCGTGCAGTAAAGAATCTTCCGCAAATTTACCGCGTGCGCACCGCCCCCTTGCGTCACAAAGGAATGCTCAGGCTTCCTCACCGCCAGGACCGGGCAGCAGGCTTTCCTCAGCACCTTCTCAGTGACCGATCCCAGAGTCCTCCGATCGGCTGCATTACGCCCGTGGGTGCCCATAACAATGAGGTCGACTGCATTCTTCTCCGCAAAGTTCAAGATTTCACCCGGAGTGGAGCCTTCCAGGAGCTTACATTCCGCCTGAATTCCATGTTGGGCGGCATGGCAGCCGCGGTCCTTCATAAACTCGGTGAACTGCTGCTCGGCGTGAGCCCGCAGGTCGCGAAAAACTCCCGCCACAGCATCGGTGTAAGCGTAGTCCGGGTAGGCGACGAATGGCGGCTGGGCGATATGGATGGCAAACAGTTTGGCGCCATAGTGCCCGGCAAGCGACTCGGCGTATCCGTAAGCGATCGCCGAGGCTTTCGAAAAGTCAGTCGGATAAAGGATATTTTTGATCTTAAACATCGGGTTAAGTCTCCATTTCCCCCGGCCGGGCTGCTTGCGCCTTCGGTTCGGGAATCTCCGTCAAGGTGGCCTCGGTGAGCAGAAGGGTGCTGGCTACCGAAACGGCGTTTTCCAACGCCGTGCGAACAACCTTGGTAGGGTCAATGATGCCAGCCGCCACCAGGTCCACATATTTGCCTTGGGCCGCGTCAAAGCCAAAATTCCCCGATCCAGAACGCATACGATCCACCACTACGCCTCCATCCACGGCGGAGTTCTCGGCGATCTGACGTGTGGGGGCCTCAAGCGCACGTTTCAGGATGAGCAGCCCGGTGCGCTCGTCGCCCTCGCAGCCCTTCTCTTCGGGACTCAGGGCGTCGATGGAGCGTAGTAAGGCCAGCCCTCCACCCGGCACGATACCTTCCGCCATGGCGGCCTTGGTTGCGCTGATGGCATCATCGAAGGCTTCCTTGCGGTTTTTCAGTTCAGTTTCAGAAGGGGCGCCGACGCGTATCACAGCGACGCCCCCGGAAAGCTTTGCCAGCCGTTCCTGAAGCTTTTCTTTGTCGTAGTCCGAAGTGCTATCTTCGATCTGCTTGCGGATCTCTTTGCAGCGGCCGTCAATAGACTTCTTCGCTCCTCCGCCCTCGATAAACGTTGTCTTGTCCTTGTCAATCACCACCCGCTTGGCTTTGCCCAGGTCATCGAGTTTCAAATTTTCCATTTTGATGCCGAGCTCTTCGGCCAGCACCCGGCCGCCCGTGAGAATCGCAATATCCTCCAGCATCTCTTTGCGCCTGTCCCCATAGCCCGGCGCTTTTACAGCCGCCGATGGCAGTGTGCCGCGAATTTTGTTGACCACTAGCGTGGCCAGTGCTTCCCCCTCCACATCTTCGGCAATCACCAGGAAGGGCCGTCCCGTCTTCGCAATCTGTTCGAGTAGGGGGAGCAGGTCGCTCATGCTGCTGATCTTCTTCTCGGTCAGCAGGATCGAGGGATCTTCAAGAACCGCCTCCATTTTTTCCGTGTCCGTGACAAAGTATGGAGAAAGATAGCCGCGATCGATCTGCATGCCCTCCACAACTTCAAGGACGGTCTCCGTGGTCTTCGCCTCTTCCACCGTGATCACACCGTCCTTGCCGACCTTCTCGACCGCATCCGCCACGACCTCGCCTATAGTTGGCTCGTTGTGAGCGGAAATGGTGGCAACCTGCGCTTTCTCAGTGCGGGTGGTGATGGGCTTAGACATTTCCCGCAATGCCTTGACGGCCGCGCGAAGGCCGCGATCGAGGCCGCGTTTGAGATCAATGGCGCTCGCACCGGCCGTGACATTACGGACTCCTTCCGAGAAAATGGCGTGCGCCAGGAGAGCTGAAGTGGTTGTCCCGTCTCCTACCGTATCTCCAGTCCGCTCCGCAGCTTCCCGGATCATTCGTGCGCCCAGATTTTCTTCAGGGTCTTCGAGCTCAACCTCCTTGGCGATGGTGACACCGTCGTTGCAAACAATGGGCTTGCCCCACTTTTTCTCGATCAAAACGCACTTCGACTTCGGCCCGAGTGTTACTCGAACCGAGTCGGCGAGCGCTATCGCACCCTTGAGGACTTTCTCCCTCGCTGCGGATTTGAAAAGCAATTGCTTGTGAGCCATATGTGAGAACCCCCCGACGTAAGCTGTTCCGACCGGATCATTCGACTCCAATACCACTGTGGGTAACCGGCTTGGACCACGGGCCCTGCGGTCTGACGGATACCCAGGGGAGCTAGAGGTAGAGCCTCCCACGCTCCCCCTGGGCCCGGCCGTGAATCAGGCAACCTTTGTCTCGACGGCAATCTTCTTGGCTGGAGCCGCCTTGAGCATCTCCAGCGAAAGGATGCCATTTTCGAGCGTTGCCTTCACCTTGTCGGTGTTGATTTCGGCCGGCAACTCGACCACACGCAAGATCTCGTCAGAGCAGCGTTCCTTGTAGACATTTTTCTTCGTCTTTTGCTCCTCTTTCGTCTCCCTCTTGCCCGTGATCATCAGACGGTGCGGTTCGACGCTGATCGCCAGGTCTTTCGGGCCAAAACCCGGCACTTCGGCCTGAACGTTCAAGCTTTCGTCAGAGTCGGTCATCTCAACGTGAAGGGGATGTAGCAACTCCGATTCCGCCTGGAACCAATCGTGAAGATCGTTTCCGAACAATCGGCCGTTGCCGTCGAAGATTTCGAACGCCCGGCGGGCAATCGAATCATAGGCGCGTTGAAACCGCTGGAAGAAGTCGCCCTCCTTCTTCGCAAGCTCCACCTCCTTTTTCGGCTGTATTACCGCGACTGATTGTGCTGCCATGATGTCAACCTCCTTAATGGATTGGCCAGCTCCGTAATTTGCGGACCTGACGACTTAAACTTAACTAATGACCGTGATATCGGCTGTGATCTCGATCACAGCCCATTGTGAC
>JASHOS010000304.1 GCA_030040995.1 Terriglobia bacterium | reverse complement strand
CAGAACCTGAATGTGTCCCACATTTTTTGCTGGACACGGCGGTGTATCAGGGCACGGCTGAAGCCGTGCCGAACGAAAGCCAACAGAATGGCGGCTTTAGCCGCTGCGTAGTAGCGACTTCATGTCCACCCCCCGGTGTCCAGCCGGAGATGTGGGTAAAGCTGAGCCCCAGAACGGCGGCGAGGGCGGGGTTCTTTACGTGCTTCGCCGGCCATCGCGAAGCGACATGAACCACTGCTGCCGGTGACACGCTCGTAAAGGCTCTCTGTTAGCTCACCCCACTCGTGAATCTATCAAAGGGAAATGAATGTCTGATGTTCGTTTAATGACAGTTTGTTCATTCAAGGCGGGTGGGTTTCCGAAAGCAAACTTCAGAAGCCCGGCGGGCACTTAGGTGGTCTGTAGGGTTGTGACCGGCAGGGATAGACGAATCAGGGCTCCTCCGCCCGGACGATCACCAATCGCGACGGCGCCTCCGTGAGCCTGAACGACCGCATCGACAAAGGCCAGACCCAAACCGTGACCGGATGAGTGCTTTCCCTTTACGAAGCGCTCAAACGCGTGGCTGATGAGCTCGGGCGGAAACCCCGGTCCATTGTCTTGGATCACCAGTTCGGTTGCTTCTCCTTGCCGGCACAGCCGAATCTCGATGCGGCATCCCTGCGGCAAATGAGCGATCTCATTGTCGAGCAGGTTCGCCACCGTGCGGTTAATCAGCGATAAATCGCCTTGAACGACCAATCGCGGCTCCAGGGCGACGCTCAGCTCATGGTGCCGGTCGTTCATTGCCGGCAGGTACAGGTTCGCAAGTTGGCTCACCACGTCAGAGAGATCCACCGGTTCACGATCGAGCTGGAGCGCGCCCGCCTCCGCTTCCGCCAGATCCAACGTGGTATTCAACAACTGTGCGAGTTTATCCAGGTCCTCAATGGATTCGGCAACGGGCTCTCGCCATCGGCCATTTTCACCGTCGGAGAGCGCTAATTCCAGCCGGCCGCGAATCGAGGTGACGGGAGTTTTCAGGTCATGCGCGACAGCACCGGTGACTGCACGGAGTTGATTCACGGAGGCCTGCACGCGGTCCAGCATGCGATTGAACGTTTGCGATAGCCGTGAAATCTCATCGGAGATCGGTCCCTCCGGCACCCGGCTTCCCAGGTCATCGCTACCAATGCGGGCAACTGTTTCCGCAATCGCTTCCACGCGCCGCAGCATGCGCCGGGCGCTCAGGTAAGAAATAAAGAAGCCGAAAGCTACCATCCCCACCCAGATCCAGACAAAGCGGTAAACAAGGCGGTGGAGCAGGCGCAACGCACTGAGATCAGAAAGTCCGAGGTAAATCGTGCCTCCGTGCCCCCGCCGGAGGACCACGACTCGAAAGGCCGGCGCCCACCCTTTGACGCTGATCCATTCTGGAACGCCGGGGTCAAGATGGGTCTGACGAAGCGCCGTAAGAAACGAATCCTCGGCGCCGGGACCGACCCATAGCGGCGCTTGACCATTGGAGTTTACTTGCAGGAAGAAAAGCGAGTTCAGCCGTTTTCCCTGGGAATTCCGCCCGGCCCCCACTTCTTGAGAGGCAAGCTCGGCCACTTCTCCGACAATCCGGTCGTATAGGCTGTCTCGAGGGGCGCTGGCAGAAACTTCTGCCAGGACTTCCACTTCTCCCTTCAGCCAGGTATCACTGCGTTCTCGAATGCCTTTAGCGACAAGGAAGTAAACGATGCAGAACGCCAGCGCCGTGCCGAAGGCAAAAGCCAGCGTTGTCCACGTAGAAATGCGCCAGGCCGCGGTCGCGCGAGGAGGTCTAGACAGGCTTGAGAACATATCCGACCCCGCGAATCGTGTGAATGAGCGGTCGAAGACCCTCGCGGTCCACTTTGCTGCGTAACCGATAAATATGGACATCCACCACGTTGGTTGCCGGATCGATCCGCATCCGCCAGACATGGTCCAAGATCATCGTCCGCGTCACCACGCGTCCTGCATTCCGGCAAAGATATTCCAGCAGCGAAAATTCCTGTGGAGTCAGTTGCAGAACTTCTTCGCCCCGGCGCGCTTCCCGGCGGAGCAGATCCAAATTCAGGTCGGCAGACTTCAACTGGGTCGATTCGTACTGAGGAGGCGCGACCCGCCGGAGCACATTCCGCAATCTGGCAAGAAGCTCCGCAAGGGCGAAAGGTTTGGTGAGATAATCGTCGCCACCCTGCTCAAGGCCGCGCACGCGTTCGTCAACCGAGCGGCGCGCGGAAAGGATAAGGACGGGCGCCGTGCTACCTTGGGCGCGGCAGCGCGCAATCAGATCGAGGCCATCGGAATCGGGCAAACCAAGGTCGATAATGAAGGCGTCGTGCACACCTTCGAGAGCAAGGGCTTCGCCTGTCTTCGCATCACCGGCGGCATCCACAAGGTAGCCGGCCTCCGACAGCGACTTTTTCAAGAACTCTTGGATGGGAATGTCGTCTTCAACGACGAGAAGCCGCATGGCTGTTCCTGCCTCTCATATCCAGCAGGATACCCTACATCTGGATGTGTGAGCGACTACGACTTTGATATGCGTTGGAAGTTAGCCAGTGGCTGCCCTGGATTCGCCGGTACCCCCCCGTTTCGGGTGTGTAGAGGCGGCTTTACGCCGCCATTCTGTGGGGGTAAACCCGCCGCTACGGATTGCGTTTGCCGAGGCTTTACTGTTGCGACCTATGATAATCTAACTTATCGATGGTGCTGGAGGGGGGAGTTGAACCCCCACGCTGTTAAACAGCGCCAGATTTTGAGTCTGGTGCGTCTGCCAGTTCCGCCACTCCAGCAGGTGCTAGCTATTCCAAAACGTAACAGAAATTGTAGGAGGCATTCAAGTCCTATGGATTCCCTCTCACGCCGCCGGTTTCTTCGCACGTCAACGATTCTTGCAGCAGGCGCTTGTGGGCTTGCTTCGGGTGAGGGCTCGACGCCAAGGCCGCATATTTCTTTTCCCACGGTGCCGCGAGAGCGGCTTTCTGTCACGTCCTGGCCGTTCCGCGCCTATATGGAAAGTCCTCAAAACCGCGACCGCGACCCGAAGAAGCCGGGCATTGCCATGACGGAGTTCGCGGCGATGGTGGCAAACAGGTTCGACGTTCACAACATCAATCCGTGCAGTTGGCACTTCGCATCCACCCAGCCCTCCTATATCGCGAAGTTCCGCCAGTCGGTTGAACGAGCCCGGTCGCACGTCGTAGACCTCAGCGCGGGGGGCGGCGGTTTCTACGACCCCGACGCTCAAAAGCGGAAGCAGGCTGTGGACTACGGTATCAAATGGATCGATATTGCGGCCGAAATCGGCTCACCTAGCATTCGTCCCCAGATTGATGAGCCGCAGCATCTGACCCCGAACGTCGACCGTGCTGCCCAGACGTTTGGGGCGCTCGCCGATTATGGCGCCCGGAAGAATATCGTGATCAACTTGGAAAACGACGATCCAACGACGGAGGACCCATTCTTTATCGCTAAGGTTATCGACAAAACCGGAAATCCTTATCTTCGGGCCTTGCCCGACTTCGGAAACTCCGCTGTCAAAGGACCGGCGTTCAATACCCAGGCGCTCACCGTCATGTTCCAGCACGCCTATAGTATGTCCCACATGAAGGACGAAGCCCAGAATGATCGTGACCAGGTGTTTCACGTGAACGTCCCCCAAGCCTTTGCGATCGCAAAAGCTGCCGGCTATCGCGGTTACTTCTCGATGGAATATGACATGGACTACGGCGATCCCTTCAGCGCCACACGCCGGCTGGTTGAGGAAACTCTAAAGTACCTTGGCTAGTGGAACTATGGCTTATTGCCCGCAGTGCCGAGTCGAGTATCGTGAGGGAACGGAGCAGTGCATGGACTGCAATGTTCCGCTGCGTCCGGGTCCGCCACCGGATGCGGATCAGCCGGGCCAGTCCGGTGAGCCTCAGTTGAAGCTCGTGCGGGTGCGCATCTTTAGCGGGCCGCAGTCGGTGATGCAGGCTGATCTGGCCCGGAACATTCTTCAAACTGAGGGCATTCCCTGCACGCTGCCCGGAGCCTATACCGGCGAGATGCTGCCCGGCATCGACATCATCCAGCTTTTTGTACGTGAGAGTGACGCAGAGCGCGCAAGAATCATTCTGCAAGGTTACTTTGACACGCCACCGCAAACTTGACCGGCTGTCACGCCTCAGTTTTGTTCTCGTAGCGCCTCCGGTAATGGTTCAGTTTTGGTCTCGCCCAGTCTGTAGCGCCGACCTTTAGGTCGGCATTTGGCCAGATGCCGGGCTCTAGCCCGGCGCTACGAACTCGAAGCTGAGGCATGACCAGGCACCGAGTTTCCCCTTGCTCTGGTCAGCGCAGCGAAGTACCATAATCATCTTCTCAAGCGGCGCCTGCTCAGCCGGGCAGGCACGAAAGCCGGCCGGTACTTTCGCTCTTGATCGGCCGTCACTGCCTGTTAGGTAGATATGCCAGGGGAATTCACGGCGAGGACCTTAGCCGGCCAGAACGCCGGGCTGGATGACGGCGCCTTTGCCGAACTCTACGACCGGATCGCTCCTGTGCTGCGTGGCATTGCCACCCGAATTTTGCTCTCGACAGGAACCGAAGAGCAAGTTGTGGAGAGTGTCTTTTTGACCCTTTGGAACGAGCTCGGCAAGGCAGGCGGATGGAGCGGCAGGCAGGAAGCAAAGCTCGTGTTGGCCCTGCGAGCTGCCGCCGTCGAGCGGCTCCGAGTCCGGCGCAACCTCCCACCCTGCCGGCGACGCAGTGCGGCAGTCCGGCGCACTCAGGAAGAATGCCTGCCCACCTCCCACCAGGTTGAGCTGATGAGCAGCCGGCGGGAGCTCTTAAGGCGCCAGTTGAATCAATTGCCCGCGCCTCAACGTAAAGTTCTGGACCTCGTCCTTTTCGAAGGTTACTCCGAAGAGGAAATTGCGCGAGTGCTGAACGAACCGCTTGGCCGGATTAAGGATCAGGTTCGCGCTTCTCTGGCGTTTGCTCGCCAGCGGCTGCGCACGTTGATGGGAACATGGACTGCCGACATCTAGAAGACCTGTACGAGTTATTTATCCTCGGCGCTCTGCCATCCGCAGAGGACGCTCAGATTTGTGAGCACGTTGAGAGGCGCTGCCCCAATTGTCTGGAGGGTATTCGAGAGTCCTCCTTAACTGTCTACTCGCTTCTTCAAACCTGCCGCCCGATTCGATCTACTCCCAAGCAGAGGGCCGACCTTCTGCAAAGGCTGAAAGAGCAGTAAGTCAGTGCCATCGCTGTTACGGAAAGGAATGCAGCTATGTCCAAAGTCTATGATGCCGTCGTCGTAGGGTCGGGTGCCGCGGGAGGAATGGCGGCAACGGAATTATGCCTCAAAGGGCTCCAGGTTCTTCTGCTCGAGGCAGGCCCAAACCTCGACATCGGCACCGCCTTCCATCATCATGTAAAGCCTTACCAGTTCCCTTTCCGCGGGCAGATTCGCCCGCTCGAGCGGGCCAAATACAATTACGCCGCGAGCGAGTGGAACAAGCCCCACTTTGTCAATGAGCTCGAGAATCCGTATACGGGGAAGAAGTTCGCGTGGGTGCGCGCGCGCGCCGTGGGCGGGAAGACGCTGCACTGGGGTCTGGTCTCGCTGCGCTTCAGCCCGCGCGATTTCCAGGCTGCCCGCTATGACGGCTACGGCGAGAATTGGCCGGTCACCTACGAGGATATTGAACCTTACTATACGCGGGTCGAGAAGATGATTGGCGTGTGTGGTGCTGCGGATCATCTTGAAAACAACCCGGACAGTTCCTTTCTGAAGCCTGTGCCGTTCACCTGTCCCGAATGGATCTTCAAACGTTCGGTCGAAGCCAGCATCCCGGAGCGCCACGTGATTCACGGCAGGTCGGCAACGGCAACCGAGCCGATCAATGGCCGCGCGCCGTGCCACTACTGCGGGCACTGCGGCCGCGTGTGCAATGTAGCCGCGTCTTTCAGCTCCGCCGGTGTGCTGCTGCCCATCGCGGCGAAGACCGGCAATTTGACTCTGCGCCCCAACGCTGTGGCTTGGAAAGTTTTGCTGGATCCGGAAAACAACGCGCGCAGTGTGCTTTTCGTTGACCGCAACACCCGCCAAACACAGGAAGCGCTTGGGAAAGTCATTGTGCTCGGCGCGGGCAGCCTCGAATCCACGCGCATTCTCTTGAATTCCGGTGGCGCGGATCATCCGGTGGGTCTCGCCAACTCGAGCGGCGCCCTCGGCAAGTACTTCTGCGAGCAGATCATGGCGGGAGACATTATGGGGATTATTCCCCAGCTCCGAGGCAGCCGGAACACCGGAGGCGACGCGAGGCCCGAGGGCACCGGCTTCTATATTCCGCGCTTCCGCAATCTTCGCGAAAAGCGCGCGGATTTCATCCGCGGCTACGGCTTTGAAGGCGGTGGAGGCAGTTCCGAATTTCCTGGCTTTGCTCGCAAGCTTCCAGGCTTTGGCGCGAAATTCAAGGAAGAGGTCAAAAGGAATTACGCCACCATCGTGAGCATCGGGTCCTTCGGCGAAATCCTGCCTCGCGCCGAAAATTACGTGGAGATTGACCCGGTGGTGAGAGACGCTTGGGGCATTCCTGTGCTGAAGTTTAATATCGAGTGGGGCCCGAACGACCTGGCCATGGCCAAGGACATGGTGGAAACGCAGCGTGAAATGTTCAAAGCGGCAGGGGTGGAAGTGCTCTCCGAGCGCACCGACCCGTTGCCGCCGGGCTGGAGCATTCATGAAGCTGGAACCGCGCGCATGGGAGACGACCCGGGCAAATCCGTGCTCGACAAGTTTAATCGTTGCCATGACGTGAAGAACCTCTACGTCACTGACGCGGCTTCCTTTGTGAACTCAACTGAGAAGAACCCCACGCTTACCATCCTTGCTCTTTCCATGCGGGCGGCGGACCACATCGCCGAAGAAATGCGGCAAGGAAACTTCGGGTAGACGCCTGTTCCTGAATGAGGAAACCATGAGCCGCGAAGCGGCGCTCTATCACAGTCCCGCCCTGGGGGACCAGCCGGCCCGGGGTAAAGGCGCGATATCCTTGGCCAACGGAAGCCCTGAAAGGGCGTACCATCATGTGGGTGTCTTAGGTCGCCCCTTCAGGGCTCGTTTTCGCAATGTAGACCCCCTTTCCCTGGGCGTTGCCCAGGGCTACGATAGAGCGGCCCTTCGGGCCTCCAAGTCTGCGAGTTCCGCGCCGTCAATTGGTCAAGTGAAATGAAGAATTGGACGCGCAGAGATCTGCTTAAGACGAGCCTGCTGGCGCCGGCGATGGCAGCGGCGGCGCACGGGACGGCTCCGTCAGTTTTGGCCGGCGAGGGATCGGCAACCGCCGTTTCACAAGCCATGACGCTGCCTGTATCCGCCCAGCCTGGTAATGGGCGGGAACGTCTCCTCCTAGACTTCGGCTGGCGGTTCCATTTTGGGCATGCGAGCAATCCCGCCGAGGATTTTGGGTTCGGGGATGGTAGATCCGGAAATTTTCAGAAGACAGGGAACTTCATTACGGCCAGCGCTCTCGCGTTTGACGATAGCGGCTGGCGGCCGGTCGATTTACCCCACGATTGGGCTGTGGAGCTGCCATTCCAAAATGATCCGGCGCTTACGAGCAAGGGCTCTTATCCGTTAGGGCGAGCATATCCGGCTACGAGCGTTGGCTGGTATCGACGTGTTTTTGAACTTCCCGCCGCGGATACCGGGAAGCGAATATCGATAGAGTTCGATGGCACTTACCGGGAGAGCATGGTAGCGTTCAACGGCTTTTATGTCGGGCAGCATAACGGCGGTTACGATCCTTTTAGCTTCGATGTAACAGATTTTGCGATTCCGGGAGGTCGAAATGTGCTTCTGGTCCGCGTGGATGCCACGCTGAGTGATGGATGGTTCTACGAAGGCGCAGGCATCTACCGTCACGTATGGCTAGTGAGGACGCATCCGGTGCACGTAAAGAAGTGGGGTACCTTCGTGCGCGCCGACGTACGGCCCCACGAAGCGGCCGTCCTGATTCGCACCGAAGTGGATAACCACAGCCAAGGCACGCAAAGGGCACGCATTATCTCAACGGTCTACGATCCGTATGGCCAGGCAGTGGGGAATACGACGGCCACGCCCGTAGACATCCCGGAGTGGGACGGCCACGCCTACGAGCAGGAAATCACAGTGAGCCGGCCCGCGCTGTGGTCTCTCGAGACCCGGAATCTTTACAACCTGGTGACGGAGGTGGAAACGGGCGGCCGGATCGTTGATCGCTATCAGACTCGCTTTGGCATTCGGAGCATGCGGTTCGATGCGCAGAAAGGCTTCTTCCTGAACGGTGAGTCTGTTAAGTTGAAGGGAACCTGCAACCACCAGGATCACGCCGGACTGGGAGCGGCATTGCCTGACGCCGTGCAGCGCTACCGCATTCAAAAACTGCGCGAGATGGGATCCAATGCTCTCCGAACTTCGCACAATCCGCCAACTCCGGAGCTGCTCGACGCCTGCGACGAGCTGGGAATGCTGGTGTTCGATGAGACTCGCATGATGTCGTCGAACCCCGAGGGCTTGGCTCAGTTTGAGAATCTGGTGCGGCGCGACCGTAATCGTCCCAGCGTTTTCATGTGGTCGATGGGCAACGAAGAATCCGTGGCCAACAGCGGAGCGGGAGTGCCAATCCTGACCGCGATGAAGGAAGTTGCCACACGGCACGACGGCTCGCGGCCTGTTTCCATCGCGCCGACTGGCGCCATTGGCCGCGGTGGCTTGGCTGTGTGCGATGTCATGGGCTACAACTACATGGACCCCGCCGCAGAAGCCTACCATCGGAGGCACCCGGATAGGCCCGTCATGGGCACCGAGACGGTGAGCGCCGTCGGGACGCGTGGTATCTACGTCACTGACGCAGCTCTAGGCTATGTGGGGTGCTACGATCCCTACACGACCACCGGCCGCGCTTCGGCGGAAGGCTGGTGGAGATTCTGCAACGCCCGGCCTTGGCTCGCGGGAGGATTCGTATGGACCGGTTTCGACTATCGGGGCGAGCCCTCTCCGTACGGGTGGCCTAACATCAGCTCGCAATACGGCATTCTCGATACCTGCGGATTTCCAAAAGACTCTTACTACTACTACAAGTCTTGGTGGTCATCTCAGCCGGTATTGCACGTGTTCCCACATTGGAGTTGGCCGGGCATGGAGGGCCAGGAGATCGCGGTGTGGGTCTACTCGAACTTGGATAAAGTGGAGTTGTTCCTCAACGGCGCGAGCGTCGGCGCGAAGCAGATACAACAGGATTCTCATCTGGCGTGGGTCGTTAAATACGCTCCCGGCACGATTGAGGCCCGAGGGTACAAGGGCGCGAACCATGTGCTGACGGCAAAGCGCGAAACCACCGGACCAGCGGCAGGACTGGTCATGAAAGCGGACCGCGACCAGATTACCGCCGACGGTGAAGACGTGGCCATGTTCGCTGTGGAAGTTCATGATGGACAAGGCCGCATGGTGCCGATCACGGAGAATGAGGTGGCGTTCCGCGTCTCGGGACAGGGAAAACTGATTGGCGTTGGCAACGGCGACCCAACCAGCCATGAATCTGACAAGGGCACTTCGCGAAAGGCCTTTTGCGGGCGATGCATGGCAATCGTTCAGTCGGCGAAAACACCGGGCCTCATCACCGTCGAAGCAACTTCCCCCGGACTTGCACCCGCCTCGGTCACGATTCAGGCGAAAAGCGCGGTATTCCGTCCTCAAGTGGCAGTTTGGGAACGCGAAATACCCGTCGGCCCCGGCGTCACGGGATTGTGGAGACCGATGCCAACGCCCGAGGACGCCAACTCCCCATTCGCATCCTTCTTCGGCGGTCTCAGCATGGTGTTCACCCTCAAGCAGGATGGAAGCGAGCTGACAGGGACCGTGGAGGGTGGCGGCTTTTTCGGCAGCAATCAGCCCTCGCCTGTCGAAGAGGGCAAAGTGGACGCCAACAAACTCTCATTTAAGGTCGGCTATATCACATACTCGGGAATGCTGACCGCTGGTCGGATCGAGCTTCAACGCACGTTTCACTTCCCTTTCCACTTCGCGACCCCTCACCCTCCCTCTTCCGGGACTCGCCCTGCTATCGGGCCTCCTCCTGACGGAACCGATCCGTCCATCGGATCCTTCCGGAGAAGTCCTCCACCTCCTCTCCTTCTGCATCGGGCCGCAAGCTAGGTTGAGCGTACTGTCCGCGAAAATAGGTATACAAATAATCGGGGTAGCGTCGCGCGGCCGCTTTTGGCCATGTCTGCGATTTTCGCATGGCGCAGCGCGGCCTTGCGGCCGCAACCAAAGTTATAGATACTCTGCCCTCTCCCTCGGGAGAGGGTGGGCCGAGGCCGGCGCTTTCTCCAGCCGGCGCGGGCCGGGTGAGGGGGTCGCCAAAAACTTTGCCAAAAAACAAGATTTCACAACCTTGCAATGCAGACATCGCAAAGTGCGCGATGCCTGTGCCATCCATTAAAAGCGCCATGAGCAACTGATATCACGCCTTGTAACGCCAATGACGCAATAAAGCAATACTTGCTGGCGTATAATCCGAACTGGAGAGTATGAAAGTCTACCCCTATATTCCCTTCCGTGGCGAGCTTTCCGCGCTTACAGCTTCCGCCTTGGCAGGCCTCAGGGAAATTGGCGCTGGCTGGTATGTTGCTTACGAAGAGTCGCTGCCGGCCGCGAAAGACCTTGCCAAACACCTTGCTGCTTTCGCCAATCACTCCGGGGGGTGGCTTTTTATTGGGATCACGGAAGATAAGGACAATGGAATGCGGGCCGGAAGCTTTGCTGGAGTAACGGCAAATGCTGCCGGAGAGGCGCTTGCGCGCTTGCGCGAAGCTGCCAGAACCTGCGTGACGCCTGAAGTCTGCTTCGAAACGAAAATCCTCAAAGGCCCGGCACCGGAACTGAATCTCCCCGAAGGCCAATCCATCCTTGTTATCGGCGTTCCCCAAGGAGGGAACCCTCCTTATATCCACGCCTCGGGAAAAATCTACCGGCGGGCCGCAGGACGGTCTGCCCCTGCACTCGAAATGGACCGTCACGCCGTTGATCTGCTGTCGAGCCGGAGAGTTGAGTCGCAGCAACGCCTTGCGGGATTCCTCTCCGCAAGGTCCGACGTCGCGGAGGAGGGAGGCGACGCGCAGGCAAAAGCCCACCTCTATTTACTGGAAGACCCGTTCCTGACCGGCGGTGCGCAGGCTCTGCCTTATGAAGCGTTTTCCAGCGCGATGCTCGCAAGCAACACCGAGCAGTTCGCTTTCGCCGGGTTCAGCACCTTTTTCACCACCCCGGACGGGTACATCGCGAAACTCAGGAGACACAATGAGGCGCTCGCCCAGCTTGTCACGTTCCGGTGGTGGAATGACGGCAACGCGCGCGTCAGCATACCCGTCAGCGAGCATTTCTTAGAGACGTTTCCATTGTATTCGGATCCTCAACGCGCCGATTTTGTTCGTCTCCTGCGCGCGCGGGGACTTGAGAAGGCGCGTGTGGCCGACCTTTCGCAGTTTCTGGCGACGCTCGCCGTTGCCACAGCCAAGTATCTGCACCTCCGGAGCCTCGTGGGACTAAGGCAGCCGTTTTGGGCAAAGACGCGCTTCTACGGCTGCAGGGGGATTGTGCCGTTTATTAACCTCCGGCAGTATGTCGAAATCATCAAGGTCCGAGGCGTTCCCCATATTGAGGATGATGATTTTTACGCGCCTCCGGGCGTTACCACGGACACTCTCGTTAAGTTGGAGCCCGCCGAATCCGTCGGAATAAGCGAGCAGGGACTGCGACTCGCTCTTCGCTTTGGGGTGAGTGCGTTTCGCGCTGTGGGCATTGATTTTGACGGTTTCGCCAAAGAAGATCCTCAAGGCTTCCTGCGCGACCTCGCGCAATCCATGAACGGCGCGCGGCGTTCTTAAGCCCTTCACGCGGCCGGTTGTGATGAGGGCCGTTCCTGTTCTGATCCCAGCCACACGGAGGCTACTTTCCACCCTCCGCCCGCCTTTTCGAGCACGATTTGGTATTGGGCGATCGCCACAGAATCTTCAAAGGACACGCGGGCCAAGGCGCGCATTTTATCGGGGCTAAGCTCAACGTGCTCGATGGTGATCGTCGCGCCATTCCCGGAATTTCGCGCTCGCGCCACTCCCCGGCCGGCTGCAGAGGGAGACTGAATGGCGGGAATGAAATACAAGTGAATGGCCTGTTCGATTGAATCCTCAGCGTCTCTTCCGCCCCGGGAAGCAAGATAGCTGGCCCGCTGTTGAACGATAGAGATAGCATCGGCCAAATCGTCGCGGATGACCAAGTCCGTCAGCTTCGCCTCCACGGGCTCGATGCGCGCCACGATGTCCGTATCCGAGCGAACCGTGAGAGCAACGATAGCCGCCTCGATCACGGTGCGATCCGGCTCGTGGTTGGCGTTGCCGATGGCGCCGAGCAGAACTTGATTGTCCCCGGCATCATCATACTCGCCGAGGGATCCATAGTAGAAGCGCCGGAGATCGAGATCGCGAGGATCCTGGACCAGGCGGGTAAGGATCGCCTTCGCTTGCGGGCCGCCGATGAAGGCTAGCGATTGGGCAGCGAACTCGGCGGTGCGGTCATCGCTGAGAGCCGCCTCCAGTCGGGGTACCAGAGACGGACCAGCAGCAAAGGCGGCGTCATAAAGCGAGCTGAGTGCCGCAGGATTTGCCGAGCGGATGATTCCGTCGAGCAACTGGGGCGCCCACGCGTATTGTGGAACGGGTTCTTCCCCGGCCTGATCGAGGCCCATATCCTGAGGGACCACTCTAAGAGCGCCGAGAGCCTGGCGGGCAACAACTCCAGGCAGGAAAAAAAGCAAAGGAATGAAGAAAATGCCAGCTCGCCTTTTGAATTGCGGCTGACGTGCTGTCGAGCCGGGCATGCCTACGCCTCCTCCTAACATTGTACTCACCCTCTTTCCATTAGCGTATTTTTCAGTTTGGATCAACGGCAGGCGGTGATAGACTGTTTGCGGTTCAGTCCTGATTTTTCAGGACAGTTCCTTCGTGCTGCTTTCCGGGAGCGTGGGTGACGGGCTGCCCCTCCTGCCTGTTCGAGTGCGTGATACGTCCTCGAAACAGGGTACTTTCGTGAATGGCAAGGCAAGCTAATGGCTGGAAACCGCAAAGTCCTGAAGGTGATTAAGTGG
The DNA here is from genome assembly GCA_030040995.1 of Terriglobia bacterium. Taxonomy (GTDB): domain Bacteria; phylum Acidobacteriota; class Terriglobia; order UBA7540; family UBA7540; genus JASHON01. The sequence goes on along the minus strand of JASHOS010000304.1, from coordinate 4,705 downwards.
GCCGTTGTAGTGGTGGCGGCCTTAATCGTTGTTTTTCTGTATGGAGTGATTCCGTGGTTCCTCACCAACATCGTGACCACCAACAACTTCCGGTTCCGCGATCGCAATGCGGGGAAAAATCCGGCGTCGTTGGGCATGAAATTTGAAGACGTGCAGTTCAAATCCCGTGATGGCATTCCTCTCAAGGGCTGGTATATTCCTGCCGCCGATTCTCCGCAAGCCAAAGGAACCCTTATCTATTGCCACGGCCTGCATCGCAGCCGCATCGAAATGCTTCCTATGGCCCAATTCGGGCATGACCTCGGGTACAACGGCTTGCTCTTTGACTTTCGCGATCATGGCCAAAGTGGCGGCAAGCTGACCTCGATTGGCTATTGGGAGCGGCTGGATGCGGAGGCGGCTGTTGGGGAAGCGTTGGACAGTGAGAACGCGAGGCACCCCGTCATCCTATGGGGCGTTTCCATGGGAGCGGCCGCCGCATTGATGGCGGCGGCAGAGGACCCGCGCGTTGACGCCGTGATTTCCGATAGCACCTTTCTCTCCTTCGATGACGTCATAAAGCACCATTACCACCTGGTGGTTTACCTGATCCGCAGGCACTGGTGGTGGTTTCCGCCTCTTCCCAGTTTTCCTCTCACAAACGAAGTGATTGCCTGGTCTGCATGGCGCGCCCACTTCAGTCCTTCGGCGTTTAATCTGGAAGCTGCGGTGAAGCATATCGCCCCGCGGCCCGTTCTATTCATCGCTGTGAAAGATGACGCGCGCATGCCGCCCGGGATCGCCCGCACGCTCTTTTCAGCCGACGATAGCCCGGTGAAAGCCGTGGTGGTGCTCCCTGGCCGCCGGCATGGTGAGGGCTTTAACGACGCGCGGACGCAATACGAGGCTGCCGTCGCCGCTTTTCTCGAGCGCGTTCAAAGGCAACCCGCATCGAATGGAACAATAGCTCTCCAGGAGAGCGGGCGTGGCCTTTGATATTGCGCACACTGTTCTTGTTGCAATGGATTGCCAAGCCGGCATCGTTACGAAGCGCCGCTCACGCGACTGTTCCCGCAGCGCGCAGACGTTCTGACGTCCACTGAGTTTCTCAAGGCACTGGAATCTCCCTTGTTACCCCGCTATGACGGCAAAAACGTGAATTTTGTTCTGGTGGCAGCGGCAGGTTTATCCTAATGGTGTCTAAATTAGCCAAGCCGCACGTCGCCTCGAAAGATCTGAAAGCTAATTTGGACAGCCCTGGGTTTATCCCGCCACCGTCAGGTGGCGGCATGAAGCCGCCTCTACAGAGATACCAAGGGCTCCGCCCCATAGGCGTTAACCTAAGACTCTCGACCCGCCGATTGCCCGGAGGGCAATACCGTGAATAGCCGTAGGTTGCACCTACACATAATGAAAGGGCGCCCCTTTGAGGGTATGGTTGGTTTGGTGGTCGTAGCCACCAAATCTGCCGCCCCAAGGAGCGCCCCATGAACACTGATAAGTATATCGGTATGGACGTCCACTCGGAAACCGTGAGTATCGCAGTTCGAGATTCCGCCGGAAAATTGATCATGGAAGCCACGATGGCAATGGAAACCTCATCGATTCTTGCCTTCGTCAAGGGCTTGCAGGGGAAACGGCACGTCACCTTCGAAGAAGGAATCCATGCCGCCTGGCTCTACGAGCTGCTGCGGCCTCAGGTCACCGAGCTCCTCGTCTGCGACCCGCGGCAATTGCCGCGCCACAAGGGAGAGAACAAGAACGATAAGATCGACGCCCAGCAGCTATCCGAATGGCTGCGGCTGGGCGCTCTGAAACCGGTCTATCACCGTCACCATGGATTAGGCACGTTGAGCGAGTCGGTCCGAAGCTACGTCACGTTCTCCAGCGATACCACGCGGGTCATGAACCGGCTGAAGGCCATCTACCGCGGACGGGCCATTCCCTCGAAAGGGAAGCAGGCTTACTCGCCGCGATTCCGTGATGCCTGGCTGAATCAACTGCGCCAACCCGGCGTGCGGCGCCGCGCGGAACTCTTCTACCAGCAGCTCGACCTCTTGGGCCCCTTGCGCCAGGAGGCCCGGAAGGCCATGATCGCGGAGAGCCGGAAACAGGCGGCCCACAAGGTCCTGCGGAGCATCCCCACGCTGGGGCCGGTGCGGGTGGCAATCTTGATGGCGGTCATCCAGACGCCCCACCGATTCCGCACCAAACCAACCGGAAATTGTGGACCTACGCCGGCTTGAGCCTGGTGACCCGATCGAGCGCCGATTACCGCATCGTGCGGGGCCAGCTCACGCGCTCCCGGAAGCCCGCCTTGATCCGGGGCCTCAACCAGAACCATAACCCGTTGCTGAAAGGTGTCCTCAAAGCGGCGGCGGCCACGGCCGTCGTCCGCCCGAGACCGTTTCAAGAATTCTATGCGCGCCGACTCGCCGCCGGCCTGAGTCCCGAGGTCGCGCGCGTGGTGGTGGCCCGGAAGCTGGCCACCCTCGTTCTGACCCTTTGGAAGAAAGGAGAACGTTTCAACGCCGAGCATTTGAAGCCACAAGCCGCTTGAGCGTCGGATCGGGCGATCGGACCGCGCCGGAATTTCCTCCCGGTCGAAGTCCTTCGGTTCGGCTGACGCTCGGGTTCGAGGGTGAGTCTCCTAATAGCCGTTAGGCCGTGTCCCCGATTCCTCGGGGCGAGCCTCTTCACCCACCCTAGGCCCCCTCGCATAACCCGATTAAGCCCTAGGCCTCGAGTCTCCAATAGAACCCTGCGTTGGCAGTTCCTGAACTGACCACCGGTTAGGCTTGTCGAGCTTCGGCCGTCGCAGGCGTTGTCACGACCCCAGGATGAAAACCCCGGTTCTTCCGAACGCGCGTATCCTCCCAAACCGCCAACAAAAGTTTGGTAGCCTGGGAAAGGGACCGGCAAGCGGATCTCGAAAACTTACAGGGGCTGGATGTCGAGAGAACCTCGGCTGCCGAGTCCAGGGAGAAAACTTTGGGACTTATATACTTGACTCCCAAAGCAGGATTCCTAGCTTTTCCTTTTTGTCGGTTTGTGTTTCAGCGCCACGTCCACAACTTGCTCTAGCGTCAGGGGGTAAAGGGACAGCTTCTTTGGGTACTTTTTGCGCTTCTTGGAGGGGTTGTAGCGTGGCGTCTTTGCCATTGTCCGCTAGGAGCTCTTTATAGGTGATCTGATGCCCAGTGACAGCGGCTATAAAGCTATCAAGCCTTTCAAGAGTATGTCTCCCCACATTACCTTCGTTCAAGCGCCACGCGAACTCGTTAATGTACCGCGCCAGATGCTTCTTACGGGCTTTGTGATAGATACCATGCCAACCACGGCGCATCACGGCAAAAACGCTTTCAACGCCGTTTGGGGTCACACCGTTACGGGAGTATTCCTCTAAGCCGTGGTTGACCGTCTCATGTTTGTAGTCTGGCGCAAGCCTCCTGTAAGCAGCGTATTCGTCGGTATGGAGCGTCGAGCCTACCTCTACGTTTTGACGCACCGTTCGCTCGATAGAGAGAGCTCCCGTCCCCTTAAGAGGCAACGCCCGTGTACGACCGCCGCGCTCCCGCATTCCGATGATGGGGGTCTTGTTAATCGGGCCCGCGCCGCTAAATTTAAGCCTGTCGCGCATGGGCTTTGTGGCCTCTCTGCCGCCGACATAAATCTCATCTATCTCGACCGTGCCTTTCAGCGCGGTCAAGTCATTGGCGCACGCTTCGCGGAGACGCTGAAGAACAAACCACGCGGATTTTCGCGTGATGCCTATCTCTTTCGCCAGTTGCATCGAGGAAACTCCCTTGCGGGAAGTCACAAGCAGATACATTGCATAGAGCCATTTATGAAGTGGAACGTGAGACCGCTCGAAAATAGTGTTTGTGCGAACAGTGAAATCCAGCTTACAGACATTGCAACGATAGAACCCGCCCTTGCGGGTCGTAATTCGTTCGGCTTTGTGACACGTCGGGCAGATGGGTCCGTTAGGCCAAAGGCGGCCCTCCAAGTACGTGCGGGCGGTCTCCGCATCAGGAATCAGTTTGAACAATGGGAAGGTGCTTATCGTGCTCCGGCTCACCGGGTTAGACTCCTCCGCACTCAGACGGAAGATCGCTTCCCGCTTCCTCTGCACGGTGGCTGAAAGCTGGAAAGGATCGAGCCTCTCGTGCTGCCGACGGAGTTCCGCCACCCGCGCCGGGTCGGCTACCGGCGAAGCCGCAACCCGTTGAAACGGGGTCTGGGGCGCCTCGTAATGCCGCCGCAGACGCGAACCGATCCGCTCCTTCTTCTCCAGCTTCACCGAAGGCAGAAACAGGTTCTGGAACAAACCCAGCTCGTGGCCATACAGATCGTCGATCGCCTTCTGCGCCGCTTCGCTGTCGTAACGCACATAGCCCAGCAGCCGGCGGACGTGCGTCCAGTTCTTCTGCTCGATGGGCGCGTTGTCATCTTTCTTGTACGGCCTTCCTCGCGTGAATTGAATGGCTTGGGCGCGGCAATAGCGAAACAGATGCGCGTTGATGAATTCCGACCCGTTGTCCGAGTCAATGCCGCGCAGGGGAAAAGGCAGCGCCTGGCGGATCGCCTCCAGAGCGTCCCGCACCCCCTGCTGGCCCTTCCCCAACACTGCCCGTGTCTCCGTCCAGCCCGTGTGGATATCGGTGACGTTCAATGAGTAACAGAAATCACCCGCAGCCGAGTTGCCCGAGTGCGAGACCAGATC
>JASHOS010000044.1 GCA_030040995.1 Terriglobia bacterium | reverse complement strand
CTCAAATCCGGCAACCCCGAAGTCGCGGAAAAGATTCGCACCGAGGCGGACTACTTTGAGAGGAACGGTGAGCGCATGCGCTACCCCACGTTCCGACATCAACACCTCTTTGTGGGCTCGGGCGTCATCGAAGCCGGATGCAAAACCGTAGTCGCTGCCCGCCTCAAATGCTCGGGAATGTTTTGGACCGTCCGCGGAGCTAACGCGATTCTCGCCCTCCGCTGCTGCCGCCTCAATGCCCGCTTTGAGGACTACTGGGAATGCCGCCAAGCATGTGTTGTCGCTTGACTCCAACTTTTATGTCGCGCACCCAATTAGAGGTGACGCCTCAGTTGCCCTGCTGTCTTGAAAATCTCGGCAGAAGCCCCTGACCCGGCGCCCTCACCTACCGCTTCGGGGTCCCCCCCTCTCCCGCAAGCGGGAGAGGGCCGGGGCTGAGAGTAGGGACGAGGGTAGGGGTTATTTCATAGCTTCGCGGGTGTCGTGAAGCGACATGACAAGCTGATACGAGGCCCTACGCAGCCTGCTGGTTAGTTGCGACCTCATGTCTACTCCCCGTGTCCAGCCGGAGATATGGGTAAAGCTCAGAAGCCGGCGAGGGCGTCGTCAAAAGATAAGCGGTACAGGACACCAGTGCAGCTCTACCCTAAGCGTCCGCCGAGAGAAAAGCTTTCATTCGTTCGAGCCCCTGGGTTCCCGCTGCCAGCAAACACATCGCCGCCAGAACAGGGCACATGCCGGCGACGAGAATCGCCGGTCCGAATTGCCTCTGCGGACCGAGCATCCATCCTGTGAGAGCAGGTGCGGCTGCACCTGCCAGCACTGAAGCTGTGTTCAAGAGGCCGATCGTCCTCCCTATCAGACTCTTTGGTGGCACATGTTGCGAGATCGTCCAGTAGCTCGAATTCCCGATTCCGGTTGCGCACATCGAAAACGTCAGCACCGGAAGAGTCCAGGAACGATCCGGCGTCACCAGCAGGAGCAAGATGGCCGCTGTCCCGAAGTACCCCAGCACCGCAAACCACAAACGCGCGCGAAAAACGCCCACGCGCACCGCCAGTTTGTCTGCCGCCGAACCCGCTACGACATTCACCGCAGCCATCGTAAATAGCGCAGTCGAAAGTACGCGTCCCATTCCGAGAGTCGAATAGCCTCGGGAGAGGATCAAGTAACTCGGTATCCAGGTCAAAACGAAATACCAATAGTAAGACGCCAGCAAGATGGCTAACGACATCGCCCAAAACGTCCGGCTGGCCAGGAGCATGCTCCAGGTCCACCGGCGAGGCGCCGCAAAATTGTCATCGGCCTTTTCGAATTGAGGCGTGCCACGATTTTTGCCAGAGGGAGCGGCGGCCAGCCAGAAGGGCAGCCAAATCAGGGCGCCTAGTCCGGTAATGGCAAACATCAGGCGCCATCCAAACCTGTTCAGCAGAAGGGCTCCCACAAGCGCCCCGACTGCCGGTCCGATATTCTGACCGGCGATATAGATTGATGTAGGCAGCCCCTGATCTTCTCCCGCAAAATTGTTTTGAATGAAGGCAATACTTGCCAGAGGACCTATGGATTCGGCGAGACCCAGCGCCATGCGCATACCGATTACGCCGGTTGTGCCGCGGCAGAGGGCGATTGAAGCCGACGCGATGGACCAGACCAGGAAACCGGCCGCGTAAGTCCTGCGGATGCCGAACCTGTCCACAAGCGCGCCAGCGGGGATCTGAAACAGCGCGTAGGTCCAGAAGAACGCGGAGAGGAGCACGCCCATGGTGGCGGGCTCGATCCGGAAATCGCGCATGATGGAGGGGGCCGCGATGCTAAGATTTCCGCGATCGATATAGTTGATCAGAATCGCGAAGAAAACGAGCGAGAGGACAACCCAACGACGGTTCATAGCGCCGGATCAGTATACAATGAGAGCCTGGAGCAATTCGAGAATCTGGAGGTCCCCCCTCGGTGCCTGATCCCATCACCAGTCCCGTCGAGCGTCAGATTGCACCGGCAGAGCCCGTTACCGGGTACCACGGCGCAGTCATTCCGGCGTCGTATTCAGATCCGGTGGCCGAGCATCATGCCGTGCGGCGAGCGGCAGGCGTCTTCGATTTCTCGTTTCGGGCTAAATTCACGGCGCGTGGCGCCGATCGGGTGCGATTCATTCAGGGCATGGTCACGAATGACGTGAAAGCGCTCGTTCCGGGGCAGGGAACTTACGCAACCATGTTAGACACGCGCGGCCACATCCTGGCTGATCTCCGGATTTACTGTGTCGAGGACCAACTGATTCTCGACACGGACGCCGATCTGCTGGAAAAGGTGCTTCAGTCGCTGAATCACTATAACATTGGCGGAAGGACGCCTTTGCAACCGCTCGACGTTGTCTCCCTGGCCATTCAAGGTCCTGAATCGCGGCGTGTTCTCGAAGGCGCGCTCGGAATCCGTTTACCTGTTCTCGCGGAGTTAAGCCACTGCTCGACGAGTTTCAGCGGATGTCCGGTCCGGATTATTTGCGCGGACAGCACTGGGGAAGGTGGATACGAGATTTGGGTGGAGGGAAATGAAGTGAAGTCGCTTTGGGACCTGCTGCTGGCGCATGGCCAGTCTCACGGGGTTCATGCGTGCGGCGCCACGGCGCTTGAAACGCTGCGGATTGAGGCCGGCATCCCGAAATACGGGGCGGAGCTTGCGGAGGATGTGCTGCCTCTCGAGGCCGGCCTCGTGAACGCTATCAGCTTTACCAAGGGATGTTATCTCGGGCAGGAGATCGTGGAACGTGCGCGCAGCCGGGGACGCGTGAATTGGAAACTTGTTGGTCTATTAGTTGATTCGAGCATCGTACCGGCTCGAGGCGAGAAGATGCTGCACGAGACCAAAGAAATGGGCGAGATCACGAGCGCGTGCTTATCCCCTACGCTCGGCAGAGTGATCGCCGTGGCTTACGCGCGCCGCGAAGTTTCTCAGCCGGGAAGCAAATTGACCCTTGGGTCAGGGGCAAGCGTAGAAGTTGTGCCGCTGCCTTTTTATCACCGTTAATGGTGGCTACCGCCCGAGGCGGCAGAAGTGCCGTGCATTCCGCTCATAGCGGACGAACTCGACGTCGGCTCGGCAGCGCTGCCCCCGGGCGTTGATGCAGTCGAGCCCGAGAACCCTCGAGCCGCGCCGCCAGTTGCTCGAACTTCCCCATTTGCCCCGATGCGCACAAGGGGTTCGGAAGATCCCGACCCTCCGCGATGCTCAAGCAACCCACTTAGTCCGAAAGATTGCATGCTGCGCATCGCGCGTGCCGTGCTCGGCGCTAGAGAGAGGCCGCCGATCGTGTTTCCCAGCCGGGCGTGAATCATCTGTGTTGGATTGCTGCCAAAGGACCTGCTGAAGAACGAGTGGCGCGCGGTCAGTGCCTTCATTTCCGCCGCACCCTGTGCCGGCGTTTGGCCCATGAAGAGGATTTTGGGAGCCGGCGTAGCAGTGCGCGGCGAAACAGCTCCTGACGTTATTGTCGCGTTGCGGCTCACGGGGAGGCCAGAAAGCCTGGCGAGAGGTCCGGGAGCCACATTAACAGCCCGGACGGACGCCAGCCGGACGCTGATGGGAGGCCGGTCAATCGGTTTTACGATCCCTCCCCCCGCGAGGGCCGTTACGGGCTCGGCGATGAGGCATGAGGTCGAAGCGCAGAGAGGCACTCCGCCAAAGCCCATGGGCGCCCAGCCAATGTAACCCGCACCTTCGTACCAACTCACCAAGCCCGGATAAAATGTGTCAAACCCGCTACCTGGCGTCCAGAAATAGCCAAACATGGGGCTATAGTTCCAAGCGCCATAATGGTAGGGGATCCATCCCCAGGGCTCGGAGGATATCCACGTATAACCCATGCCCGGATAAAAACTCCAGAGGCCCATCGAAAACGGGCTCCAGCCCATTGAAACGTAAGGCGACCAGCCGTAGCCGAAGCCCGGGAAATATCCCCATTCTCCATATTGATCGAGGTCCGACCAGCCAGAAACCGGTGAATCCATCGCCACGGGCGAGTCGTTCAAAGCCAACTCCGTTTGTTGATCCCGCGCATGCACCCAGTTATCCCAGGCATCCTTTTCAACACCGGGCGTGGCGTTGAGCGCCAATTCGCCGTTAAGATTTATCCGGAGCGTTTTTCCTTTTCCCACACTAACTTTTTTGCCCGCATCCGCGACCTTCACCGAACCGTTGAAGACTTCAACGCGCAGAACCGCAGGTTCCAGGTCAACTCGAAACTCTGATTTTCCATCGGGCGTGATGGTGGCGCTGGCAGCCTGAACGGAATACACGCTGCCGTGCTTGGGTTCGAAATTGAACGTCCCATAACCTTGATCAAACACCAAGTGATTGATCTTGGCGCCATCCGGCGCGAGAGCGAGCTCTGCGAATTCCAGCCGCGATGATTCTCCCAGCCGGGCAGTTGATCCGTTTTCGAACTGGGTCTCGGCAAAACTGTTTATCGAAGTTGAGATGGTAAAGCCCTGTTCTACGGGAGTGTTCACCAATGCCTCCGCCCACTCGGTCGCACCGGGTCTTTTGATCAACACGGTCCCATTTACAAAGCTCACCCGCACGATGCGAATGTGCGAATAGCCTTTTTCCTGAGCCATTGCTGTGAACTGGGAACCCAATAAGGCAACGGCAAACCCTAAGCTGAGGATGCGCGACATCATTTTCATGGAAGGCCTCCATCCTTAGTCAGTCGCAAGGGGCTGGCGTGAAATCTCTACTCCTCGTTCATACTCCTCTTCTGGGGCAAAGTCAATCCAGTAAATTGGTAGCGGGTCAGTTTGAATTTGTAGCGGCGAGTTTACCTCGCCGGATGGCGGCATAAAGCCGCCTCTACATCAAACTGACCCACTACCCAGTAAATCAATCCAGTAAACCACGCAGGGTTCCGTCAAAGTTGGGCTTACTCCGGTTTGGGGCGCGTTTTGGTAGCGCAGGGCTCGCTTTTTAGCCCTGCGGCTTGTCATCTGCACGAAAAAGCCGCAGCGTTACAAGGCGAACGCTGCATTGCAATACCGTAAAATCGTGTTTTTTTAACCAGATTTTCTAGGGACCCCCTCACCCGACTCGCGCCGGCTGGAGAAAGCGCCCGCCGCGAGCCACCCTCTCCTGAGGGAGAGGGCAAGGGTTTCGCGCTGGTTTGATTGCGGCCGTGAGGCCGCGCTGAGCTACCCGCTTATTGGCTCGAGATTCAGCCCTAATGCTCATTCGGGAACGGTCGTGGCATC
>JASHOS010000043.1 GCA_030040995.1 Terriglobia bacterium | reverse complement strand
GCTCCCAGCGCCATGCGGATGCCAATCTCGTGCCTGCGCTGGCTTACCGCGCAAGATACCGTGCTGGCAATTCCCGCTGCTGCGAGCGCCAGCGCCAGCAGAGCGAAGACGCCCACCAGCAGCAAGTAAAAGCGGTCTCCCGACCTGCTTCGGGCAAGAACCTGGTCCATCGTCAGAACCTGGGCAATTGGCGCTTGCGGATCAACCGAATGAACTGCCCTTTGGATTGCCTCAGCGGCGCTCTTAGGACTAACTGTCTTCACAACAAGCGTATTGAGAGAGGCTGGGAACGGGCGTTGCCAATAAGGATAGTAAATCCCAGGGCTGGGCGGTTCCCACGCCGAATCGGTGTCCGCTTGTGCATTTCCCACGATGCCTACGACACGAATGGCCGCCTTTGGCCTAGGGTAACCCTCGACGATTTCCTTTCCGACCGGATTCTGCCCGGGCCAGTACCGCCGCGCCAAGGCTTCATTCACAACGGCCACTAGCTGCGAATGTTGCCTGTCCTCTTCTGTAAACGTGCGGCCGCTGAGCAGTGGGATGCCCATCGTATGGAAGTAGGCGGGACTTATCATCTGCATCGAACACGACCGGGGCTCCGAGGCGTGAAAGTTCGCCATGCCGGGCTGCGCAGGAATTTCTATTCCCATTTCGAGACCGGCGAAAGGAAGCGCCGCAACCAATGCTGACGATCGAACCCCCGGCAAGCGTCTGATTTTCTCAAGAATTTGCCGATAAGCCGCATTGCGCTCAACGTCGTTGGGATATTGATATCGCGGAAGAGGCACCTGCATGGTCAGCACGTTGTCAGGGTTGAAGCCCAAATCAACTCTCTGGAGCTTTAGGAAGCTGCGAAGGAGAAGCCCGGCGCCAACGAGAAGAACAAACGATAATGCTACCTCCGAAACCACAAAGATACGCTGAGTCCGAGACTGCCTCCCGCCAGAGCTGTAGCTTGGGCCGCCTTCCTTGAGTGACTCCGTCAACCTGACGGCTGAGGCGTGGAGCGCGGGCGCCGCGCCAAAAATCATCCCAATTATGATCGACAGGATGAGCGTTACGGCCAACAGGGTCGAGTCAATGCCCATCTGTTGGAAGTTGGCAGTCTGAAATCGAAGAGATTCCGGCAGGAGACGTATCTCAAATCCAATCCCCCAATGAGCGAGCAGAATTCCAAACGAGCCGCCGAAAGCTCCTAAAACGGCGCTCTCGGTGAGCAACTGCCGGATCACTCGTCTCCGATTCGCGCCGACGGCCAAACGCACTGCGATTTCCCTGTGCCGGCTGTAAGCCCTCGCGAGAAGCAGGTTAGCCACGTTCACACACGCGATAGCCAGCAGAAAGGCCACAGCTCCAGCGAGCATGATCAAGGCGGATCGCCATTGCTTCACCGCGTAGTGCATCACCGGCGTGACATCGATTCGCCACTCTGCGGCCTGCTTTGATCCCGGCTAATTCATCACCTGCTGAGTCAGCACGCTCAGGGCAGCCTGACCCTGCCGAACAGAGACGCCCGGGTTGAGCTTTCCCCAGGCTTCCCAGGCACGATCATTAATATCGGATACTTCCTTTGCAGTGAAAATCAGCGGCGTCCAACAGGCAGTGGACATTCCGGAGCCAGGCATCAGGAAGTCCGAAGGCATTACACCAACGACGTTGTAACTCACACCGTCGAGCAGAATGGATCGGCTCAAAACATCCCGTTTACCGTTGAAGCGGCTTTGCCACAGCCAGTAACTTAGTACGACTGCAGGAGGGTTCCCTGGTTTATAGTCCGAAGGTGCAAATGTTCGGCCGAGGATCGGACGGACGCCGAGCATGCGGAATGTCCCTTCGGAAATGTCCTCGACGAAAAATTGCGCGGGCTCGCCAGCACCTACCATCGTTTCGCTTTCCGAGTGCCGCACCGCAAATTGGCCGATGTTTTTCCCGTGCTCGCTCCAGCTCAGTAAGACTGGCGCCGAAACCCAGTCACCGTCGTCCGGCGCCTTGACGTCCGTCATCGAGACGCGCACGAAACGAGAAGGGTTGCGGTACGGTAAGACACGAAACACTGCGGCTTCCGCAAAGCTGAAGACAATGCAGGTGGCGGCAATACCCAATCCAATGATGAAAATCGCTGCGGCACTGAAGCCGGAATTGCGCCGAAGGATTCTCAACCCGAAACGTAGGTCCTGGAACATGTGTCCCTCGCTCGTCTCTTGAGAGTCTATCGAGAGATTATAGACCCAGATGGCCAATGTCGAGCGCTCAAGGGGTCATAGCAGGGCTACGTCAAAGTTGGGGCTTATTACGGTTTGGAGCGCGTTTTTGTGGTGCAGGGCTCGCTTTTTAGCCCTGCGGCTTGTCACATGCACGAAAAAGCCGCAGCGTTACAAGGCGAACGCCGCATTGCAAGGTCGTGAAATCCTGTTTTTGGGGCAAGGTTTTCGGCGAACCCCCTCACCCGGCGCTGCGCGCCGCCCTTTCCCCCAAAGGGGTGATGGCAGATTTCCCTCTGGTTTGGTTTGAGACCGTAAGGCCGCGCTGCGCTACAAGCACTCCTGTCCGGACTTTGACGCAGCCGTGCGGGTCACAGAGCGCGGCCGACGGTCGAGTGGATAATTTGAAGCAGCGTGGCGGGATAAACTCCAACCCAGACGAGAAGAATGGTGAGCACGGCAAGCACGAAGCCGCCACCTGCAGAAAGGGCGGGGAGAAGAGACGAAGACGGAGCTGCGGCCTCTTCATGGAGGCCGGAATACATCGCTACAACGATTCTGAGGTAATAGTAGAGGCCAAAGACGCTCGAGACGATCAGCACGAAGACCAGCAGCCAGATCGCGGACGACGCGCCGGCATCGATCACATAAAACTTGGCCACGAACCCGGCGGTAACCGGAATGCCGGCGAGCGAAAGGAGCATCGCCGTGAACACAGAGGCAAGCACCGGGCGCCGCCAGAAAAGCCCGCGGTAATCCGCAATCTCGTCTGCCTCGCGTTCAGAGTTCGAGAGCATGGTAACCACGCCAAAAGCCCCAATCGTGGTGATGAAATACGCAACCAGATAGAACGTGACCGCCTCGACGGCGAGACGGCCGCCCGCCTGAAACGCCACTAATACGTACCCCATATGCGCGATCGAAGAGTACGCCAGAACGCGTTTCACGTTGCTCTGCATCATCGCCAGGATATTTCCCGCAACCATAGAAGCGATGGCGATAACGGTGAATACGAGGAACACGGCTCCAAAATGATGAGAGCCGGACCAATAAAAATAACGAAGCAGCAGAGCGAACATGGCGCCTTTCGAGACGGTGGCCACGAACGCCGCTACCGGCGCGGGCGCGCCCTGATAAATGTCGGGCGTCCATAAGTGAAAGGGGACGAGGGCAAGCTTGAAACCGAAGCCGGTGATGATCAGCGCCGAACCGGCAAGCAGGATCACCTGGCTTGCACCTGGAGAAGCGGTCAGCATTTCGCGAATTCTCGCGAAGTCCATTGTTCCCAATTCGGCATAGATGAGCGCCATGCCAAAAAGGAGGAAGGCGGCAGAGGATGCGGCAAGGATGAGATACTTGATTCCCGCTTCCAAGGGAAACCGGCGAGTGTGAAGGTAAGCATTGAGGGCATAAAGCGCGATGCTGAGAATTTCCAGCCCCAGGAAGAACGAGATGAAATTGCTACTCGCAACCAGCACCGCCGAACCCAGCGCTGCGACCAGCAGCAGCACATAAAGCTCTTCAGGATTGCCCTCGTGCCGCTCGAAATACGCGTGAGAAAGAAGCACGATGGCAAACGTCGAGGCGATCACCAAACCCATATAGAACAGCGCATAGGAATCGACGATGAGCAGGGCTGTTACCTGCCGCGGCGTCTCCGGGGCAACGACCCAGAGGGAGGCAAAAGCGAGGGCCAACCCGATTAGAGTCAGCCCGACCGCCAGAGCATGGCTGCGGCGGATCGCAACCGCAATCATCACGGCAATCGACGCACCGCCGAGAATAAATAGCGGCAGTAACGTGAACCAACCGGTGGCACTCACTTTGTGTTCTCCGGGATAAGATCCGCAGATTGCGCCGATTTCACAGATTCTTTCTGCACGATCTCAGCTACCCCCTCACCCGCCTGCGGGCAGGAGCCGCTCCGTCGCTGAAGCTCTGGAGCGTAAGCGACCTTCGGTGGGCGCAGGCCCGGCTCGCGCCGGCTGGTGAAGACGCCGGCCGCGAGCCACCCTCTCCCCCACGGGGGCGAGGGCAGGGTGTCTATGGTGGTTGCGGCTCTGCCGCTCTGCGCTGCTTGCTGCGGACCAACGTGTAAGCTGGCGTACTGCTCGATTTTCTGCCGGGTGGACCGGAAAGTGTTGAATATGGGCTGCGGGTAGATGCCGAGCCATATCAAGATCGCGACCATCGGGACCAGCATGACCACTTCGCGGGGGACAAGATCCTGCACCGACCAGTTATTGCTGTTCGGCCCGTGAAAGCCGGCTTGCACAAACCGCAAGGCATAAAACGTGGAGAAGAGGATTCCGATGGAGGTCGCGATCGTCAGGCCGAGCAAGTGCGCTTCGTACGTGCCGATGAGCACCAGAAACTCGCCCACGAAATCGCCCAGCCCCGGCAAACCCATTGATCCCATCGCAAAGAACAGCGCCGCTCCACCCATTCGCGGCATCGTCGCCCACAGGCCCCCCAGGCGGCCGGCTTCCCGTGTGTGGGTGCGTTCCTGAAGCTGGCCGGTAATCATGAAGAGCGCGCCGGTCGAAATACCGTGAGCGATCATGCCCATCAAGGCGCCGTCAAGGGCCCATGAATTAAAAGTGAAGATTCCCAGAAGAACGAAGCCGAGATGGCTTACGCTGGTATAGGCCACCAGCCGTTTGAGATCCGTCTGTCCGTAAGCCATCACGGCTCCGTAAAGGATGCCGATCACCGCCAGCACCAGAGCGACCGGCGCAAAGCGGTGTGCGGCGTGGGGGAAAAGCGGAAGCACGAACCGCAGCAATCCGTAAGCGCCGGTCTTGAGCAAGAGTCCCGCCAAGATAATGCTTCCCGCCGTGGGTGCCTCGGTGTGAGCGTCCGGAAGCCACGGATGGAGCGGAAACATCGGCAGCTTCACCGCAAACGCCACGAAAAAGCCCAGCATGATCAGCAAAGCCGTATGCGGAGCCAGC
Source organism: Terriglobia bacterium (assembly GCA_030040995.1). Taxonomy (GTDB): domain Bacteria; phylum Acidobacteriota; class Terriglobia; order UBA7540; family UBA7540; genus JASHON01. The sequence continues at coordinate 62,511 of JASHOS010000043.1, read as the reverse complement.
CGGGTACCCAGAAGCGATTCGTATTCGAAGGTGTAGACTCCGGTGAGGTGATGGTGAATCACGTAGAGCGCCAGGATCGAAATCAGCATCAGTAATCCGCTGAGCTGGGTAAACAGGAAAAACTTGACCGCCGCATAGACACGATTCTCATGCCCCCAGACAGCGATGAGGAAAAACATGGGAATGAGCATCAGCTCCCATGCAAAGTAAAAGAGAAAAAGATCAACGGCCAGAAACACGCCGGAGATGCCGGCAAGAATCCACATCAGATTAAGATGGAAAAACCCGACCTTATCCTGAATCTCCCGCCACGAAGCCAGAACCGAGATGATGCCCAGCAGGAACGTGAGCATCAACAGCAGAAGGCTTAGACCGTCGAGGGCAAGATGAAAGCGGATACCCAGTTGAGGTACCCAGCTCCAGTTCACCTGTTCCACCCAACGGGGGTTGCCGGCAAGGCGCATCTCGCTTCCGAACCGGCTCCATAAGACCAGGCCAAGCACGAAGTCAATCGAGGCGGCAATCAGCGAGATCCACCTCGGCGCCTGTTTGCTCCACTTCCCGGTGAACCAGGCGAGGACGCCCGCAATCAGAGGAATCGCTATCAGCCAGATGAGAATCATAAGAACAACACAATGGCGACGAAAATAAGAGAGCCAGCCACAATTCCGGCGGCGTACCATCGGATGCGGCCGTTCTCGGTCGTTCGCAAGCCCCGATAGAATGACTCACTGAGGTACGCGACACCATCGTAAAAGCTGTCAACGAAGTCGGATTTGTCGACCCGCGCGAACCACATTACCGGACGGACAAAAACACAGTCATACAGCCAATCCATCGCCCAATCAGAATGCCAGAAGCTGTGCAAGGCCCTGGAAACAGCGGGCCTTGCAAGCGCCTCGACGGCGCTGCGATTCCGAATGTAGAGAAAATACGCGACTACGAGGCCTACTACAAATGCCAGCGTCACCCATAACTCCGAGGCGAGCTCCGCCATCGCCGGATTCGTTCCCAGTACAACTCCGGGCAGCGCGCTATGAAGAAAGCCTGTGAAGAAATGCGAATCGCCCAAAAACCGGGGCGTCTCTACAAACCCGCCGCAAATCGAGAGCACCGCCAAGACAATGCACGGAATCTTCATCGCGGAGCGCGGTTTGTGCCCGACAGCAGTCTTGGCATCGCCGAAGAAAGCGACAAAAATCATTCGGAAAGTATAAAGCGACGTCAAGAGAACGCCCACGACCGCCAGCACCCAAAGCGTCATGCTGCCATGCGCTGACGCTTCGGTATCAAAAATGATCAGTCCCTTGCTATAAAATCCGGCGGTGATCACCGGAAGGCCCGCCAGCGCGCAGCCGGCAATCAGGAACGTCCAGAAGGTAACCGGCAGTTGCTTACGCAGACCGCCCATACGGAAGATGCTGTGCTCGTGATGGCAGGCATTGATGACGATTCCGGCGCCCAGAAAGAGAAGCGCCTTGAAGAAAGCGTGAGACATAAAATGGAAAATGGCAGCAGACCATGCACCTACCCCGAGGGCCAGGAACATATAGCCAATCTGGCTGATGGTGGAGTAAGCGAGGATGCGCTTGATGTCTTCCTGGGTGAGCGCGCTGAAGCCTGCCAGAATGAGTGTGGCCGCTCCGACAATCGCCACCGCCAGCATCGCCGCTGGCGCCAGCGTAAACAGGACGTGAGTGCGGGCAATCAAGTAAACCCCGGCCGTCACCATCGTGGCGGCGTGGATCAATGCGCTCGTAGGAGTGGGACCCGCCATTGCGTCGGGCAACCAGGTTTGGAGCGGCAGTTGAGCCGATTTCCCCACGGCCCCGCCCAGCAGCAGGAACCCCGCCGCCACTGGAAGAAGCGAGCCTACCGGCCACTCCTGGACGGCGCGCCGCATCAGCTCCTGGATATTGAGCGTCCCGAGGTGCGTGAAGAGCAGAAACAAGCCAATGATGAAGGCCGTGTCACCGACGCGAGTCACGATAAAGGCCTTGCGCGCTGCCCGGCCATTGACAGGGTCCGTATACCAGAAGCCGATCAGCAGATAGCTGCAAAGCCCCACGCCTTCCCAGCCCAGGAAAAGTAAAAGAAGGTTTGCGCCAAGGAGCAGGATCAGCATCGAGGCGACAAAAAGATTCATATACGCGAAGAACCGGCTGTAGCCCTCATCGCCTTCCATGAACTCGGTCGAATACCAATGGATGAGGAAGGCGACAAAACACACCACCAGCGTCATGAGCATTGAGAGCGCGTCGAGGTAGAGAGAGACGTGAGGGTGAAATCCCGCCACGTTCATCCACGACCAGAGGTTCTCGACGTAAACGTGGTCCGGGGGTGGCGCCGTAAGGAACTGGCCCATCATCAGGATGGACAGAATGGCGGAGAGGGCAATCGTGCCCGGGCCGATGATCTTGACGGCGGCGTCTGCCATGCGCGGGCCGAAAACAATCAGCACAAACGCGCCGGCAAAAGGGAGCGCCGGGATGAGCCACAAGAGATGGTACACGCTAGCCCCTCATTTCACTAATCGCATCGGCATCCAGAGATTTATGGTGATGGTACAACTGCAGAACCAGAGCAAGACCAACGGAAACTTCGGCGGCGGCCATCGCCAGGATAAAAATGAACATCACCTGGCCATCCGGCTGCGCCCACCGCGACCCCGCAACAACAAAAGCCAGGCCGGAGGCGTTCAGCATCACCTCGATGGACATGAGAATGAATAACAGATTACGGCGAACCAGCAGGCCGATCAGTCCCAGCGCGAACAAAATCGCCGCCAGCAACAGCCCGTGATTCATCGGAATGATTGCCATGTTCTTCCTTCACTTTGGCCACGCCCACATGATACGCGCCCACTAAGGCGCCCAGGAGCAGAAACGACGCCAGCTCGACGCCAATCAGGTAGGGCCCGAACAACTGAATGCCGACCTCCTGAGGACCTACGACCTCCGCCCCTATCTTCGGTCCGCCCGGGCCCGCAACAAGAAAAGCGACTTCGGCGATAAGAATCGCCGCCAAAATCACCGGGCCCACCCACATGCCCGGTTTGAGCCACGCGCTCTCGATCTGAATCGCCCGCCGGCCCAGGTTGAGCATCATCACCACGAAGATGAAGAGGACCATGATCGCGCCAGCATAGATGATCACTTCGAGCGCCGCGACGAAAGGAGCGCCGATCACGAAAAAGACGATTGCCACGGCCAGAAGGGAAACGATCAGGTAAAGCAGAGCGTGCACCGCGTTCAGGCGCGTCAGCATCATCAGTGTGGCGATGATCGCCACGGCGCCGGCGACGTAAAATAACCAAGCCATATCTTAGCTTTCAGCAGTCAGCTATCAGCAGCGCGCCCACAGTGGCGCAGACATCGCCGCCTTTAGCCATGTCCGCAATTTTCGCGGGTCGCACACATCGCGAGGTCATAAAACCTTAACAAGCTTTTCGCGGACCCCCTCACCCGGCGCTACGCGCCGCCCTCTCCCCCTAAGGGGGCGAGGGCAGGAGGTCACTTTCATAGCTCCGCGGGTGTCGCGAAGCGAGATGACCAGCTGATACAGCGCGGCTACGGCAGCAGGCTATGAATCTCCGCCGGAGGCTCTTCTCTCTCTGCCTGTCCCTTATCTTTCCCGCCGATTTTCACTCCGGCGACGCGCCAGAAATTATAGCCCGGATACTTTCCCGGACCGCTGATCGTGAGGTCTTCCTTCTCATAGACCAGCTTCTGGCGGTCGTATTCACAGATCTCAAAATCCGGCGTCAGTTGGATGGCGTAGGTGGGACATGCCTCCTCGCACAGCCCGCAAAAAATACATCGTGAAAAGTTGATCCGGAAAAATTCCGCGTAGCGCCGTCCCGTTGGGTCCTCAGTGGCCTGGAGGGCGATGCAATCGACTGGGCAGGCCACAGCGCAGAGATAACACGCGACGCACCGCTCGCCACCATCGGGATCTCTCGACAGAATGATCCGGCCCCGGTATCGCGGCGCCAGGTAAGGCTTTTCCTCTGGATACTGGATGGTCACCCGCGGCTGGAAGCTGTGCAGGAGAACATTCCACAAGGTTCGAATGATGCTGAACATCTAAGGCAATCCCTTCCAGATACGAAATGGGTAGCGCAGAGTTTCGCATCTCAGAAACTCTGCGGCTTCTTTGACGGTTCGAGGAAAAAACCGCAGACCTGCAAGAACGGCAGGTTTGTGCTACCCGGCTCTTAAAAAGGTTTTCGCGGACCCCCTCACCCGGCGCTGCGCGCCGCCCTCTCCCCCAAAGGGGCGAGGGCAGAGTGTCTATTTTGGTTGCGGCTCTGCTGCGCTACCCGGCACCGCTCAATCCAAAATCCAAGATTCACTTGACTGCCAGCACAATCGCGCCGGTCACCAGCAGATTCGCAAGCGCCAGCGGGAGCATAATCTTCCAGCCCCACGACATCAATTGATCGAATCGTGGCCGCGGAAGCCCCGCCCGGAGCAAGATAAAGAAGGCGATAAACGCGAACATTTTGATCAGAAACCACACAATCGGCGGCAGCAGGGGGCCATGCCAGCCTCCGAGAAACAGAATGGAAATGAGCGCCGAGATCAAAACGACGCCTACATACTCGCCCACAAAGAACATGCCAAATTTCATGCCCGAGTATTCCGAATGGAAGCCCGCCACGAGCTCGCTTTCCGCCTCCGGAATATCAAAAGGCAAGCGGCGCATCTCCGCAGCTCCGGCAATCAAGAAGAGCACAAAACCAACAAACTGCGGGACGATGAACCACATCTTGCTCTGGGCGTCCACAATCGCCCGCAGGCTGAACGAGCCAGCCATCAGGACCACGCCCATCAGCGCCAGGCCCATGAAAACTTCATAACCCAGCATCTGCGCGGCCGCCCGCAATCCTCCGAGCAAAGAATACTTGTTGTCGGACGACCAACCTCCCAGCACTACGCTGTAGACGCCCAACGAGGACATTGCCAGGACGAACAGCAGCCCAATATTGAGATCTGTAATCTGCATTCCGGGCGCAAAGGGCAAAACCGTGAAAGACATCAGGACGGTCAGCATGACGATGGCCGGAGCTAAAATGAATACGCCCTTGTCCGCAAACGGTGGGACCCAATCCTCTTTGAAGAACAGCTTGATCGTGTCTGCCGCCACCTGCATCAGACCTAGCGGGCCAACACGGTTTGGCCCGTACCGGTCCTGCCAAAGCGCCAGCAGCCGCCGCTCCACCCAGATCAGCCCCGCGGCGATGTTCAGCACTACGAACAGCACCACCAATACCGTCACGATGTGAATGACAATTTCCATAGTTCGATCCGCAGATTGCGCAGATTACACAGATTCGATTAGGTCTTGATTCTCCTTCTGCGAAATCTGCGTAATCTGCGGATTCATTTTAGAAAATACAAACCTTCGGTGCTCTAGCGACTCACGTCCGAAGTTCAGGAGCAAGCCGACCTCATATCCACTCGCCTTCAGGTAATTAATAACCTGAGATTCTTCAACTCCGCTTAGACGCTGCAAGGCCTTCAATTCTACGATGATGGAGCCGAAGCAAACAAAATCTGCTCGGTACGTTGTGAGCAGCCGTTGCCCTTTATACGCGATAGGCAAGTCAACCTCCCGAGTATAGGGCACGCTTCGCAGCGCAAGTTCAAGCGCCAAAGTCTCATGATAGACGGCCTCCAAAAACCCGCAGCCCAATTGGCGATGAACCTCCATAGCCGCGCCGATGATCGCATAAGTTTTCGGGTCTCTATTCTCCTTCTGCGAAATCTGCGTAATCTGCGGATTCATGGCCGTGTGATTCGGGCCCAGGCCGGCAGACGGCAATTCTCAATGCCCGGCAATCCAACCGGCAGACCGGCAACGCCCGCCGCCATCCCGTCGCGAACTTTCACCGGAAGCCGCTCGACCGCTCCGTTCACAGCCACCTCCGCGAGATCACCGTCATTCAAGCCAAAGCGGCGCGCCGCCTCGGAATCTAAGGCGACGTACGGTTTAGGAGTCAACTCGCGAATTGCGGGCGCGCGCTGCGACGTTTCGTCCGAGCCAAAAACGTGATAAATCGGAACGAGCAGCACGCGGTCCGGCTGGGGCTCGAATACCGCAGGGGGAGCGCCCAGAAAATCCGCCCGGGCATTTCCATCTGGTCCAGCCGGCCCATCGGGCTCGGTTGGCTTTGCCGGCTCAATCACGCGAACGCCCGGGTCGCCTCCTCGCAACGGTCCGGCAATCTCTTGCTGAAACTTATTCACTGATTGGATCGAATTCCAGCCGGGAGACCAAAAAAAAGGAATGAGAGCGGGTGGCGGCTGCTCGGAAACACCCTCCATCGAAAATGAGAGCGGCGACTCCGGGTCGTCCGGCGGTTTAGGCTCGCTGACGTTGATGTTGGCGTGCATGGCGGTGCGTCCACTGTAGCGGTGCGGTTCGCGCGCCACTTTTTCTCCCGCCATCCGAAATGCCGCCGAAGGCGCCGCCTGCGGCACGGCGCTGAACGCGGGCAGCGATCCCGCCAGCGTCTTCAGTACGTCGTCCACGCCTTGCCATGCGGCGGCCCCATTCGCGCCCGAAGCGATCAGTAGGTCGCGCAGCCATTGCCAGGCGGCACGAATGCCACCTTCGGGAACGTACACCTGAAAAGCGCGTTGCGCTCTGCCCTCGTTCGAAATAAAAGTCCCCTCGCACTCGGCAAACGGAGCTGATGGGAACACCACCTCGGCCTTATGCGTGGTGGAAGTTTCCAGATAATCCAGCACGATCAAGTGCCTGGCTGAAGCGAGCAGGGCATCAACCTGTTCTCGCGGCGCGCGGCGGTAAAGGTCATTTTCCAAAATAACGATTGTATCCGCTTCCCCGCTCTTCAAGGCCTGCTGAGCTTCACCCAAAGGCCGCGCGGCCATTAAGCCCAGGCCCAGCGTATTGCACTCGGGCGCCGTAAAGCTCAGCGCCGCTGGTTTTCCGGCGCGGCACAAGGCCCAAGCGACATTGGCAGCGGCCTGAATAAGAGCCTCACATTTGAGGCTGGGGCCGGAGACCACGAGCGGTCTCTTGGCATTCTTGAGGGCTTCGGCAATTCGTCCCGCCAGCGCGCGCACCCCATCGGTAAGCTGAGGCACGTCCGGCGCGCTGCTGTCAATCGCATGGGCAACGGCAAAACCGAGCCGAGCGAGGTCATCCGGCGAGGCGCGATAGGTGGCGGCCGCCACATCGTCCAGCTTTGTCGGGTGCGGAGCGGCAACAAAGAACGGCCCCTTGGCGTCTTGTACGGCTTCACGCGCGGCATGATCGAGCCATCGCGGAATCTGGAGCTTGTCAACCAACTCAAACGGCTGCTGCCGAACCGATTGCCGGAGCGAGAGCGCCATCCGGGGAGCAGTTTGCGTGACGTCTTCTCCGAGCACCAGAACCGCGTCCGCCTTCTCGATTTCGCCGAGCGATGGTGAGCGGGCCAGACCGGACCGCAAAATCTCCAGCATGCGCGCGGTCAGACGGTGCTCTTCGTCCTCCACACCGGCAAAAAAGCGCTCCTGACCAACGAGCGTGCGCAACGCGAAATTAGCCTCAAGGGACGCTCGCGGTGAACCGATTCCGATGACCTTGCCTCCATCGAGCAGCTTTCGCGCGTGAACCAGGGCCACAGGCCCGTCGGCGGTTTCACCTTGGCCGCCCTTCTGCAGGCGCGGCTGGCGAAGGCGCTCGGGGCTGTTCACAAACTCATAGCCAAAGCGGCCGCGATCACACAGAAAGTAGCCGTTCACCTCGCCGTTATAACGGTTCACAATGCGGCGCAGCGTGCCGTAGCGCTCGCCCGGCGACGTGTTGCATCCGATTCCGCAATGCACGCACACCGAGGGCGCCAGTTGCAAATCCCATTTGCGCGTGTAGTGTTGCTTGAGCGTCTTGTCAGTGAAGACACCCGTCGGACAGATTTCCACGAGGTTGCCGGCAAACTCATTTTCCAGCACGCCGTCATTTTGCCGCCCGAAATACACCAGGTTGCGCAAAACGAATTCCTTCAGGTCGTGCCCGCCGGCGTATTCGCGGTAATACCGCACGCAGCGGTAACACTGGATGCACCGGTTCATCTCATGATTCACCAGCGGACCCAGGTTCTGATTCCGGAAGGTGCGTTTGGAAAATCGGTATCGGCGGTAAGCATGGCCGGTCATCACGGTCATATCCTGCAGGTGGCACTCACCGCCTTCGTCGCACACCGGACAGTCGTGAGGGTGGCTCTGCATGAGGCCTTCAATAACCGCGGCGCGGAAAGACACCGACTCCGCATCGCGGATCGAGATGCGAACGCCCTCCGCTACCGGCGTCATGCAGGACATGACAATGCGCCCCCGCGAGTCTTTCTCGTCCCGGTACTGCTTCACCGCGCATTGCCGGCATGCCCCGACCGATCCCAAGGCCGGGTGCCAGCAAAAATACGGTAAATCAAAGCCCAGCGTCAGACAGGCCTGGAGCATGCTCTGGTTCTCAGGCACGTCAAACGGCCGGCCATCCACAAAGATCTTCGTCATAGCTTCATCTGGACCTGCAACGTGTCAGGTAAGAGGCTAGAGACTTGAGGCTAGGGGCTTGCAAGCCTCTATCCGCTAGCCCCTAGCCTCTAGCCTCTCTACCTCATGCTTTCCACGGACAGCGCTTTTCGCCGATGTGCCGGTCAAAATCATCGCGAAAGTATTTCAGCGCGCTTTGCAAGGGCTCGACGGCGCCCGGTGCGAGCGCGCAGAACGTATTTCCCGGCGCGCAGATTTTGCAAATAAAAGACAGATGATCCAGATCGGCGGACTGTCCCTGGCCGTTTTCGATGGCATCCAGGGCTTTTTCAGCCCAGGAGAGCCCACTCCAGCACGGCGTGCACCATCCGCAGGATTCCTGGGCAAAAAAGTGTTCGAGGTTCAACACCATGCCAACCGGACACGTTTGGTCGTCCAAAACGATCATGGTGCCAGTTCCCAGACGGCTGCCCACTTTCTGAACTTCGGTGAAGTCCATTTTGACGTCCAAGTGTTCTTCCACCAGGAAATCCGTCGAAGCGCCGCCGGGCAAGAGTCCGCGAAATTTCACTCCGTCCCGCATTCCGCCGGCATGCTCCTCCAAAATTTCCCGGATGGTCGTCCCCATCGGCAATTCCCACAGCCCGGGCCGCTTCACCTTACCACTTGCTCCGTAAATCTTGGTTCCTCCATCTTGCGTCAAACTGAGACTGCGAAACCAATCCGCCCCGTTCGTGACGATGTAAGGAACGTTGCACAGGGTCTCAACGTTCTGCACGATGGTGGGCTTGCCAAAAAGGCCCGAAACGGCGGGATAAGGGGGCTTGGTGCGAGGGTTGGCGCGCTTCCCTTCCAGGGCATTCAGCAGGCCGGTCTCTTCGCCGCACATATACCGCCCGCCGCTCATATGAACGAACATCTCGACGCTGAAATTCGATCCTAAAACATTCTTTCCGAGATAATGCTGCTCGTATGCTTCAGCGATGGCACGCCGCAAGCGCTCTTCCGAGAGCTGGTATTCCCCGCGCAGAAACACGTAGGCCACGCTGGCTTCGATGGCGTACGCCGCCACTGCCATGCCTTCAACAAGCTGGTGCGGGTCGCCTTCCATCAGCAACCGGTCCTTAAATGTTCCCGGCTCCATCTCGTCTGCGTTCGCCGCCAGGTACTTGGGCTGGAGAGCATCGCCCCCCATGGGAACCAGACTCCATTTCACGCCAGTGGGAAATCCTCCTCCGCCCCGCCCGCGTAAGTTCGACTTCTTCACCTCGTCGATAATCTCCGCCGGCGCCATGGTCAGCGCCTTGCGCAATCCCTGGTACCCGCCCGATGCCTCATACGCTTTAAGATCCACGTAAGAGAGGTCGGGCCGGACGTTCTTGGTTAAGACTTTTTCCATGAATCTACTGAGCTTTCAGATCTTTCGAGGCGCCGTGCGGCTTTGCCGCTCTCGGTTTGGCTAATTTGGACACCATTGTGGCAAGCCGCACCCCGTAACAGTCAGAACCCGAAACAGGGCAAGCCTTGGCGCTAAGTGTACTTCTCGAGCACAGCGTCGATTTTCTCCGGGTCAAGATCCCGGTGGGTTTCGTTATCGATCATCATGACCGGCGCGTGGTCGCACGCGCCCAGACACACAATCGGCAGGAGAGTGAACCTGCCGTCAGGCGTCGTTTCCCCCATTTTGATCCCTAGGCGGCTCGTGAGCTGGGTGCGCAATTTCTCGTAACCCATAATCCAGCAGCTAACGCTGTCGCAAATCATAATCACGTGGCGGCCGACAGGCTTGCGAAAAATCAGGTTGTAAAAGCTGGCCACCCCATCAACTTCATCCACCGACATCCCCAGCAACCCGGCAATATCCTGAAGACTTTCATCCGAAATCCAGCCGCGGCGCCGCTGAACGATCTTCATCGCGTCGATACAGACGGCTTCTTTGGTGGGATAGTGCGCGAATTCCCTCTCAATTTCTTCGCGTTCTTCAGAACTCAGCACGTTAACCAACTCTCCTCATCCGCAGATTACGCAGATTTCACAGATGCAGTATCCCTGTCATCTGCGTAATCTGCGCAATCTGTGGATCGTAATCTGCGAATTCACCGGTCGATATCCGCCAGGACAAAGTCGATGCTGCCCAAAATAGCCAACAGGTCAGAAACCATCAATCCCCGGCACAGGTTGGGCAGGGTCTGCATGTGAGGAAAGGAAGGCGTCCGGATGCGCGTGCGATAGGAGACCGTGCTCCCATCACTGATCAGGTAGTATCCGTTATTGCCTTTGGTCGCCTCAATGGCGCCGAGCGCTTCGCCCGGCGGAATCACCGGCCCCCAGCTTACGCCCAGGAAATGGGTGATAAGCGTTTCGATGTCATGCATGGTGTTATCGGGCTTCAGAGGAGGCGCGGAAAGCGGCTGCAGCGACTTATAAGAGCCCGCCGGCATGTTATTCACACATTGTTCGATAATCCGCAAGCTCTGCCGCATCTCTTCCACCCGGACGGCGGCCCGGTCGTAGCAGTCACCGTGCTGCGCGGTGGGAATATCAAATTGAAACTGGTCATACACCGAATACGGCTGCTTCTTGCGAAAGTCCCACTCGAAGCCGCACGCTCTCAAATTGGGCCCGGTAACTCCCCACTCAATGCACTCCTCCGCCGAATAAGCGCCCACACCCTGAGTGCGGGCCTTAAAGATGCGGTTTCGCATTATTTCCTTGTCGTATTCAATCAAGCGCGGCGGGAGATACTTGATGAAATCCCGGATCATGCTGTCCCAGCCCTGCGGTAAATCCTGGGCCACTCCCCCGATGCGAAACCAGTTGGGATGCATGCGGGCGCCGCAAATGGCTTCAATAATGCCAAAGGCGCGCTCCCGGTCGTTGAAGGTGTAGAAAACGGGAGAGAGCTGGCCGACGTCCTGAGCGAAAGTGCCGTACCACACCAAATGGCTGATGATCCGGAACAATTCGGATAACATCACGCGGATCACCTGCGCTCGCGGCGGAGGCTCGATGCCTGCCAGCTTCTCCACCGCCGTCAGATAAGCCAGATTGTTCATCACGCCGCCCAGGTAATCGATCCGGTCGGTGTAAGGGATATAGGTGTGCCAGCTTTGACGCTCACCCATCTTCTCGGCGCCCCGGTGGTGGAAACCGATCTCGGGAACGCAATCGACAATCTCTTCGCCATCGAGCTGCAGCACAATTCTCAGAACGCCGTGCGTGCCGGGATGCTGTGGGCCGATGTTCAAAAATATAAAATCTGTGTCTTCGCTGCTGCGCTTCATGCCCCACTCTTCGGGCCGGAAACGCAGCGCTTCCTGCTCCTCGTCCTGCTTTTGATCAGGCAGCCGGAAGGGGCCCATTTCCGTGGCGCGGGCAGGATGGTCCTTGCGCAACGGGTGGCCTACCCAGGTGCGGGGCATCAGGATGCGCGCCAAGTGTGGATGCCCGTCAAAGACGATGCCAAACATGTCCCAAACTTCGCGCTCGTACCAGTTGGCGCTGGGCCAGACGTTCGTGATGGTTTTTACATGGAGATCATCCGATTTCAGCGCAGCCTTGATACGGATATACTCGTTGCGCTCGAAGGACAGAAGATGATAGATGAGCGTAAAATCGCTCCCCGGCTCGCCATCGCGGTGCGTTCGCACCCGCTCATCGATGGCCGTCAGGTCGTAGAGCATTTTGTAAGGGCTGGGCACGCCCGACTTGAGATGGCGGACGATGTCATGGATTTGATCTCGCGGAGCCCAGAACGTGGGAATGTGGTCGCGGGTCTCCTGGGGCACGATCGACCCGGCGCCGAACTTATCCTGTAGCTCGCTCAGAATCGTCGTATTGGCGACTGCTGTGCTCATGGCGTTAGCTGTTGCGGATTCATTTCCGCAGACTGCGCAGATTGGACTGGCTCCCGATTTCCCTTCAGCGCAATCTGTGCATCAATTTCCGCAGATTGCGACGTCAGACCGCATCCGGCGATCGTAGGTTTGTAACCTTCACGCGCTCCGCCCGCTTCAAGTCGCGGTCCGCGGGCAATGGCGCTCTCTCAACCCCTTGTGGTCCCAACACCCAACTGAGCGGCCGTTTTTCGTTGCCCACCACGTTTTGCAACAGGGTCAGCCCGTGCTCAAACGCATCGGGACGCGGCGGGCAGCCAGGAACGTAAACATCGACCGGCAAGAAATTATCAACACCCTGAACCACACTGTAGATGTCGTACATGCCGCCCGAATTCGCGCACGAACCCATCGAGATAACCCAGCGCGGCTCCATCATCTGTTCATACAGGCGCTGCACAACCGGCGCCATCTTGACGAAGCAAGTTCCTGCAATCACCATAAGGTCCGCTTCGCGGGGCGTGCCGCGGATGACTTCGGCCCCGAAACGAGCAATGTCGTACTTGCTGGTCATGCTGGTCGCCATCTCCACGAAGCAGCAGGAAAGACCAAACCCAAACGGCCACATCGAGTTCTTGCGGCCCCAGGCAAGCAAGTCCTGCAGCTTCGAAAATACGACGGTGCGCCGGATCATCTCTTCAAAAGACGAACCCTGTCCCGGGGCGGCGCCATGCGACGCGGCTCCAGGCCGGGTGATGGTCACTTCCATAAAGCCTTTCCTTGTTATCCCTCAGAACGTGTGAATTTTTCGAATCTGTCATGCAGAGCGCAGCGAAGCATCCCTGTATTTGCTTGAAAAGAAAATGCCGTGATCCTTCGCTTCGCTCAGGATGACAGGTTCAGCATCGTAAATTCACAGCTTCTGAGGCATTGCCTTTCCTTCTCGTCTCCGGCGGGGCTCGCCGCTCCAATCAAGAGCCCCAAGCCGCCACAAATACGCCAGAGTCGCTACCAGAACCCCTATGAAGATCACGATCTCCCAGTAGCCTGGCCAACCCACTTCCTTGGCCGCCACCGCCCAGGAAAAAATGAACACCGCTTCCAGATCAAACACCACAAAAAACATCGCGATCAGATAATATCGCGCCGAAAAACGAACGCGCGCCGAACCCTCGGAAACAATTCCGCCTTCATAAGGAGAGCCTGTGGCGCGGTCGTCATGCCTCTGGCCAAGCACGTACGAACCCACCAGCATGGCGCCGATCAAAAGGACGACGAGAACGAAATAGAGGCCAATCGGCCAAACCGCATCCACGATCAACTTCTCCCGTCTACCGGCTTTCCTCTCTTCGGGGAGAGGACTTGCATTCTTGCTTTTGGGTGATAGCCCCGCTTTTGAAAAGCCCCCTCAGCCAGCAGTGATGGTATCGAGGGCGACCTTTGCCTTGCCATGCTTCGCGGGGCCGCCAAGCGGAACGAGCTTGGCGAGGGACCAACCTTCACTTCGCTGAGCTGAAAACTCGCCATTCATTGCACTTGGGATCACTACCGGAATAACAAAATGGGCAGGGCCGAAGCATTCATAGCGGCGTCAGAAGCGTGTTGCACGCCCGCTTGGCCTATACTCGCTCCGTCGAGAGACGACCGAAGCGCATGAAACCATATCTTAAACAACATTGTTACCACAAACCGCGCGATGATCGCAAATACTGATTTTGGGATTCGGAGCGGCGGGATGGAACGCAGGCTTGTCCAGATCAGGTTTCAGGTCTTTGGAGGCGGCCCTAGACGAGGCCCATCATGGTCACGGCCCTCCTTTGCCGCTGATTCCCGGCCCGTGAACTCCGGGCTCATTCTAACAGAAACCATCCAGCCGGCCGAAGTTGCCTTTCCTTGCGAGCTTTTGAGCGGCTATGCTACGGTTATTGGCTTTACCGAGGTAGCGCAGAGTTTCCCGTTTTTGGAAACTCTGCGGCTTGTCCGTAAATCCCAAGGAAAAGCCGCAGACTTCGAAAAGCACGAAGTCTGCGTTACCCGCGCTTCGCGCCCGCCACACTTCGGCGCAAGAGGTGGTAATGTGATCTCGCCGTATGAGGGCCGGAAGCCTCGGGTTGCAAGCTCTGCATTCATTGCGGAGACTGCAGACGTAATCGGCGAGGTTCAGCTTGGAGAGAACGTAAGTGTGTGGTTCCAGTGTGTTCTTCGTGGCGATGTCGAAGCCATACGTATCGGGGCCAACAGCAACGTTCAAGACGGATCGGTTTTGCACACGGATGGCGGTGCGCCCACGATCATCGGCGAGTGGGTGACGGTGGGACACCGGGCAATTATCCATGGCTGTATCATTGAAGATCATTGTCTCATCGGCATGGGAGCTATTCTGCTCAGCCATGCGCGCGTTGGCGAAGGCTCGATTGTGGCGGCGGGCTCTCTGGTCCCAGAGCGTACGGTGGTTCCACCGCGGAGCCTTTATATGGGTGTCCCAGCGCGCTTCCGGCGAGAGGTCACGGAGAGCGACCGCGCCCTCATAGAGGCCCGGGCTCTTCACTACGTCCGCTCTCGAGAGACCTACCTCGCCGCCCGGGGGCATTCGTGACTCGCGACTCAGGATTCGGTGGAGCGAGGTAGCGCAGAGTTTCCTGCCTTTGGGAACTCTGCGGCTTGTCGGTGAATCCGTAAGGAAAAGCCGCAGACTTCGAAAAGCACGAAGTCTGCGCTACCCTAATGACAGGGGCCGGAATCCGAGCCCCGAGCCCCGGTCCCCGATCTCCAACCTGAACGATCGAGAAAACGTGTCACAGAAAACCGAGCCGGTTCGGTCCGTAAAGGGCGTGCGCGATCTGCTGCCGAAGGAAATGCAGCTCTGGCAGCGGGTGGAAGAAGCCACTCGCGCCGTCTTCAGCACCTACAATTTCCAGGAAATCAGGACGCCGGTCCTGGAATACACGTCACTTTTTGCGCGCAGCGTAGGGCCTGACACGGACATCGTTTCCAAAGAGATGTTCACGTTTGAGGACTCTGACCGCGAGTCCTTGACCTTGCGCCCCGAGGCAACGGCTTCCGTGATCCGCGCCTACATCGAGCACAGTCTTTACAACGAAGGCGGAATCCATAAGCTTTTCTATATGGGTCCCATGTTCCGGCGCGAGCGTCCTCAAAAAGGCCGCTTCCGCCAGTTCTATCAGATTGGCGCGGAAGTGCTCGGCTCAATGGAGCCGGGAACGGACGCCGAAGTATTGGAAATACTGCACGTCCTGATCACGGAGCGCCTGGGCATCCGGGAAGTCAATCTGCTGCTCAATTCAGTGGGCTGCTCCGAATGCCGGCCGCGCTACGTGGCGGCGCTTCGCCAGGCGCTTGAGGGCGTCAAGCAGAATCTCTGCGTGGATTGCCAGCGGCGAGCGGAATCCAACCCCTTGCGCGTTCTGGATTGCAAGGTGGAGGCAGACCAGCCGCTGATCGGCAAACTGCCGCGCATTCTCGATTATCTGTGTGAAGCCTGCCGGCTGCATCTGGACGAGGTTAAGAAGGGCTTAAACCAGCGCAAGATTAATTACGAGATCACACCCCGTCTCGTCCGTGGGCTTGATTATTATGTACGCACGACATTTGAAATGACCAGCGGGACATTGGGAGCGCAGAACGCCCTGGCCGGCGGGGGGCGGTATGACGGCCTGGTAGAGTTGTTGGGCGGACCACGAACGCCCGGCATCGGGTTCGCCATCGGCGAAGACCGCCTGGTTCTGGCGCACCAATCAGCGGCGACGCAAGAGGCCGGGGCCAACCTGATTTATATTGCATGGCTGGAAGACAATTCTCTTGCCGCCGCTTCAGACCTGGCGCGGGAATTACGCCAAAGCAACCAGCGCGTGGAGCTGGTTTATAGTCCAATGAAGATGAAGAAGTCGCTGGCCACTGCCAACAGGCTTAACGCCCGGTTCGCCGTCATTATCGGTCCGGACGAAATTGAAACGGGGCGCTATCAGGTAAAGGACATGGCATCCGGGCAGCAAGAACCGGTGGACCGCACGGGAATTGGCGTTTATTTGCAAAGCAGAACGGGCTGAGCGCTATCGGGAGCGGCTCAGCAAGAGCGTCCGTCCAGACAAGGCCCGAAGGGCCGAAATATCATAGCCCAGGGCGCAAGCCCTGGGTCAGGACGATTCCCTCACCCCCGTCCCCTCTCCCGCGAGCGGGAGAGAGGTGCCGAAGGCGGGGTGAGAGTGACGCGAACCCAGGGCTTGCGCCCTGGGCTAAACTATTTCGCCGCTTCGCGGCTGAATCTCGCGGGTCGGAAACTGAGTCTCGCATGCCCCAGGGCGAGTTGAGGTCCTTAGTTGCGGCGTCCAGGCCACGTTGCGCTACCTCCGGGAAGGATACGCGTTGAAACTCGACCTTTTGGGTGACCGTCAGAGAACGCATTATTGCGGCGAGTTGCGTGAATCGCATCAGGGCCAGAAAGTGTTCCTGGCAGGCTGGGTAGCGCGGCGGCGTGATCTTGGGAGTCTGATTTTTCTCGATCTGCGGGATCACACCGGTGTCACGCAGATTGTCTGTAATCTTGAGGCAAGCCCAGAGGCGCATGCGAAGGCCGAGCAGGTCCGGCCGGAATACGTGGCCGGGATCGAAGGCGAAGTGGTTCCCCGCAATCCTGCCACTGTCAACGCGCAGCTTCCGACAGGAAAGATCGAAGTGCGCGCCCATACGCTGCTGCTGCTGAACGAGTCCAAGACGCCTCCCTTCCCCGTCGAAGATGAAGGTAAGACGCAGGAGGAGACGCGGCTGCGCTACCGCTATGTCGATTTGCGCCGTAGGCGAATGCAGAACAACCTTCGCCTTCGCCATCGCGCCGGTATGGCGGTGCGCGAGCACATGAGCCAGCACGGGTTTGTGGAGGTTGAGACCCCTTTTCTGACCCGTTCAACTCCCGAGGGCGCGCGCGATTATTTGGTGCCGAGCCGTGTTCATCACGGCCATTTCTATGCCTTGCCGCAGTCTCCGCAGCTTTTCAAGCAGATTTTGATGATCGGAGGTTTCGACCGCTACTTCCAAATCGTCCGCTGCTTTCGAGATGAAGACCTGCGCGCCGACCGCCAGCCGGAATTCACTCAGATTGATATCGAGATGGCGTTTCCACAACGCTCCCTTTTATTCGAAATTATTGAAGGTCTGATGGAAAAACTCTTCGGCCTGGTTGGCGCGGACGTGCTGCGGCCGTTCCCCATCCTCCCCTACGAGAAAGCGATGGAGCTCTACGGCTCCGACAAGCCTCATACCGGATTCGGCCTCGAATGGAAACGCGTCAGCCTGCCCGAAATGTCCAAGGGGAAAATCGGCGTCCTTGAGCCTTTGAAGGCCTTGTGCGTGCCCGGTTGGGCTTCAGCCAGCCGCAGTCAGATCGACAGGTTACAGGAAACGGCTCAGGCGGCGGGTGTCGATTGGTTCAGCGTTGTGAAGGTGACGGACGCTGACGTCCAATCCCCGCTTGCGAAGTCTCTCGGCAGCGAAGCGGTCCGCTTGCTGGCCCAAGCAGCCGGCGCGCGGGCGAACGATCTTGTGGTCTTCGTAGGAATAAAGCCAGGCCCGGAGCCGCCGGTTGCGGCCCGCCAGCTAGATGAAGCTTCAGGAGAGATCCGCCTGGAGCTGGCGCGCAAACTCGACCTCATCAAGCCGGCCGGGTGGAACTTCCTCTGGGTCGTTGACTTTCCGATGTTCGAATTCGACAGCAAGGAAAAGCGTTTTTCGGCAATGCACCATCCTTTCACCTCGCCACGGGAAGAGGACCTTGGAATTCTCGGTTCCGATCCGGGCCATGTCAAAGCCCGAGCCTACGATCTGGTTCTGAATGGCTCGGAGATTGGCGGCGGCTCCATCCGCACGCATCGGCGCGACATTCAGCAGCAGGTGTTTGAGGTGCTGGGCATGACGCCGGAAACGGCGCGCGAGCGATTCGGCTTCTTCCTCGACGCGCTTGACTATGGGACGCCTCCGCACGGCGGCATCGCCCTCGGATACGACCGGATTATTGCGTTGATGGCGGGCGAATCCAACATCCGCGAAGTGATAGCCTTTCCAAAGACCGCAAGCGCCGTGGACGTGATGTGTAATGCCCCGTCCACGGTAGAAAAAGAGCAGTTGCAAGAGCTGGGCATTGACCTGCTGCCTGAATCCTAGAAGGTCGGAGCCTCCGCGGTCCAAGGGGGGTCAGAGCTTCAGCTCTGACAAAAACCGGGCAACCAGAACAGGGGCTTTGGCCCCTGAAGCTCAGATGGGACGACTATCGCACCGGACGGCTCCATCCCCCTGGGATAACTGAGGCTCCGACCCCCTGGGAAAAGAATTCTCACATGTCTGTCATTCGCATCCTTCCCGAGGCTGTGGCCAACAAGATCGCGGCCGGCGAAGTCGTTGAGCGGCCCGCCTCCGTGGTGAAAGAACTGTTGGAGAACTCGCTCGACGCGGGCGCCCGACGGATTGATGCCTCTGTGGAAGCAGGGGGAAAGAGGGTGATTCGTCTGGAAGACGATGGCTGCGGAATGAGCCACGACGATGCGCTGCTGGCATTCGAACGCCACGCCACCAGCAAGATCAAGTCCGTCGAAGACCTCTTCGAAGTTACCACGCTCGGGTTCCGTGGAGAAGCTCTGCCTTCCATCGCGTCAGTGTCGCGTCTGACGCTCGAAACCCGGCACGCCTCAGAACCCGCGGGCGTGCAAGTGGAGACCTCGGGAGGGCGGCTTCGCGACATCAAGGAAATTCCGTGGCCGGGTGGGACCAGAATTCAGGTTGGCGATCTGTTCTTCAATACGCCGGCGCGGCGAAAGTTTCTGAAATCCGAATCCACCGAGTTGGGCCACATCGCCAGCCTAGTTACGCATTACGCTCTCGCCCATCCGGAAAAGTCGTTCCGGCTCTCTTCGCTGACGCACGAAATTCTGCATGCGACGCCCGTTCCCTCCTTCCGGGAGCGCATCTACCAGGTGATGGGCGGCCAGACCCTGGAACAACTCATCGAAATGACGCCGGTTGAGCGAAGAATGCCGGTGCCGTCGGAAGCGAATGCGGAGGAGACGGCGCCGCTGGTTCGCCTCCTCGGTTTTGTGTCTCGCCCCGAAGTGCAGAAACTGAACCGCAACCACATCTATTTTTTCGTTAACCGCAGACTCGTCCGCGACCGCCTGATCCTTCATGCCATCACCGAGGCCTATCGCAATATTCTGCCTTCCGGCATGTATCCGGTCGCTCTGATCTTCATTGAGCTCCCCCCCTCCGAAGTAGACGTGAACGTCCACCCGTCAAAAACCGAGGTGCGATTTCGCCACGGCGGCTTTATGCACGACTTTGCGCGCGATTCTATTCGTGCGGCATTGATTGCGGCCCGGCCTATGGCTGCCTTTCCGCTTCGGCAGACGGCTCAGCGCGCCGGAGCGGGCGACACGGACGAAGCGGACGCTGAGGCGTCAGAGACTCTGCGCGAAGAATCCGGCAGGAGGACGGAGCCAGCCAAGAACTTCCCTTCCCCGATGTGGCCGCCACCGAAGGAGCCGGTTGCGCAGATTTCACAGATGGAACATCCGGGTAACCGCCCGCCGGCCGCCTCAGATGCGGCCTTTCAGCTTTCCGCTCCCACTCTCGCCCCAGTCGCGGGAAACCTTCCGCTGACTGCAGGCCCTGTGTTCTCATCTGGAGGCGAGCCGCAAACGGACTTCCCCGATGCGTGGCAGGCCGAATCCTCGCATCTCTCAGGAGCAACGGCGGGGGCCGCGGCATGCTCGAGCTGGCCCGGCCGGGGCGCCGAACCCTACGCCAGAGGCTTCGGATGGCAGGCGTCTTCGATGGAGGTTCAGGACCACTCCGCCCCTTCTCCGGATGAATTTCCACGAAACTTGCGGCCACTCGGCCAGGTGCACGAGAGTTTCATCGTTGCCACTAACGATCAAGGCTTGTGGATCATTGATCAGCACGTGGCGCACGAACGCGTTCTCTTTGAGCGCCATCTCCGCGCCCGCCGGGAAAAGCAGGTAGAAGGCCAACGATTGCTCTTGCCTATCGTGGTGGAGCTTAAGCCGGAGCAGCAAGTCACGTTCCAGGAAATTGCCCAGGAGCTCGCCGCCAACGGTTTTGAAGCCGAGCCGTTCGGGCAGCGGACGCTTGCCATCAAGACGGCGCCCGGCGGGATTCGCGCCGATGACGCGGAACGGCTGCTGATCGAAATTCTGGATGGCGCCGGAGCCGAGGCCCGGCAACTTTCCTTGGATGGTCTGCTTCACGGCATTGCAGCCTCGGTAGCTTGCCACGCTGCGATTAAGGTGAACATGCCGCTCACTGCGAATAAGATGGAATGGCTGCTCCGTGAATTACAGCAGACCGATTGCCCGATGACCTGCCCTCACGGACGGCCCGTCCTGCTTCGGCATTCCCTGAAGGATATTTTGAAAGCATTCAAGCGGATCTGAATGCGTGAGTGAGGTAACAAGAACATTGATAAAAAGGAGACGAGGATGATGCGAAAATCGCTTGTACTTATTCTTTGCCTGATCTCGTGCGGAGTCGCGCTGGCGCAGGAAACCGATCAGACCAAGCAACTGGCAAAGGCCAACGAAGTGCTTACTGAAATCATGCAAACGCCGGACAAAGGCATCCCGGGAGGCCTGCTGGACAAGGCCGTCTGCGTGGGAATCGTTCCCGCGGAGATCAAATTCGCCTTTGGCGTCGGTGCAAGCTACGGGCGCGGAGTTCTGGTTTGCCGGAGACACGGGAACGGCCCCTGGGGCGCGCCCTCCTTATTCACCATGGGCGGCGGCAGCTTTGGGTTTCAGATCGGCGGCAAGGCCACTGATATCGTGTTCATTGTGATGAATCCCGGAGGCGCCAGAAAATTGCTGCAAAGCAAGGTCACGCTCGGTGCGGACGCGTCCGTGGCTGGCGGTCCGGTGGGACGCACCGCATCGGCCGAAACTGACGCCCAGATGACCGCGGAAATTCTCAGTTACTCACGCTCGCGCGGCCTCTTTGGCGGCTTGGCGCTCAACGGAGCCGTGCTGAAACAGGACAATGGCAGCAACCGGAAACTCTATGGCCGCAGGGTGAGTCCGTCGGCCATCCTGATTAGGGGAACTGTTCCCGTCCCCCCCGGCGCCCACCGGCTCGACCGGACGCTTACCAAATACTCGCCTCGCGGCGGAGCGCCCTTCGCCCCGTAGTCGAAAGCTATCGAACTGTTCGCCCAGCTTTTGCGCCCGAAGGTAGTCGTCGAACTTCACGGTCACGCTACTGCCGCCCTCTCTACCCACTCGCCGGCGCTTACGAGGACACGTGTCTCTTTTCAAGAGCGCGCCTCTTCTCCAGATCGGTCTCCGCCGTTTTGAGCAATCTCTGCATGTCCTCAAACGTCACCGTCGGATCGTTGTTGTAATCTATAAGTCGTGCGTTGTACCGCTCGGCATTCGGCGCCGTTCTGCTGATGAGTTGCCGTACCTCCACGATTCCAGGCCCGCCATTGTCACTTTTTCCGGTCACCGCAATCGAAGCCGCCTCGAATGCACAATAAAGCCCATACGTCGTCGCATCCTTCTCGCAACGAAAGGTGCTCGACTTGTCCCACTTGGCCGGCGAGCCCAATATTGCCTCCACCTTCTTCACCACCTCGATATCGGACTCGGTGATCCTTTCCGGTTTAGGCATGATTACCTGAGCAATCGTCTCCTCTTCCTCCAGCCTGCCTTCGACCCTTCCTTGCAACAAATCGAAAAATCTCTGCACATCAGCAAACGTCGTTCGTGGGTCGTTGTTGTAATCCATCAACCTGTGGTGGTACTGCCTCCAGTTAGGATCGACATCTTCGATTACAAATCGCGCCTCCTGCATCGCCGCGCCGCGATGCGCAAAGTCATTGGTCACTTCATATGTCGCCTCCTCCAGCGCGCAGTACAGGCTGAACTTTGCCTCGGTAGCCGGACACATGCGGTTGTCCGCGCGGTTCCATTTCGCCGGCGAATTCAGAAGCTCGCGTGCGCGCTGGACAATCTTCACGTCAGCGTATGTCACAGGCGGTCTGACTTCATAGGGCTTCTGCGAGAATGTTTGCGCCTTAGCTGCGGCGGCCGTCATCAACACGCTGATCAGAACGGGGAAAGACAGTTTTAGTCTCATGGGGTTCGGTCTCCTCGGCGGTGGGCAAAGAAATACGCCGCCGGGATAGCTACTCGTAACGCAGGGCTTCCATCGGATCTACGCTAGCCGCTCTCCGTGCTGGAATGTAGCAAGCCAGAAGCGCCACGCCGGCGAGAATGAGCGAAACGGCCGTGAACGTTAGCGGGTCCGTAGGCTTGACGCCGTAAAGCAAACTCGCCATCAACCGCGTCAGGCCTAACCCCGCGACAACACCGATCCCTACACCGACTGCTACCAAGATCATCCCTTCGCCCAATACGACCCGCAACACATCGCCCTTCCGTGCGCCGAGCGCCATGCGAATGCCGATTTCATGCGTGCGCTGTGCGACGGAATACGAAAGGACACCGTAGATTCCAATCGCCGCCAGGACCAGGGCCAGCCCGCTAAACGCCCCGAGCAGAACGAGTGTAATCCGCCGCTCACCTGACGAATCGCTGACGAGTTGCTTCATTGTTGAGATGGCGAAAATAGGTTGCCCCTTGTCGATTGAAGCCACTGCCCCGCGAATCTCTGAGATCAGTGCTGACGGGTTCACCGCCGATTTCACCACCAGGTTCATGTCGTTCTGAGGGTATTGCTGCAAAGGGACGTACACCTCAAGGCGCGCTGGATTCGCCAGGCCGTAGAGCTTTGTGTTCCCCACCACGCCGACAATCGTAATCCAGTCTGGCAGCTTCTTAGCCGACGGATGGCCGAATATAAATCGCTTGCCGATAGGATCTTCACGGGGAAAAAACTTCCGCGCGAGCATCTGGTTCACTAATGCCACAGGCGGCTCACTTTTTTTGTCTGCATCGGTGAAGGCCCGCCCTCGCAGCAGCGATACGCTGAGGGTGCTGACATAGCCGGGACTCACAACGTGAATATCCGGATGCGGCCAGCTTCCCAAGCTCACCAGCGGCATGCCCTCGACCGTGATGTCCGAGCGGTCATGGCTATCCGTGAACGGAACCACCGTCCCGGCTGCTGCGCTCTTGACGCCCGGGAGCGCCCGCACCCGCTCCAGCACTTGCTGCCAGAAATTGAGCATGGCCGGATCCTTGGAATACTGCGCCGTTCGCAGGTCTATTTCCATCGTCAGCACGTGATGGGGCTGAAATCCGGGACTTACGGAGAGCAGACGGTACAAGCTCTTCATCATCAGTCCCGCGCCTGCCAGGAGCACCAGCGCCAGAGAGATTTCAGCCGTCGCCAGCACGCCGCGCAGGCGACCCTGCGCTTTGCTCCCGCTGGCAGTCCTCGCGCCTTCTTTGAGCCCTGCCTGCACCTCCGGCTTTGTCGACTGTGCCATGGGAGCGAGTCCAAAAATGAACGCCGCCAGGACAACGACGGCTACTGTGAAGAGAAGCACCGCGCCGTTCAGATTTATCGTGGCGCCCGAGAGCAGGTCCGTCGGGATCAGCCGCGCCATTCCACGAATCCCACCGATTGCAAGGCCGAGTCCCAAAATGCCGCCAAAGGAAGCCAAAACGAAGCTCTCCGTTAGCATCTGACGAATAAGTCGGCTGCGGCTCGCGCCGAAGGCAATGCGCAACGCTATTTCTTTGCTCCGGGCCGCGCCGCGAACAAGAAACAAATTCGCCACGTTCGCACAGGCGATCAACAGAACAAACATCACGGCGGCAAAAAGAACAAGAATCGCGGGCCGCATGCCGCTGACGAATACGTCGCGAATCGGTCTGAGCTTCACACCGAAGTCATCATTCGCTTTAGGATATTCCTTTGCCAGCCGAGCTTCTATGCCCTCCATTTCCACGTGAGCCTGGGCCAGCGTCACGCCCGGCGACAGCCTCCCCACCACGACCAGATCGCCACGCCCGCCGCGCTCCGTCGCATCGGAATCGCCTGTTGCCCAGACGCCAATCGGTTCAATGACGTCCGTCTTGTCGATCCCGCGATAACTCGGCGGCAGCACACCGACGATCGTGAATCCCCGGCCATCGAGGTTGATGGTCCGGCCAACCGCATTGGGATCGGCTCCAAACTGCGATCTCCACAGCGAATAAGTCAGCAAGACCACCGGGGCCGTGCCGGCTTTCTCTTCCGATGCTTCAAAATCGCGTCCCAGAAGCGGATGCACGCCCATCATCGAAAGAAAATTGGGCGATACCGCGTCGCCGCTGATATTTTCGGGCTGACTAACGCCGGCAAGATTGAAGTCCACGCTTTCAACCGCGGCCATCTGTGTAAAGGAGCGAGTGGAGGAGCGCCAGTCAAGGAAATTCGGATAGGAAACGCCGACTGTGCCGACTTTGGGCGTCGTCTCGTTCAGCACCACCAGGCGCGAGGATTGGTGGTAGGGCAGTGGCTGGAGGAGCACGGCATACACAAGCGAGAAGATCACCGTGTTCGCGCCGATACCCAGCGCGAGCGTAACTATGGCCACCGCCGTGAAGGCCGGATTGCGTCGCAGTTGGCGCAAGCCGTAGCGCACGTCCTTCAGCAGATCCTCAATGAACTTTACCCGTCTCATGTCCCGACATTCCTCCTTGTGCCGCTCCAGACCATCCATGTCGCGCAGAGCGGCTTGGCGTGCTTCCCTGACGCTCATGCCTTCCGCGATATATTGCTCGGTCTTCTTCTCGATGTGATATTGCAGCTCTTCCGCGAGCTCCTCTTCCACGCGCCGGCGACGGAAGAGCGCGCGCAACCGAAGCGGCACGGCGTAAAGCCAGTGTTCGATGCGCATCGCTCACGCCTCTTCCAGTCGCACCACGTGGGTAATCGCCGAAGAAAGGCGGTTCCAATCCGCCGCTTCCTTTTCGAGTTGCTTGCGCCCGAGGCGAGTTAGTGAATAGAATTTGGCGCGGCGGTTATTCTCGCTCGCCTTCCACTTCGCTGTGATCCAACCTTCTTGCTCCAGCTTATGCAGCGCCGGATAGAGCGACCCGTCGCTGACTTGCAGGATGCCACCGGAAATCTGCCTGATGCGCTGGCTGATTGCCCAGCCATTCAGCGGCTGGAGCGCCAGAATCTTCAAAATCAAGAGATCCAGAGTTCCTTGAACCAAGTCACTAGGTCTGCTCATGGTTTCTCCCTCGGTTACCGAGGTCACCAGGATACCTCATTGCCTCTCGGTAAGCAAGAGGTTCATTGAGACTGAGCAGGGTTTCGGCGAAACCAAACGGAATGGGAAATGCCCCTCACCCGCCCTCCTTCGCTGCTCGCTCCGCTCGCAGCCCTCTCCCCGGGACAGGGCGCCGTAGCCGCAGGTAGAGTCCCAATCGTTACGACGTAACTGGAACAAGTCAGGGGGTCAACCCGCGCTACGCCAGAACTAGGGGCGTTGCCTAATCAAAAAATTACGCTTTATTCGGCACATCAAATGACGCTAAATTGGTGAGGACTCTCAGAACGCGCGGCACGCCGTTATGCAGGCAAACGAAGCCTTATCCAAAGCCCCGACGAAGTTGACCCCGCAGTTAGGCCGGCTGGGCCTGACGAGCGCGATTTTCTTTACCGTTTCGGGTGGGGCGTACGGTCTGGAGCCGCTGGTGGGATCGCTGAATGCAGGCTGGGCCATCCTTCTCATTCTGCTCGTGCCACTGCTTTGGTGCCTGCCCATTGCTTGGATGGTCTCGGAGTTGTCGAGCGCGCTACCAGAAGAAGGCGGATACTACGTCTGGGTACGGAGGGGTCTAGGCGAGTATTGGGGTTTTCAGGAAGGGTGGTGGACGCTTTGTTATACCGCCGTCGACATGGCGATTTACCCAGTGCTCTTTGTAGATTACCTCGCATACTTCTATCCTTCCCTGTCGCTCTCCGCTAACAGGCCCACAGCCGAGCGAGTGTTTCTGGCGCGTTGGCTCGTGGCCTTAATGGTAATTGGCGCCGCCTTCCTGCTAAATTGGAGGGGCATTCGCGTGGTAGGCAAGAGCTTGTCGCTGACGATGGCGCTAGTACTGGGTCCATTTGCGCTGCTTACCATGCTGGCGCTCCGGCACAGCCGGGGGCTGGATGCCGGGTTCTCAGCTATTAAGGCGGGTTTGGCTCACGGACCCAACAGTCATTTGCTGGCCTTGGGCCTGGCGACCGTCTTGTGGAACTATTCGGGTTGGGACAACGTCTCCACTTTCGCCGGCGAAGTCAAGCAAGCGCGGCGAAGCTACCCTTTTGCGCTGGGCGCCGCTCAAGTTGTCATCGTGGCAGCGTATGCGCTGCCCGTTCTGGCGGGCGTGGCGTTGACCACCAGCCCGGCCGTCTGGAGCGAGTCAGCAGGCTGGCCCGTGATCGCCAAACTGACCGGGGGACCATGGTTTGGACTGCTGATCGCCGCGATGGCATTAATCTCGGCGTGGTCGATGTTTAACAGCCAATTGCTCTACATCTCCAGGCTTCCTTACGCCATGGCCCAGCAAGGATGGCTTCCCTCCCTCTTTGCGCGAGTTTCGCGGACCGCAGGGGTGCCTGTGGTTGCCCTTGCTGCAGCCTCTGTTGTGGCGGGGCTTTTTGCGGCTTTTTCCTTCACTCAGTTGGTTGTGCTTGATATTCTTCTCTATTCGGTAGAACTTTTCTTGGAGTTTCTCGCCCTGATGGCGCTGCGAATCAAGAAGCCGGAGATGGAACGCCCATTTCGCGTGGCCGGCGGTTGGCCCGGCCTGATTCTGATCACAGTTCTGCCGATGACGTTCGCTGTCATCGTTGCCGTAGCATCGCTGCGAGGAAACGGCCAGGGGCTTTATCAAATGGCGGTGATTCCTGTCGTGATTCTCAGTGGCACCTGGATTTACTTCAAGCGGCGGGATGTAGCGCCGGCATCTTGCCGGCCTGAATAATTCGCGTTAGGGAGGGTTTAGCGCAATGGAACCAGTGGATCGCAGGGAGTTTATGAAGTCGATGACAGGAGGCGCGGCGCTCGCGGCCGCAAGCTTGCCCGCTCGCGCCGCTTCAACATCGGAATCATCGTCGTCAGGGCTGGTGCTTCTCACCACCTGGGAGTGGGGCCAGAATGCCAACGAGCGGGCGTCTCAGGTTTTTCAGAGTGGAGGCAGTTTGCTGGACGCGGTTGAAAAGGGCATCAACGTGGTGGAAGACGATCCCAAAATAATGACGGTGGGCTATGGAGGCTTGCCCAACGCGGACGGCGTGGTGGAACTCGATGCCGCGATTATGGATGGCACGCGCCACCGGGCCGGCTCGGTTTGTAATCTCCATATGATTAAAAATCCCATTTCCGTTGCTCGCCAGGTGATTGAGAAGACCAGCCACACCACTTTGGCGGGCGAAGGAGCATTTCTTTTTGCGCTCAAGCTAGGCTTTCAGCCCCAGCAACTATTGACGCCCGCATCCCTGCAAAAATGGATGGATTGGAAAGCGGATCCTCACCGGCAAACCTTCTGGCTGAAATCTCCGGCAAACCACGACACCATTGGCATGGTTGCTACAGATGGCAAAGGCCACATGGCGGCGGGATGTTCCACGTCCGGGCTGGCCTTCAAGATTCCCGGGCGCGTGGCAGACTCGTCGCTCGTAGGCTGCGGCGTCTACGCCGACGACAATGTGGGAGGCGCTTCCGCTACCGGCGACGGCGACTTAATGACCAACTACTGCACGAGCGTTTCTATCGTTAGCGTCATGGCGCGCGGGGCTTCACCACAAGAGGCTTGCGAAGAAATTCTCCGGCATATGGTGAGAACAGACGCCAAAAACCGGGAGGGCCAGTGCGCCGTGATCGCCATGAATGATCGCGGCGAGATGGGGAATGCGTCGATGAACGCCGGATTCCGCCTGCGGTATTCGGTCTGGCAGAACGGAACGAGTGAGCTCCACGAAGGACCAGTACTCTATTGATCAGCCGCGAAGCGGCGAAATGGCAGCGTGGCGCAGACATCGCTTTGTGATGTCTGTGCGATTGGGCCGTGTAGCGCCCACTTCCGCTTCTGCGGTCCGCGGCTTGTTCGCTGGGTGAGCGAAAAGCCGCAAACCGCAAAGACGGCGGTCTGCATTGCAAGGTCGTGATTTCTTGTTTTTTGCAAGGTTCTTCATTGCCCCTCACCCGGCCCGCGCCGGCTGGAGAAAGCGCCGGCCGCGGTCCACCCTCTCCCGAGGAAGAGGGTAGCGGCTTCGCGCAGGTTTGGTTGCGGCCGCAAGGCCGCGCTTAGCTGCTTGCTACTTGTCGTCTACGCTCGAGCGATTCTTGCGCCCGGAGACCGCCAAACATGCGTAGATGGGCAAACCGCAGATCACGATCAGCAATCCGGGCCAAGTGGTCGATGGCCGGTAGGCGAAAAGCACCAGAACGATTACCGTCGCGCCCACAATATACAATGCCGGAACCACCGGATAGCCAAGAGCTTTGTAAGGGCGCTCCGCTCCGGGCCTGATGCGCCGCAAGCGGAAGAGTCCCGCAATCGTGAGGATGTAGAAGATGAGCGCGGCGGAAATCACGTAATCCAGCAGGTTATTGTAAAGGCTTCCATACTGTCTCGTCGCGGAATTGTACGTTCGGGGCAGCACCAGGCAAGCCGCCCAGACTCCCTGAATCCAGAGCGACCATCCGGGAACTTTGGCCGGATTGAGCTTCGCCGCCCGGCGAAAGAACAGCCCATCGCGAGCCATGGCATAGTAAGCGCGCGGACCGGCCAGCACCAGGCTGTTTACGCATCCGAAGGTAGAGATCATGATGGCGGCGGCCATCAGCGCCCTGCCTGCGCCTGGATAAACCGCCTGCAACACCGCGGTAGCGACGCGGTCGGAGGGGGCGCGTTGGATCGCTGAAAGCGGAAGCGTCGAGAGATACGCCACGTTTGCCAGCAGGTAGAACACAATCACCATAATCACACCCACCGCCAGCGCCCGCGGCAAAGTGCGCCTTGGGTCCTTCACTTCTCCGGCCGCAAAGGTGATATCGTGCCAGGAGTCGGCGGAAAAGAGCGATCCCGACTGAGAGACGCAAATTGCCACGAACAACCCAACAGCGCTCGTGGCTTCGAGTCCGCTCTTCAGCGGGACGTACCCGCTAAAACTCCATAAATGGTGAAAGTTCGCGGTGATGGCCCGCGTGTTCCGGCCCAGCCAAACCCCTACGACGATGAGCGCGAGGAGGGCGGCTGTCTTTGCCAGGGTAAAGGTGTTCTGGACTTTCTTGCCGTATTCGAGGCCGCGGCTGTTGGTCCACGTGAGCAGAATGATGACGAGTATTGCCAGAAGTTGCGCACTGGAGAGCGAAACAGCGTAATTGGGGGAGACGTGAACGGGGTGAATCAGGTATATGCTCTGGGAAACGCCGGGCCATAGGACTCCGGTGAAGATCGCAAACGCCACGGCCACAGCAGCAATGGTGCCCGTCTGCACTACCGTGAACAACGTCCAGCCGTAGAGAAACCCAAAGACTGGCGAATAAGCCTCGCGCAGGTAGACGTACATTCCACCGGCGCGCGGCATCATGGAGGCCAGCTCACCGTAAGAGAGCGACGCCGCAATGGTTAGGACCCCCGTGACCAGCCATGCAACCAGCAGCCATCCCGGGCTGCCGATTTTACGCCCCATATCGGCCGGGACGATGAAAATTCCCGATCCGATCATGATGCCGATCACCACCATGACCGAGTCAAACAAACTTAGTCCACGAACGAATTCCGTATCAGGAGCGTCAGCGGAGCTGCGGAGAGCAGGAGAGGTGGCTTCAGGCATTCGTGCGGTCCACGGACGATGCGGGTAGCACCGATTCGTGTCTGGCCAGATAAGGCCCGAAGGGCCGAAATATCAAAGCCCAGGGCGAAAGCCTTGGGTCAGGGGTTTCCCTCTTGATATCCCGTAGCGCCGACCTTTAGGTCGGCACCTGCCGGGCCAAAGCCCGGCGCTACGAAACTTTTTCAGCTAACGACTTTCCTTGCAGGAAGAGCAAAAGATAGTCCCTCCCGCCGACCTTGGAATCGGTGCCCGACATATTGAAACCGCCAAATGGATGCGCACCCACCATAGCGCCCGTGCATTTGCGGTTGAAATAAAGGTTGCCGACATGGAATTCGCGCTCGGCGCGATCGAGCTTCTGCCGATTCTTCGTATAAACGGCCCCCGTCAGCCCGTACTCGGTGTTGTTAGCCACCTCGAGAGCTTCGTCGAAATCCTTTGCCTTAATGACGGCAAGCACCGGCCCAAAAATTTCTTCCTGAGCGATTTTACCCTTTGGCGGCACGTCCGCAATGACCGTTGGCTGAATAAAATAGCCCGGCCCTGACGCTTCGCCGCCCATCACAAGGCGACCGTCCTTTTTGCCCGCCTCGATGTAATTCAAGATTTGCTGTTGAGCTTTGGCATTGATCACGGGCCCCATATCGGAGTCCGGCGCGGCGGGGTCAGACACCTTAATTCGCGCCACGCGGGCGCGCAGCTTTTCAAGAAAAGCATCGTAAACCTTTTCCACTACGATGGCGCGCGAGCACGCCGAGCACTTTTGGCCCTGATAGCCAAAGCTCGCAGCGGCGACGCCGTCGGCGGCAGCGTCAAGATCAGAGTCACTATCGACAACAATTGAATCCTTGCCTCCCATCTCGGCAATCACCCGCTTGATCCAGAGTTGTCCGGGCGCGCGCTTCGCTGCCAACTCATTGATCCCGAGACCCACATCTTTGGAGCCGGTGAAGGCCACGAAGCGCGTCCGCGGATGTCTCACTAGAAAATCACCCACCGCGCCGCCTGGTCCGGGGATGAAATTCACCACCCCCGGAGGCATACCTGCCTCCTCAAGCGCCTCCAGGAACTTATAGGCAATCGTCGGTGAATCGCTGGAAGGCTTCAACACTGCGGTGTTTCCGGTCACAATGGTGGCGCTTGTGATTCCCGTTGTGATGGCCAGCGGGAAATTCCAGGGCGGAATCACCACTCCAACACCCAAAGGGATGTAACGAAGGTAGTTGCGTTCGCCGGGCATGGGAACAACCGGCTGAGGTCCATCGAACCGGAGCATCTCGCGAGCGTAGTATTCGCAGAAATCGATTGCCTCAGCCACGTCCGCGTCCGCTTCCGCCCAGTTCTTGCCCACTTCGTACGTCATCCACGCGGCATAATAGAACTTCCGGTCGCGCAAAATCTCCGCCGTACGGGCTACCACCTTAACCCGCGCCTCAGCCGGCAGTTGACTCCAACTCTTGAAAGCAGCATCCGCCGCCTGGATCGCCTTTTCAGCCAGTTTTTCATCCGCCTTTGAGAAAACGCCCACCGCCTGCTGCGGCTGCGCCGGGTTGGTGGATGTGAACTTCTCAGGAGTCTTGATGCGCTCGCCTGCAATGACCACGCCGTACTCGCGCCCCAATTCACCCCTTACCGTTTCGAGTGCCTTCTCCATGCCAGCTCGATGCGCGGCATTGCCTTTAAAATCGCTGAGCGGCTCATTCTTAAATTCAGGCAACTTCATAGAATCCTCCGTTCGGCCCGATTGAGGTTCCGAGATCTGGCCCTCTGCGCCAGCGAAAGAGATGCTCTCGGTGTAGCCCTCAAGCTTGCCGGAATTTCTAGTCTAGCCGAACAGCTTTTCCTGCGCTACGGCGCCGCGCGAAGTGAATCCGCAGATTACGCAGATTTCGCAGAAAAAGAATCCGGACCCGATCAAATCTGCGGATCGAATTGACGTTGGCAAGGGGTAGCGACGGCGAGCGATTTCCCTCGCCGTGGGCTCGGCTTCCCAAAACAGGCCCACAGCCAATTCAAAAAACGAATTGACCGTGGCTACCCGTACGCCCAGAATGGTTGTTCTCGGCTCTATGATCGTGCTGGATATCGGATGCGGAGGGAAGAAGCAGGAAGCTCCCCGGACTCATACTTCCGGCTGAAGGTCATCGAGTAAGGCATGACAAGCTGCGACATATTATTGCGACAAGCTCTCGGGCGGCGAGCTAAACATGCAGTTCCCGCCCAATGGATTGGCCAAACTCCTGGATGCCCGCCAACGGCTGAAGTGAAATCCGTCCTTCCAGCAGTATGTTCCGCGTGGCGCGGCTAACGGCATCCTGGCTCTCAGGCAGGCTTTCCACGACGGCGGTGAGTTCTGCGGGTTCGCGCCGGCGGACAGAGTCGAGCGTGTAAACTAATGTTTTCGCCAGTTGTATATCCCGCTTCAAAGAAACCGCATGAATGAGCTTAATCAGCCCATCCGGTTTGTAGCCGTAATCGAACGTGAACGGGTCTCCCGGCTGGGTCCACCGCTCCGCCGGAATTTTCTTCTCCAGCCGTTCCCACACCCCTGCATGCGCCAGGGCGGCTGTGAGCCGCTGTTTAATCCTGAGGCGTGTGTCCCGCGGCGGCGCCTGGGCAAGCTCAAGGCCCACCGATCGCGCGAAAACGTCCTCGATCTCCGCCTGCGGCTCAGCCAGGAGCAAGGCGCGCGGCCCGTCCAAGCGGATCGCATTGGACAACGATTCGCTCAATTCCCGCAAGTAGTCTTCCTGATCGTCTTCGCGTTTTTCGATTTGTTCCTCAAAGTCGCTCTGCAACGCGCCAAACAACTCGCGGTCTGCCCGCACGTCAAAGCGTTTGATCCGGTTGAAGCTGTTGGTAATCATGCAGCCCAGGTACTTCTCTTCCGGGCAATGCAACAGTACTCCAATGTTTAATCCATCCTCACGCAAAGGGTTGGGCGCGTAGCGCAGCAGAAAATACGAGCACTGTTTAAGCCGGTTGAGTTGCAACATGGCACGAAGGTTTACACCGCCTCAGCAATAGTGGCGGGCCGCAAGAATTCACTTTATCTCCAATTCGGGAATGGCTTCAGTTCGCTGTTCTTGGCGTCAATGACCGATTGCCGCACTCTTTTCCGCCGCTCGAAAAGCTCTTCAACGAGCCGATCCAGTTTTTCCGGCTTGCCCCCGCACCATTCAGGAGGGATTTCCTGCGCGCATGCGGCCAGGCACGAAATCTGCAGATTTTCAATAGCGGAAAGATAAGGCTCGAAGAACTCGAGCCCTTGCACGCATTCATACACCAGCCGGCGTGGATAAAAGTTCCGGGCCGCGCTTTCGGGAAAGCTCCAATCCCCGTCATTGAAACAAAATCCCTGATCGATAAGAAGAGCGTGGTATCCTGTTCCCTCGCCGGAAGTCGTACGGCAAAACACGACTTGTCTGCCGTCGCAGTTGCAGGTCCATTTATCGAAGGCAAAACCCCCAAGAAAGGCGGCCCGAAGGTTGCGCACGGCGCGCAACAAGCGGCTGGGAAGGAAATCAACCACGAAAGCCTTTTCTGGATCGCCCACAAAGCGCGAGCCGAAATGAAGGCCAGCACAGGGCCGCACCTCACCCTCCAGCCAGCCGTTGCGGCTAAGGCTCACCAGGTATGCGGGGACATCCACAATAGCACACGCCGCTGCCGGAAGGTTGATGAGCTGAGCCAATCGCCCTGCCAGCAGCTCGTTGGCAAGCACGCGGACATGTTGGGGATTGTTCTGAAACTTTACAACATAGCACTGCCCGTCGTCGCAACGTACCAGCCAGGGCTGCGAGCCCCCGCGCATCCGCCGCACCAACTCGACCGCCCTAAGCCTCGCGGTGCTTTGAATGGCATCGTGGGAGGTCCTAGGCCCTGGTTCGCTCTTTTGCGCGCAAACCTCTGCCAAATCCGGCCTCCGGTAGACTCAGACACCTCGACTCTCACGTCCCAAAAGACGCTGAACCCTGCCAGCAGTTCATGCTCACCGGCGGGATTTCTTTTTGGGCGCACTCTTCTTCGGCGCGCTCTTCTTCTTCGAGGCAGGCTTCCGGGCGGCGGCTCGGGAACTTCCAGCCTTTACAGCCGCTCTTTTCGGCTTGGCTTTGCCCGCCTTCTTCGCCTTCGAGGTCCGGGTGGGAGGCTTGCGAGCTCTGGCGGCGGGCCTGCCCGCTGCCTTCTGCGCTGAGGATCTCGCGGCCGCCTTCGGCCTTGCGGGACGCGCCCGTGGAGGCGTCGCTGGAGCCCCGGCATCAGCAGCTTCGGGCGCTTCTGAGGGAAGAGGATGCTGCGGCCTTATCTCTTCAGTTTCAGCCTCGAAAGAGACTTCCTCTTCGCCTTCGCCTTCACCTTCCCCTTCGCCTTCAACTCCATTTTCATCCTCTTCCTCTTCAGAAGATAACTCGTCCCCGTACTCGTCAATATCGTCGTTCGGCTCCTTCTCATCGTCGAACAGCATCTGTATCCTCCCGGCTCAGGGTTGCTGAGCTCTAAAGTTCCACCTGCCCCTGAATCGTGACGGTAGGTCAAGCAGACATAAAGTATTTCATCGCAGATTTATCCTACTGCACAGTTTCTGTCAAGCACATTACGTAAAAAAATCGTAATCCCCAGTTTCTGGCTCGGAACTGATGTAGCGCCGGTCCCACCAAGCGGGACCGGCATTGGCCGACAGGACGGCGGCGCCACGAACCCTATCTCCCCTTGCAAACAAGTCTAGCGCAAAATGGGCGAGCTAATCCGTCTGTAACCGAACGTGATGTAGGGGGAACGGCTTGCCGTCCCCCCTACCGGGCCCCGAAAAGCAATGAAGGTAAGGCAAGCTCTACCCCTAACGCCGGTTGCCTCCAAGGTAGATGCCCCGGAGGGGTACGACCACACGTCTGGTGGGCCGTCCCATGTTCGGCCGGTGTTATCGCCGGATTATGGGTCTCGCGGGTAATCGTTTTGGCGCACCAGGCCGGGTTGGACTCTGTTTGACTTCAGCTTTCTGGCGAGCATAACATCGGGTTGTGCAAGCGCAACGCCCACCCGGTTTGACAGTTTTCGTTGCCGCTTTCTTCGCGTTTTGCCTGTTCCAAAATGCCCGCGCAAAAGCTCAGGATGCTGAGGAGAGCTTACGGCAGCATATCCAGACCGAGCTTAATGCCGGCCGGGTCGCAAGTGCCCTCGAGCTCGCCCGGCTGGCGGTGGGACAATATCCAAAATCTGCCGGGCTTTATCTTCTGCTCGGGATGATCGAATTCCAGCAGGGGGCGAGCGAACAGGCTCGTCGCGACCTGCGGCAGTCGATTGAGCTAGACGCCACAGTTCCGAAGGGATACTACGAACTGGGCCTCGTGGATTTTCAATCGGGACACCTGCGCGACGCCGCTCAGTCGCTCGAAACTTACCTGCGCGTGGAGCCGCGGGACGCGGAAGGGGCTCTGCTGCTCGGCCGCGTTTACCAGCGGCTGAGCCGGATTGACCTCGCCAGGCAGCAATTCCAAACTGCCGCGTCTCTCGCCCCACAGGAATATTTCCCCCATTTCTACCTGGGCCGCATCGAAGAACGGGAGGGAGATTTCAGCGCGTCCCTGGAACAGCTCAAACAGGCGATTCAAATTAATCCGCGGCTTTACGATCCATACTGGCTGGCCGGCGAAGCTGAACTTGGGGCAGGCGATGCTGATGGCGCCGAGCAGTTTTTTGCCGCGGCCACAAAATTAGAGCCTGGGGGCTACCAGGCCCATGAGGGTATGGGGCGCGTGTTTCTCGCCCGCGGCTGGACAGAAAAAGCGGCCGGCGAGCTCGCTCTCGCCTTGCGCGAGAATCCCGCGGCTTCGAGCATACACTGCGCCTTGGGCGAAGCTTACGAGAAAATGGGCAGAGCCGTGGATGCGCAGATTGAGTTTCATGCCTGTGTGCAGTTGAACGCCCCGAGAAGCGCCTTGTCCGGTGGCGCTCAGTGATCGGGTCCCCGTCCGCTGGTAGGGAGGTAGTGCCACGATGAGCCACCCGGCCTTCCTCATTCAGAGCCCAAACCCGTTGGACGGACTTCTCCGCAAACGGGCGCTCCTCAGCATTTCTGCGTGTCTGGCGCTGTTGCTGATTCCGGCTGCCTTAACCGCCGACGAATACAGCAAGAAACAGCACTATTCCGTGCGGATGTTTTCATATGGCACGCTCACGATCGACGCGCGAATAGGCGACCTGGAAATCGACGGATGGGACAATCCACGGGTCTCTATTGAAGCTGAAAAGGTGGTTCGGGCCGGATCAGCAAGAGACGCCGCGAAGCTTTACGGAAAAGTCGAGGTTCGTCTTCGCGGCCGCGACCGAAATATCAGCCTAACCACCGTCTATCCGCCGAGGCGGCTCTGGCGGCCGTTCAGGGACGAATCGAAGCTCTCGGTTAACTTCACCATCAAAATGCCTTACGACGCCAATCTGGCCTTGAAGTGCGTTGACGGCGACGTCACGGTGAGCGGAATTACGGGGACGGAGATCCTTAAAATCAATTACGGGGACGTAGAAGTTGACGTGCCGAACGTTTACAAGCTGCGATTGTTTCAGGCTCACTCCTGGCTAGGATACGTCCAGAGCGACTTGCACGGGATGCCGGAAGACGGTACCGGATTCGGCAAAAGCGTATCCCTAAGCAACAGCCATGGGAGCCAGGTGATCATCGTCAACGTGCGGATGGGCGGAGTTTTCGTCTACGGCGAGCAGGATTAGCTGATGCGAATGCCTTCAGGAAGCGTGATTTCTGCGGCGGCGATTGCAGAATACCTGCATTCCCGACGCCGCTGGGTTCGCTGGCGCGAGCGGCTGGCGGGAAGACAGTATCTGCCGGCACGTCTTGGGGACCGATGCTCCCCCCTCTATCTTGTCGCGCATCACTTAAGGGATGCCGGCGCGGCGCGGCAACTGTCGCTGGCAATTGAGCAGGATTGGATGGGTGTTCCGAAACCCTGTCGTGACGCCTATGACCGGACCTTATCTCAGGCGCCGACCCTCATGGTGGTGCAACTCCGGCGGAGGAACGCATGCGGATGTCTGGGTCACCGCCATTCCGTGGTGAAGGAAGCGCCGTTCGCCGAGCCCCATGATGCTTTGGGCGGTGTTGAGATAGGTGAAATGGACCTTGCGTACAAGCCGGTCGAGACCTGGCGCGCCTTGCCTCTTTCCGATACAGCCATGGACGCTAAGTTTTCTGAGGGAAGCCGTCTGGAAGAATTTCATAAAGTCCAGTTCCGGCTGAAGTTATTAAGTATTATCCTGCACGAAACCAATCATCTTGTTTCTCCCCAAGAGCCGGAAATCGCGATCCGGCAGCGAAGCGTCTCTTTCTACCACGACGCGCTTGCCGCATACGTGGAAAACGCCACATCCACCCTATCCCTTACCATTGATCGCTCATTCTTCCGCTTTGGCTAGGTGCCGCATTTCATAGATGTCGGTAACTAACGACAGCATCCACACCCTGCCGGCAGCCAGGGCGGGGGCGGGCAGTTTCAAACCACGACACCAGCGGCTTTGTGGAGGGGCATTACTGCGTTTACATAAGTGATTTGCTAATGTTTCGGGTGCGTAGAGGCGGCTTTATGCCGCCATTCCGTTGGCGGGATAAACCCGCCCCTACAATTGCACCCGAAACTGAGGCATTAAGTGATTTGATTCCAGAGATTTAGTAGGTATATCGAGGTAAGTTTATTGTTATCAGCAACATAACGGGCTGGGCTATTTTTCTAATGTTCGTGCCTTTGTTTTCAAGAACATAATAGCTTCGTTCGGTAATTTTAATGTTTTCTGCTTGCTCGAATGGTAGAGCAGGGAGGATTTCC
Source organism: Terriglobia bacterium (assembly GCA_030040995.1). Taxonomy (GTDB): domain Bacteria; phylum Acidobacteriota; class Terriglobia; order UBA7540; family UBA7540; genus JASHON01. Next base: position 24,531 of record JASHOS010000043.1, on the reverse strand, counting down.
TGGTTGGCAATGGAGTTTGATAGGGGACTGTCTAAACGTGGTTCCTGAATACTGGCTGGAGATAATTGCTAATGACAACCGCGGGAGATCCTTCGGGTTGGATTTGCAGGCTTGGGCAGAGGCATCGGCGTGGACGGCAGGAGGGATAAGTCGCAAGGGGGAGACAGACTTGCCGACTGCTTCGAGCGAGACCGGACCTTCCAGCATGATAACTAAATGATAAACAATCGGACAGACGCTTGTAAACAGCAAGAATTCGAGGTGGCGCCCCAGTCGCCCAATCAAGGACGCGTTCCACCGCCTCTGAAATGTAGAAACTCCAGTGCACAGCGGCCGGCAAAGCCACGCGTCGCCTCCAAGGATTCCAAACCTCATTTGGACAAACCATTTCGCCGTTTCGCGGCTGAAAGCTTGACAGAGAGTAAAACTCGAAGTAGATTGTCTACATGCTAAGGCAGACGACGAGCGAAGGTAAGGTAGCGCAGACCGCTGTTGTTGCGGTCTGCGGCTTTTCCCTTTGACTTCGTCGTGGGTTCGTTATCGGCAAAAAGGCCCACGGCGAGGAAGAGCACTCGCCGTGGCTACCATCCAGAAGCTGCGGACCGGAAGCGAAGGTCCGCGCTACTTCTGATCCGCGCCGTGCGGTGGGGTTATGAAATTATTTGCTTGGCTTAGCCGAAGGAAGCGGCGGGAACAAGAGCTTGATGAAGAGATTCGCACGCATTTGGCAATGGCCATGCGCGAGCGAATCGACCGTGGCGAAGAGCCTGACGAAGCTCGAGCGAACGCCCGACGCGAGTTCGGCAACGCGGCGCTGGTGAAGGAAGTCACGCGCGAGATGTGGGGATGGCGCTGGCTCGAAACGCTGCTTCAGGATCTGCGCTACGGCCTGCGTCAACTGCGCCGCAATCCCGGCTTTACCGCCGTCGCGGTGATCACTCTCGCTCTGGGCATCGGCGCCAATACGGCGGTTTTCAGTGTGATTGACGCTGTCCTGCTACGGCCACTGCCGTACCCACATTCTGACAGACTGTTAATGGTTTGGAAGGAAGCTTGGGCGCAGAAATTTCATCTTGGCGCAACACCTGACGATTTCCTGGTATGGAAAAAGCTCAACCACGTGTTCGACGGCATAGCGGCATTCGCGCCTGACACGCTGGACTTAATTGCAAGCGGCGGGCCCGAGCGCCTTCATGGTCTGCGCGTGACCCCCGGGTATTTCGAAACTCTCGGCGTCACGCCCTTTATGGGAAGAAGTTTCATACGACAAACGGGACATGCCAGCGAAGAGGCCGCGGCGGTTTTGAGCTACTCGTTGTGGCAGCGCCGCTTTGGAGCCAATGATAGCATTCTCGGAAGAACGGTCAATCTAAGTGGGAAGCCATACATAGTTGTGGGGATCATGCCTCGCGGCTTTCAGTCTCCGCTCTTCAAGGCTGACGTGTGGCTTCCGCTTCAAGTGCGCCCTGATCCAACCGGAACGGACCCTGAGGGCTTGAACCTCCCGGTCATCGCCCGCCTCAAGAGCGGTCTTACGATGCCGCAAGCCCAAGCGAATCTGAACCTCCTCGCTAAGCAACTGCACGATTACTTCAGGGAGACCGGCCCGGTCACAAATCCCTCCTTGGTTCCCCTGTACACCGAGGTGGTCGGGGATGCGCGGGCGGTGCTCCTTCCCTTAATTGGAATTGTCACGCTCGTCTTGCTGATTGGTTGCGCGACGGTGGCAAACCTCTTGCTAGCTCGCGCCTCTACTCGGCAAAGGGAAATGGCGGTAAGATCGGCGCTCGGTGCGAATCGCAGGCGGCTCGCCCGTCAACTATTGACCGAGAGCGTCCTCCTGGCAATGACCGGCGCGGGCCTGGGCCTTCTGCTGGCGCATTCGGCGCTCAAGCTCCTCATCGCCGCCGGCCCGCAGAATATTCCTCGCCTTGGCGAAATTGGAATTGATATGCGGGCGCTTTTATTTACGGTCATACTTTCCGTCTTCACGGGAATTATCTTCGGACTTGCGCCGGCACTCAACTCTTCAAAGACCGATCTGAACGCCGGCCTCAAGGACACCGGTACACCGGGCGGAACTACGAGCGGTCCCCGCCGGTATCTCCACATCCGAAGCGTGCTGATCGGTACGGAGACAGCTCTGGCGCTCATATTGCTGGTCGGGGCGGGCCTGCTTACGAACAGCCTGTTGCGGTTGCTGAACGTGAACGCGGGATTCAATCCAAAGAACGCCTTGACCATGGAAATCACTCTGCCGCGGTCCAAGTACCAGCGCAGCCAGCAAGTGATCGAATTTTTCTCAGAGTTAACGGAACGGGTGAAGGCGCTGCCGGGCGTCGAAGCCGCGGGTGTGACTGGTTTTCTTCCTCTTAGCAGAGGCGCCACCTATCAAGGGTTCAATTTGAGAGGGGGTAAAGCTTGGAGCCCATCGTCTACCCAAGGGTGGTATCCCCGCGAGTTTCATCCCGTCACGCCCGGCTACTGCCAAGCCATGGGCATTCCCCTGCTCGAAGGGCGATACTTCACGGAAGAAGACAATAAGAGCGGCACTCCCCCGGTCGTGCTGATTAGCAAGGCCATCGCGTCTGGGTTTTTCCCAAATCAGAATCCCATTGGAAGGAGGCTGTTCTTCTCCTTCAGCGACAAGGTGCTTCCGTTCACTATTGTGGGAGTGGTCGCAGATACAAAACGGTCGGGCTTTGGCGACAATCAGCTCTGGCTTTCCAAACCGCCTATCGGCGGCACCTATATGCCGATCAGAAAAATTCCCGGCGACTATTTTGCGGGCGCCTGGGCGTCCACGATGAACCTTGTGGTGCGAACAAAGCTTGAGCCCTTGAGCATGGCGTCTGCGGTCCGCGCTGAAGTGTGGAGCATGGACGACACTGTGCCAGTATCAAACATTCGCACGATGGAATCTGTAGTGCGGGATTCGGTGTCTTCCCGTAGCATTGCAGCTATGCAACTGCTCATATTGGCCGGCATCGCGCTGATTCTCGCTCTCGGGGGAATTTACGGGGTAGTTGCGTATTCTGTGGCCCAGCGAGCGCACGATATTGGAATTCGTATGGCGCTCGGTGCCCGAAAGCACAACGTGCTCCGGCTGGTCCTGTTCCAAAATATGGCCGCTGTGCTGGCAGGGATTGGGATCGGGACAGGGCTAGCTCTGTTTTTCGATCGTGTGCTGGCTCATCAGTTGTACGGCATCTCGGCTACAGACCCTGCCACGTTTATCGCTGCATCGATGTTCTTTCTACTGACTGCTGGACTCGCCTGCTACATTCCCGCGCGCCGGGCTACGAAAGTGGATCCCATCGTGGCACTGCGACACGAATGATGCGGTGAAGAGTGACAAGTGATGAGCAGGGCTCGAGGCGGTTCCGCCGCTCAGGAGACATGGAGCAATTTGCCTGGCGTCACAGACGACACGGCGTGAATGATCTTTTCTACCGCGAGATTGACTCCAACAGCCGCTCTTGTGCCAAGGCAAGGAGGCCGGTTGCCTGCTCCCGGCTCACGCCCGGAAAGTCCGCTAGAAACGCATCCAGGGTTTCGCCTTCCGCCACATAGTCGAGCAGGGTTTGAACCGGAACACGTGTGCCTGCAAAACAAGGTGTGCCGTGCATAATCTCGGGAGTGACCACGACGATTTCACGAGTGCTCAGTTTTTGCTCAGGCGCCATCTCATTCACAGCATAATATCAGCCGCCGCCCTCTGCAACCGCTTCGAGCGAGGCGTAGAGCGTCTATCAGCTTAGGTTGCGGCCAAAGGCTGCGCTGCCCCGCTTCAAGCGAAGTCTAGACTCACCTGATCGACGTAACACCAACCCCAATTCTCACCTGGCTCAAACGACTTCATGATGGGATGCTGGGTGTGGTGGAAGTGCTTCGTGGCGTGTTTATTTTTCGAAGAATCGCAGCAGCCAACGTGTCCGCACTCCAGGCAGAGCCGAAGATGTACCCAAATGTCCCCCATTTTCAAGCACTCTTCGCAGCCGTGAGTGCCCGGCGTGACGTCCCGGACTTGATCAAGATGTGTGCAGGTTTGCATGTTTGCTCCTCCGCCTCAATTAGATTCACTGCTGAGCGAAGACGGTTCGCGAAGATCAATCACGGCGTACGCATAATTGGTCGCCAGTGTGGCGCCCCGTCTAATACTTAACGCCCGCAGGCTGTCGGCGACCCCCTCACCCGGCTCGCTACGCTCGCCACCCTCTCCCCCAAGGAGGCGAGGGCAGAGTGTCTGTCAGCTTCGGTTACGGCCTTCAGGCTGTGCTGCGTTAACCCGCTGAGGCGTTAGCACTGGAAGGAAAGGCCTTTTTAGTACAATATGACACTTGCCCATGCCCTTCCTTCCTTACGCCCACAAAAGCCTGCAACAAAAATCTGCAATCCTTCTTTCAGTAGATGTGCTGCTCTTCATCTTCCTTATGGGGGCAAGGCTACTCTGCGCTCAGGGAACGAGAGCCAACTATGAGCGTGCCGAGCGGTTTCTTCCCTGGAACATCGAGCACTACGTCTCCATAGCCAATGTGCGCCCGCACTGGTTCCAAGGCGATCAATTCTGGTACGTGAGACAGAACCAAGCGGGAAAAGAATTTTTCCGAGTCGACCCGAAGCACAACACCGTATCCCCCGCCTTTGACCAGGTGAAGCTCTCGGCCGCGCTCTCCGACACCAGTGGCCAGACGTACAAGGCCAGCGCGCTGCCGTTCGATACATTCCGTTTTGTGGATTCGGGCTCCGCGATCGAATTCCAGATTGCTGGCTCGGACTGGCGGTGCTCTCTCGAAACTTACCGATGCACAGAATCACCGGCTTCCGTCAACCCCTGGGTCGTGCGATCGCCGAATGGGAAATGGGAGGCGTTCGTACGCAACTACAACCTCTATATTCGTGACACCGAGACGGGCCAGGAGGTACAGCTCACTCGTGATGGCCAAAAAGAATGGGACTATGCGACTCCCATTCCCTATCTCCAGGTGATGGTCGAGCAGGAAAAGGAAAACGTGGCGCAGCCGCCGGACGTCTATTGGTCTCCTGACTCTTCGAAGCTGGTCACCTACCGGATGGATTCCCGGAATGCGGCGCGGCTGACGAGTATCCAATATGCCCCGCCGGGCCAGCTAAGGCCGAAAGTCTTCGTTACTGCTTATCCACTGCCCGGCGAAACCCTGGCGCACACGATGCCGGTCATTTTTGATATCCCCTCGACCAAGCGAACCGACGTAAAAACAGACCCTCTATTCGTCGATTTCCAGGAGGGGCCTTCCTTCGACTGGCTTCCCGATAACAACCACTTTACTTACCTCTATTACAGCCGCGGCTACCATAGCGTGGAGTTGCGCGAAGTTGACGCCCGGACCGGTGATCAGCAGACGATCATCCAGGAGAAGTCGGACACCTACATTGACCCGGGCGAAACGGACGCCAGGCCCGTGAATGGCGGCGCCGAATTTCTTTGGTTCTCAGAGCGTACAGGGTGGAACCAGCTTTACCTTTACAACGGCAAAACTGGCCAGCTTGAGAATGCGGTAACTCAAGGAAACTGGGTGGTGCGCGAGATTGAATCAATAGACCCAAGCGACCGCAAGGTTTACTTTCTGGCGAGCGGCAGGGAGCCGAACGAGGACCCCTATCAGACGCACCTCTATCGGGTAAAGTTCGATGGGAGCGGTCTCGAACTGCTCGACCCTGAAAACGCCAATCATACCGTCAGCCTTTCACCCGATCATGAATACTTCGTGGATAACTATTCGCGCCCGGACCTGCCGGGAGAATCGGCATTGCGAAGAACCACGGACGGCTCTGTTGTTCGCGTGCTCGAAGAGACCGACGCGCGCCCTCTGCTCAAGACTGGATGGAAATATCCGATTCCGTTCAAAGGCAAAGCTGCTGACGGGGAGACCGATATTTACGGCCTGATCTGGCGCCCTTCAAATTTCGATGCCGCCAGAAAATATCCTGTCGTCGAGAGCATCTACACCGGCCCGCAAGGCTTTTTTGTACCCAAGACGTTTCGAGCGTGCTGCCTCCAGCAACAAGCCGTATCGGAGCTCGGTTTTGTCGTTGTGATGATCGACGGCCGCGGCACCGCAGGCCGCTCGAAAAAGTTCCACGACTCATCCTACCGGAACCTCGGGCGAAAGGGCATCCCGGATCACATCGCGCTGATGCAGCAGATGGCTGCGAAATATCCGTGGATGGACCTGACCAGGGTGGGAATCTACGGAACCTCGGCGGGCGGGTACGACGCCGCTCACGCCATGCTCGTTCACCCGGATTTCTATAAAGTCGGAGTCGCCATTTCCGGCAACCACGATCATCGCCTCGACAAGGCGTGGTGGAACGAACTCTACGAGGGCTATCCTTTGGGGAAAAGCTACGTTGAAGATTCAAACATCACGCTCGCCAGCCGCTTGCAAGGGCATCTGCTGCTGGTGCAAGGCGACGTCGATCCGAATGTTCCGCCGTCTGAAACCATGCGCTTCGTGAGCGCGCTGATGAAAACCAACAAAGACTTCGACATGCTTTTTGTGCCTAATATGTACCACGGCGAGGGAGGCAATCTCTACCTTATGCGCAGACGCTGGGACTATTTCGTAAGATACCTGCTCGGCGTCCAGCCGCCGAAAGAGTTTCAAATCGAGCAGCCGCCGCCCAATTGGCACTTGCCGCGGTTCTATTGACTGGCGACACCTGCCGGCTTTCCATAGGGGTACGGCTCGCCGTACCCATCATGATCAGCGGAACGAGGGACAGGGTGCGGTAACCTGTACCCCTACAGCCTTCGCGTGCGTGCTTCTTTTTGTACAACTGAAACGCTGAAAGGGCGTACCAACGGTGGGGGCCGACGAATGGTACGTGTGGGATTGAGGGCGCTCTGGGTCGCCCTTTCAGGGATCGTTCTCGCAAGGTACACCCGATTCCCTGGGCGTTGCCCAGAGCTATGATAGAGCGGCCCCTCGGGCCTCGAAAGGCGGCGCTGCGGGCGATCAAGGTTTTGCGGGATTCAGAATGATCGCTATTCCTTTGTCCCTGAACTTGCTGTTGAACGCCGCGATACTCTTCTTCATCAGTGTGGAATACTGCGCCTCCACATTGGCCAGCCGCTGTTTCAGCAGGTTGAAGACCGCCGCATCTTCTTCCGTAGGCGGAAAATCAGGGTTTCCGGCCACATCGCCGGCGCCGTCGCCTACTTCTCCCGCCAGCCACAGAAACTTCTGGTAAAGCTGCATTTCTTCCGGATAAGTTTTTTCATCTCCGGCCGAAAGGTACTTTTCGAAGAGCATGTCCTCAACCGTCTGAAGCTTTCCATCCAGCTCTTTCGCAGAAGCTAAAATTTCTGAAGCATCCGGCCGTCCCTTGACGTAGACCGACATATCCTCAATCTGCTTCCGCGCTCGCTCGATGGAATTGATCATCTCGACGACCGTATTCACATCCTCGTCGATGGCCTGCCACATGGTCACGCTTGCCTCCACGTCTGCGAGGGCGCCCGCAGAATGGGGATCTTTGAGAACCGTAAGAGGCTGCACATACGACTGCCCATTGACCATCAGCTTCACCTGGTAACTTCCGGGAGCCGCCAAAGCGCCCATCTGGGGCGGTTCGATGCCCCAATGATAAATGGGCCGTGTCTTTTTTCCTAGGAACCGCGAATCGCGCCAGATTTGGGGATAGCTCGCCGGGGTGGTGCGCAGCTCGATTTTCTTCACGGGCGGATATCGAAGATTCCAGTAGACGCGATTGATGCCAGCGTGGTTCGTGCCGCTGAAACTTCGAACCACCTGGCCCTTCGAGTCGAGAACTGTAATCCGGACGCTTCCCTTCGACGAAGACTTCAAATAGTAGTTGATGTCCGCGCCATAGGGGGGATTGTCGCCCGCTGACGGGTCGTCCGCAACGCCACGACTTTCGCTCACTCTCCGGAAGCGATAGGCGGGCCGAAGCCTGAAAAGGTAAACAGAGGAACTCAATACTTGCGGCGTGAGCTGCTGGAGGGGGCCAATGTCATCCAGAATATAAAAGCCGCGGCCCTTGGTGGAGACTACGAGATCATCGAAATGTTTTTGTATGACCATCCAGGAGAGAGGAGCATGCGGAAGATTCGTCTGTAAAGGCGTCCAGCTTCCTCCGTCGTCAAAGGAGACATACAATGAATTCTCGGTTCCCGCGAACAGCATTCCCTTGCGGAACGGGTCCTCAATCACGATGTGTACATAGCTGAAGACGCTTTTGGGAATGCCTCCGCTGATGAACTTCCAAGTGTTGCCGTAATCTGATGTCTTGTAGATGAAGGGATCCCGGTTATCCATCTGGTGGAAGTTGACGCTGATGTAGGCTGTACCTGCGTCAAAGTGCGAAGGCTCTATGTTACTGATGGTTCCGTACGGTGGAAGATTGGGAATGTTCTTCGTCACATCTTCCCAGTGGTTGCCGGCGTCGGTGCTCACATGAACCAAGCCATCGTTGGAGCCCGTCCAGATGACGCCTCGCTTGACGGGTGAAAGGGCGATGGCAAAAAGCGTTCCCCAGTATTCAACCCCCAGATTATCTGGCGTGAGGCCGCCCGAGCTTCCCATATGAGTATGGTCGTTCAGCGTGAGGTCCGGGCTGATCACTTTCCAGCTTTGGCCGCCGTCGTTCGTCATGTGGACATACTGGCTTCCTACGTACACCCGGTTGTGATCAAACGGGTCGATAGCCATCGGCGGCGTCCAATTCCAACGGTACTTGAGCACGCCGGCAGGAGAATCGAGAGACTTATCCGGCCAAGGGGCAACCGAGCGCGTCTGGCCCGTTCGTAAATCAAAGCGCGCTACTTCGCCGGAATAACATCCGCCCCAGACGATGTTATTATCGACGGGATCAGGAAAAGAAAAACCGGACTCGCAGCCTGCCGTAGTAGTCCAAATACTCGACGGAATGCCCCCTTCGTTTCGAGAGTTGCTCGGGCCGCGCACCGATTCGTCATCCTGCATGTTCCCGTAAACGTTGTAAGGAACCTGGTGGTCCACGGCGACGTGATACATCTGGCCGATGGGAAGGACCACCGTATGCCAGCTTTTCCCATGAGTGGTTGAGATCAGCACACCGATATCACAACCGATCATCATGCGATTGGCGTTGGTGGGGTCTGTCCACATGGCGTGGTTATCGCCGCCCCAATGCGTGTTGTAGACGGTCCGGCCGCCGTCGAGCGTGTACCATATATCGTTAGAAGGAAAGTAGACTTCGTTGGCATTATCGGGCGAAATCATCAGCCGTGTGTAATAGTGCGGCCGCTCATTCAGCAAACGGCTGTAGTTGACTGCGTTCCAAGCGTTGCCTCCGTCATCGGAGCGCCAGAGTGAGCCTCGGCCGTTCCCACCGGTTTCGATCAGCGCATACATCCTGCTGGGATCGCTGCGGGCGATGCCCACGGCAATTTTCCCAAGCGGCGAATCTGGCAGACCATCATCAGTCAGGCGCTTCCACGTGGCGCCTTCATCGCGGGACATCCAGACTCCGCTCCCTGGCCCGCCGCTATTTTGGCCCCAGGTCTTAATCACGAATTGCCACGTGCCCGCCAGCAGGATGCGCGGGTTTTGCGGGTCCATGGCCAAGTCAGACGCTCCGGTATCGGGATTGACGAAGAGGACGCGCTGCCACGTCCTGCCGCCGTCCGTCGTTCTGAAGACGCCTCGCTGTTGCTGCGGGCCATAACAGTTACCTTCCGACGCCACCAGGACGATTTCGGGATTATGCGGGTCAATCACAATCCGCGAGATACGCCCGGTCCGATCAAGTCCCATGTGGGCCCACGTCCTTCCGCCGTCGGTGGATTTGTAAACGCCATCTCCGATGGAAACGTTGCTCCGAATAAAGGGCTCGCCCGTGCCCACCCACACGATGTTGTGATCCGACGCGGCGATGGCAATGTCTCCAATCGATTGCGCAGGCTCTTTGTCAAAGATGGGTCTCCAATGGATTCCACCGTCGATTGACTTCCAGACGCCCCCCGAGGCGGCGCCCGCGTAATAAACGTTCCAATCACCTGGCACACCCACGACGGCGCTCACACGGTTTCCGCCCGGCCCTACGAACCGGTAGTGAAGTGCACCCAGAATAATTGGGTCCACGCTTGGCGATTGCGCGGTTAGGGGAAGGACGGCTGCAAGGATCATCCAGGCGATGAGGGTTGGGTGCAATATTTTTCGATTGTTTTTTTTCATCGAGGTTCCGCGGAGCATCGGTGCTTCTCCACCGCGGCCTCGCACCGGGTTGCTGGCAACCATTGAAGGCCCGCAGGGCCGAAATAACATAGCCCAGGGCGGAAGAAGCCGTGAATCAATTGCTTGAACTACAAAGACACCAAGGCACGGAGCTTGAAAACAGAACTCCTTTCTCTGTGTCTTGGTGACTTTGTGGTGAGATGTGCAATTTACTCACACGTTCAAAGGCCCGGGGCTATGATATTTCGGCCCTGCGGGCCTTATCTGGCCGGAGACTTGATTCCGCGAGACCGGGATGCAGCTTACCAACTTCCGCGCTCCCCGTGGCGCTCGATGACGCGGCAAAGCCTTTCAGCGCCGTTCTCCCAGTTCATCTGAACGGCGCGCTCAGCGGCCTCGGAGTCGCCGGCGTCAATGGCCTGAATGATGGCCAAATGCTCATCGACCGAAGCGCCAAGCTGGTCGAGGATCGAACTCGCGTAAAGCCGCCAATATCGCTCGGTCTGCGGTTTGATGGAGCTGTGGAGGGCGCGCAATCGCGGGCCAGCGCTAGCATCGACAATCGTCTGATGAAAATTCGTGTCCAGCTCGAAGATGCGGTTAGGATCGCTTCGGCCCGCTTCCGCCAGCTTGCGGAGCTCGTCGTTCATCTCCCGCAGCCTCCGCGTAATATCGGCCCGAGCGGCCGCACCAAGCTGAGCGCTGGAGCGGGCTGCGAGCCCTTCCACACGGCCCACAATCGGATATAACTCATTCGCATCTTCCTTGGTGAGCGGGGCAACCGTCATATGAACTTTCCGCGCTCCTTCCGAGGATGCCAAAATGTAGCCTTCCTTTTGCAGCATGTGGAGCGCGCTGCGGACTGGCGTCCGGCTTACTCCAAGGCGCGCCGCAAGCTCACCTTCCATGATGCGGCTTCCGGGGGCAAGCCGGCCGTGAACGATCAATTCCCGGATCTGCTCGAAGCACCGGCGGAGGTTGCTTTGATGAGGGTTTGGCGCCTGGTCCTGAGGGCGAGGCGTGGGGCGAGCCGCGGTGTTACTAGCATCTTTTAACATAGTCACTCTTTGCCCGCCCTGATGGCTGATTGGGCTACATAACAGACTTAATCAATCCGCCGTCCACCTGGAGCGTTGCTCCGGTAATGTAGCTGGCGGCCCCGGAAAGAAGAAAGGCTGCGGCTCGCCCAAACTCTTCAGGCGTTCCGTATCTCTTCAACGGGATGGCAGCCAGCGCGCGCGCCTGCTGCTCCTCAAGGCGGATACCCGCGCGGCGCGCATTGATCTCGTCAAGTTCCCTCAACCGGTCTGTAGCAATGCGGCCTGGAATGAGGTGATTGATGCGAATGCCGTCGCCGGCAAGCTCATTGGCGAGCGTCTTGGCAAGTGCGGCGACCGCAGCCCGCAAAGTGGTCGAGAGCGTCAGGTTGGGAATAGGCTCCTTCACCGAAGACGAGGTCATCAGTAGAATGTTTGAACCCGCCCGTCCTTTCATAACCGGCAATACTGTTCGCACCGTGCGAATCGCGCTCAGCACCAGCAGATCAAATCCCGCTCGCCAGGCTGCGTCATCGAGGGCAGTGAAAACGCCTGCAGGAGGCCCGCCGGAGTTGGTGACGAGCAGGTCTACTCCTCCCCAACGCTCCGTCGTCGCGTGGCGCCAGCGTTCGACGTCCTCTGCCGAGCGTACATCTGCGGTTGTGGCGAGCACGCATCCTTCGGCGATCTGATCGATCCGGTGCGCCGCTTGAGCGATGGAGGATTCGTTGCGCGAGGCGATTGAAACGCGCGCCCCTTCGGCTGCAAGCGCTTCTGCAACGGCAAAGCCCAGGCCTCGGCTCGCCGCCGCTACCATCGCAACTTTGCCCTTTAACTCGAGATCCATTTCACTCCTTGTGTTGCGCGCAGCCAGTCAAGCAGCCGGTCGAGAGCCACCATGGTGCTCCGATCAAGCTGCACCGAAGGGGACCGCGTAACAGGCTCAGTGATGGCTCCGCGGCGGCGCAAGATTTCTTTCCGGAGAGCGATCCCAATTCCTTGCTGGAACTCGAAGCGCATCAGGGGAACATAGCGGTAAAATGCGTCCGCGGCCGTCCCAACTTCGCCGGATCGAAAGGCGCGAACTACTTCAACCAGCATTTCAGGATAAGCAAAACCGGTCATCACCCCGGAGGCTCCGGCGATGAGATCTTCGAGCGCATACATCCCGCCCAAGCCGCCTAAGACACTCACTTCGAATCCTTCGCAGGCTTGAATGATCCGCGATGTCTTCAAAGGAGTCGGAGGGTCTTCCAGCTTGATTGTGCGGGCCCTTGGGATCTCGCGCGCAATGTGACCAAGCAAAGCCGGCTCGACCGTGTAGCCGGAGACAGGAGGGTAGTCTTGAATCACGATTTCCGTATCGACAGCCGATGCAAGGTCCAGGTAGTGGCTCAAGACGGCGCCGGAATTCAGCTTGGGCATCCGTGGAGGACTCACCATCACGGCCGAGGCTCCTGCGGATTTTGCGCGCCGGCTATAATCGATGCAGTTCAGCAAACCTTCTGCACTTGTGCCCGCCACCACGGGCGCGCGGCCATTCACATGGCTCAGAACCGCGTCGAGCACCCGATCGCGCTCCGCATCCTGCAAGCGCGCAACCTCGCTGGTGACGCCAAGCGCGGTGAGACCATCGACGCCAGCTTTGAGGTACAGGTCGATGACGCGACGCAAGCTCGGCACATCAATCGACCCGCTGGCGCAAAAAGGCGTGGGTAAGACGGAATAAACGCCTCGAAAGTTCAACGCACTTTCCTTAGCTCAATGAATTCGCCGTAAGCTTTTGGGGGCGGCATGTCCGAAACGGAATCCTACATTGTATCCTCAGCCGGATGACCGTGCCACGTCAGGTCGGATCGAGGGCTCAAGGCGATTCCCTTTGGTTTGGAGTAGTGAATGAGCAAAGAACGGCGTCGCATGGGGTGTGCCGCCCCGCTTAATTCTTTGTAATGGGGCGGCGCGCACAGGGCGGTAGCTGGCGCTACCGCACTCCAAGGCGCTTCGCGCTTCAGCATCATGGAGCTGGGTAGCGCAGCGCGGCCTCACGGCCGCAACCAAATGCGATCATCCTTCCTGTTGCCCGTCGGCAGGTAAATCACCACTATTTATGCGGCTCCGAGCCAATCCACAGAAAAAATGTGGTTGAAAAAACAAGATATTACGGTATTGCAATGCAGGTCTGTGGCTTTTCGTTCCGGAATTCACACGGAAGCCGCAGGCACAAACGCGGCGGCCTGCATTGCAAGACCGTAATATCTTGTTTTCTTGGCACGCTTTTGGGCTGCCCCTCACCCGACTCACGCGGCTGGTGAAGACGCCGACCGCCTGCTCGCTGTGCTCGCAGCCCTCTCCCGAGGGAGAGGGCAACGGCTTCTCGCAGGTTTGGTTGCGGCTCCGAGAGCGGGGCCGCGCTGCGTTACGTGCTCCGGATTTCCAGCAGAGCCGCAGAGTCTCGCAAAAAACGCGAGACTCTGCGCTACCTGCTAAGATGCTGCTCTACAAGGCAGAGGGTCTGCGGCCCTTCTCAGACTCCGCGCGAAAAAGCCGCAGACCTTCAAAAAGCGCGCTACCAGCTCATCGCGAGACGGGCTTGAGCCTTCGCTGCTCTGTCCACCAGCCTAAGCCGAGCACACCAATGGCGGTGGGAATTAACTCCGTCAGTGTGCCGGGCTCGGGCGTGGGCGTGGGAGTCACCGGCGTGCCGTCAATTGCAAACTGGAGCGTGTCGTCCCCGGCGGCAGACCACGGCCCGTCAGGGCTGTCGGTCAGGCTGTAGTCGTAGGGAACGGCTTCTGTACCCTCCCCCTCCCAAAAGACACCCGGATCGGCTGTTGCGGCAGTCGCGACAAGCCAATAGGAAACTCCCTCTGAAAGAGTGATGGGCGCGGTGAGAGAATCTGCAGTAATGTATTCCTGAGTATCGGCCGGCACCGAAATATCCGAGCCGATCTGCCCGATGACCGTGCCGGTTCCGGTCGATGAGATCGTTTCGAGATACACGTTGAGGGAGCCTACGCTGACCCCACCTTCGATGCCCAGCTCCGCCTCAGTAAAGGTGAAGTTGCCGCTGGGAGTGAACTCTACAGCAACCGATACCGCACCATCCGGTTCGCCTGCGCCCTGGATGATCTCTCCGCAGTTGCAGAAGCTCCCGGACAGGTTACTGAAGACGGTATCGGCGGATAAGGGTGAACTCCCGCCGAGAAGCAGCAAAAACGTTAGTATGGCGCATGCCATCCATGCTCGATTGATTCTCAGTTTCATTATCTTTTCTCCTTTTTTTGCTTGTTGTTGTGGGGCGCTCCTTGCTGCACCCCGGTGGTTTTCTTAAGCGGGTAGCGCGCACTCGACTCGTCGAGTCTTTCGAGGATCCGAACCAGTTCGAGCAGGTCATCTTTCACCACGTATCCGCAGGCGCCCGCTTCCTGCGCCGCCTCGCGCAATTCAACCTGGTCGTAATCGGTTACGATAATGATCTTGGCCGTCGGGTCTGCGGCCCTGATCCGGGCTGTGGCCGTAATTCCGTCCATCACGCTCATCTCAATGTCCATGAGCACGTAATCCGGCCGGTGCAGGGCATAGGCAGCCAGCGCTTCCGCGCCGTCGCCACATTCGTAAACTTCGTCTGCGACCTGCGACACGATCTTCTTGATCAGGCGGCGCATCGCGGAGTTGTCCTCAACAATCAAAACGTTCATGCAGGTGCTCTCGCCTTCTGGCTCACAGCAGTGCACAATCGCTGTCGCCAGGCGGCGCCTGCGATCAATGGAGTTGGCCGGCCGCCTAAAAAACCCGCTGACAGATGAAATGTAAAAGAGCTGAACTCGCGGTGGAATGACGGGAAGTACTCAATTTGACTAAGTAGTTCTGCTCATTTTTCTAAGCAGAGCTACCCAGAACGAGAGGCAACGGGAGGATTAGCCCGACCTTCGGCTCGATGTGGTGAGAGATCCGGTTTAGGTGAGCTCGGATCTATGTTGAATGGCAAACTTAACGAGCGCGTGGCTACCGTGCATATTCAGCTTGTTGCAGATGTTTGCCCGGTGATTTTCAACCGTACGCACGCTAACTCCGAGAGTGGCAGCAATCTCCTTGCTGGTCCGGTACTCAGACAGAAGCGAGAGCACGCGACGCTCGGTTGGGCTCAGTAGGGAAAGGGAAGGCCGTTCGTGGGCTAGCGCGGTGGCCCGGCGGGCGCGGTTGAGCAAATATGTGGAAAGCGCCGGGCTGATGTAGCTCTCGCCCGCCAAAACGGCTCGGATGCAACTGACCACTTCAACTACGGCGCCGTCCTTGACAACATAGCCCTTGACGCCCAGGCTCAGCGCCTCGTTGAGATGCAACTCGTCACGGTGCATGGTGAGGAAGATGATTTCCACAGGCAGGCGGCCGTCGCGCACGCTACGCGCGATGCTGAATCCATCCCGAACGGGCATGTCGATATCGATCAGCGCAATGTCCGGCTGCGTCTCCCGGATGCACTTGAGGGCGGCTTCTCCGTCACCCGCCTCCGCCACCACCTTCAGGCGGGGGGTTTTCTCGAGCACGTGGCGCAGGCCCTGCCGGAAGATGGCGTGGTCGTCGGCGATTACAATGCGGATTTCAGCTTGCATGTCCGTTTACGACAGACGAGAGTTTGACGGTGACCGCGGTGCCATGGCCTGGAGACGAATCTACGCTAAATTTTCCCCCCATCAGCCGGACGCGTTCTGCCATCCCAAACAAACCAAAGCCGCCGCGGGAAGCGCGGGCATCTCCCTCGACCCGGGCAAATCCCCTCCCGTCGTCCTGAATGATCAGCTCAACCGTTTCTCCTCGCCGCCGGAGCACGCACCGGGCTTCGCCGGCGTCGGAATGCTTGATGATGTTGTTCACCGCTTCCTGCACTACCCGATAAATATTGGTTTCGGCGGGCTTGGTAAACAGGCCGTCAATCGGCTCCAGCTCGGTGGAAAAGTTGATGCCAGAGCTGCGCGCCGCCTGCGCGCACATGGCCTGAACCGTCTTCGTGAGCCCAAAACGATCGAGCTGGTGGGGTCGAAGGTTGTAGGCAATTATCCTGACCTCTTCAAGAGCGTCGGCAGCGGAAGCGGAGATTTCATCCAGTTGCTCTTCGGCCGACGCACGGTCGGCGAGCGCTTTCAGAGCCAAGCTGGCGCGATTCTTGATAATCAGCATGGTCTGCCCGAGACTGTCGTGTAATTCGGCGGCGATCCGTTGCCGCTCCTGCTCTTGCGACGCGATCAATTGGCGCGAGAAGGCTTCCTGCAGCGCGTTGGCGCGCTTCAACTGAGATACGCGATACTGCCATGCCGTGGCCATGGCGCTCGCTGCAATCAGGGAAGCGAGCGTCAAGAACCACCAGGTTCGGTAAAATGGCGGCAAGACGACAATCGACAGGCTCTGGCCCTCGGTATTCCACACGCCATCGCTGTTCGCAGCGATTACTTTGAAGGTATAGTGGCCCGGCGGCACGTGGGAATAATACGCGGTGCGTCTTGTACCCGCTTCTATCCAGCTCCGGTCTAAGCCTTCGAGCTCGTAATTGAAGCGTATCTGCCCAGGTTGGTTGAAGCTCGGAGCCGTGTAACTGATCTCCAGATTCGAATCGTCTGCCCTCATGCGCACTTCAGGCGTGCAGGGCGCGGGACGCCCCCCAACAAGGCAGGCTTCGATGATAACCGGCGGCGGAGCACGGCATATACGGACTGAGCGAGCATCCACAACCGCAAGCCCATCCTGCGTAGCAAACCAGAGCCGGCCATCACGGGCTTTAAACGCCATGCCTTGTCCGACCCCGGTACACTCTCCGGGCAGGCCGTCGGCTGCGCCGAAATGGGAGGAGATCACCTGCGAAATACGGCCTGCTGCCAGGTCGTTGAGCGCCTGCTTTCGAACCCGATAGAGACCCGAGTCACAACTCATCCACAAGTAGCCGAAATCATCTTCAAGGACCGTATAAACGCGATTGCTGTAGAGCCCTTGCGCAGCGGTGTAGTGCGTGATCTTCGGCCCAGTCGGGCCGCGGGCCAAGCGATACAGCCCGTCGTCCAGAGTCCCTAGCCACCAGACATGCGCCTTGTCTTCACACATTGCCTCAACACAGACCCCTCGCACTCCCGGGACAAGCACGAGCTTCCCTCCTCCAAACTGAACGAGGCCGCCGCTGGTTCCGATCCAAAGCGCTCCGGCGCCATCCTCCTCAATAATGTTTACGGTGTTCCCCGGCAACCCGTCGCGTGCCGTGAACTGTGTCACGACACCGTTGTGGACGCGGTACAATCCTCGTTCGCCACCGAACCATAGGTTGCCGGCGCGGTCGCGCAAAATGACATTGATCCGGCCCTTGATCCGGGCTGAGAGAAACGGCTCTGCGCGCAACCGGCCATCCCTGAACCTCCAGACGGCGCCATCCCACGTATGCTCCAAAATTGAGCCGTCACGGTCCTGAGAGATTGCGTCAACCATATTGACCGAATCCCAGGGCTTGTGCGACTGCCGCGGACGGTAATAATTCGTGAACCGGCCTTCTTTGAAACTCGTCAATCCGCCGCTGGCGAGCCATACCGCGCCGGTTCGAGTCTGCAGTATCGGACCCATCACGTTCCCCTGGGGCGCTGTAGCAGGCCGGCGATAAGCGGTAATCACTTGCTTCCTCAAGCGGTAAAGACCGCGGTCGAGCGTCGCGATCCACAGATTTCCGTCGCGGTCCTCCATGGCTTGGAAGACGTTTGTGCTGCTGATCCCCGAAAGAGGATGCAGATGGCCCTCCTGCCATAAACCAATATCGCCAAAATGATTGCCCATCCATAGCCGGCCTTCGCGATCCTGGCAGCAGATTTGGGTGGCGCTGTTGTCCGGTACATCATGGATCACATCGAGACGGCCTTGGTGAACGCAATAATAGTCGTGAGGCCGGCCTTTGAGGCTGTACCACAGGTGACGCTCGGAGTCTTCGGCGATCGCTTCGATTGGCAGGTCCGCGACATCGTGGACGCCCCGCGGGAGTGGCAAAGGAGACCAGTGTCCGTAGGCAAAGCGCTGCCACTGCCCTGCCTTGAATCGCCAAAGCCCGAAAAACTTCGCATCGCTGCTCGTGCTTCTTGGTAACGTGAGCCACGCATCCAAAGACCGGTCGAACCGCGAGCGAGGCAGGACCAAATGCCCATTGCGCCAGCGTACAACCCCTCCGCCGGTGGTGATCCAAACAGTTCCGGCGCTGTCCTCGTCGATCCGGATCACGAGATTGCTGGGCAATCCGTCCTTCGTGGTGAGTGCGGTAAAAGTGCCGTCGTGGTAACGGATGACGCCGCCCCCCTGCGTGCCCATCCACAAGTTGTCGTGCTCGTCTTCCCATATAGCCCGGTAAGCGAACCAGTTTGTGGTGAGGCCGGGGGTGTTGACCTTGTTAAAAATTTGGAAGCGAACGCCGTCAAACCGCGCCACGCCGTCGTTGGTCGTTAGCCAAAGATAGCCATCCCGCGTCTGATGAATCGCCATAATCCAGTTGTTGGGCAGGCCATTCTCAGTGGTCCAGGAATCGAATTGGTATTGAGCGAACGCGGGCGGTGACGCAAGAACGAAAACAACGATCCAGCAAAGATGCGCTGCCGTGCGCAAGTTCAAAAGTCCAGCCGCCTTGTGTGGTGAAACAGAAACAGGGGCCATCACGCTCCCCAGGATTGGTTAGTTCGCAGGCAGAATGGCGGTAACTGAAAGGCAAAGCGTAGTCTAATGAAACAATGGCAAGAGTGTCAATCCGCGAACCCACGATAAGTTTGTTCAGATTTGGATAGGTGCTTCGAGGAGTTACCGCGCGCCGCTATGGAGGTAGAATTCACTTTCCAATAGACCACGTACTTTTGGTCCGCTACTTGGTATAGGGGCTCCATCTCTACGGTCTGAGATTGCCCGGCGGTTTGGAAACGCAATGGCTGTTTTCCAGAGGCTTCGACCCATCCGCCAGGATTTGCGGTTCCGGCTTGGATTTCGGGCGCAGGTGCGGGAGTCCCTCCCGGGCTGGTATCGTAACCGAGGTAAGTCGCCGCCGTGGTTAAGCCTTCGCTGCCGAGACGCCCCGCTAAAACTAGCGGGCCGTACATCATGGCCTGCTGAGTTTCATCACCGGGCAGCGCATCCACATGCAAGCTCATGGGCATGTTCACATCCACGCGGTCGCCGTCGTTCCAAAGTCGCTCGATGGTCAGATAGCTGCCTGGACTTGCGAACGCCGGTAAGGGGCGCCAATTGAGACTCAACGTGCCTCCTTGCGTTGCCCAGTACGGCACTCGAATATTGAGGGCGAGTTTGATGGGTTGCCGCACCCGGATAATAAGAGCAGTTCCCTCCTGCTCCGGGAACTTTGTCTCTTGGCGAAGCTCGACACCCTTTTCCGGCCAGCTCAGCTCCGAGGCGATAAAGAGATTAACATAGACGCCTCGCGCGTCATGGAAATAGATCGTGTCGTTGAACTTGGAAAACTCCTCGGCGCCCGTCCCCGTGCAACACCAGAAGGAGTTGTAAGGCGAGTTGTAGTACTTCCACCACCCGCGCCCGAGTGGCAAAAAGTAACTCTTCAACCCGTGAGGATCCTGCGTTCCAAGCCGACTATTGAAAAGAGTGCGCTCATAGTAATCCATCGCCCTGGGGTCGCCCGTCCACCCGTAAATATGGCGCGTGAGCTTGAGCATGTTGTAGCCGCAGCAACACTCCTCCATGTCTTGACCCACTTCGCTGCCGAGCTTTCCCGCGTCCGCCATCCAATGTTCGCGGAAGCTCGTGCCTCCGGTGCAAAAAATCCGCCTGCCGGTTACTTCCTGCCAAAAGTAGCTCGCGATGTCGTGGTATCGCTCATCGCCGGTCACTTCATACTGCCGCGCCGCTCCGATGATTTTCGGAATATTCGTGTTGGCATGAAGGGCGGTCAATTCATCGCGGTATTCCGCCAACGGGTTAAATACAGCGCGATGATCGAAGCGCGCCGCGGTCCGTAGATAATCTTCCCGACCTGTGGCGGCGTACAGGTTGCACAATACCTCCAACATTCCGCCTTGCTCCACTTCCAGCACCCGCTGCATGTGTTCGTCACTGAGCGGGGCTACCCACCGGTCCACCCAGGCCGCCATTTTTTCGCAGGTGTCGAGCGCTTGCTCGTTGCCGCAATGCGTGTACATGTCTAAATGGCCGGCCATGATCTTGTGGAGTGTATAGAAAGGAGCCCAGACCGGCTTTCCCTCCCGAAGGCGATCGAAGAATTCTTCCGGGAAGGCGCTCAGGTAACCGTTTCCGTGCGCCCCCTGGCACTGAGCCAGCTTCGTAACGAGGTCGTTGGCCTTGTTTTTCAGGTCTTCGTCGCTGGTGCTCGTATACATGAGGGCTGAAGCTGACAGATAATGGCCCCCTGTGAAATGGCCTCGCAGCTCGCAATCAGGTTTCTCCCATCCTCCTAGTGGCTGTGCATTGGACGGCAGTCCGGCAGTAAGACGGAAAGTATGGACCAGACGGTCGTTGGGCAAGAGGTGTAGGTAGCGCTGATTGATCTCCGTTTGCTCTTTGAAAACTCCGTCCAACAGCCGCACGCGCGTATTCGGAAAAGGCAGCACTTTCCATGGCGCTTGCTCGTGATTTTCAAGCGGGCCGTTTCGGCGCACAGCATTAACAACCGGATTCTGCGGCGGCTCGGCCCTCAGGCGCCGCGGCAGTGCCGAAGCCCCTGCCATTGCCGACGCAAGCTTGATGAATCGTCTTCGACTTGCCCGTTTAAACTCGTTCACGTGTTTCCCTTCCCTGCCTCGCCCCTCGCGCAGATAAGACATGATCGGCCGGACATCGGCCGATCCGCCACACGACCGGGTAGTGGGTCAGTTTGATGTAGAGGCGGCTTCACGCCGCCACATGGCGAGGTAAACTCGCCGCTACAAATTCAAACTGACCCACTGCCCACGACCGCCATCACTTCGCCGGTCAACGGTGCACAGGTATACTACCAGAATTGACCTTGTGGTAGGTAAATCGACCGGGGGGCGCCGCGGCCGGGCTGAGGGCACTCTGCCGTGGCTTATTTATTGCAAGCGTTTCTGGCTTCTTGCAGTTGTTCCTGGGAATACTTGGAAGGAATAACGACTAACTTGATCTTATCCTTTACCGCAGCGCGATTGAGCTCTTTGATCTGGCCCGAACCAGTGTACTTTTGCCTTGCAGGTTTGTAGTTAAAGGCTTGCAAAACCCGATACTCAGTGCGCGTGTACAGCAATCCGGCGAACAGCAGCTTACCCTTCACCGCCGTGTGCTTTTCCAGAATCATGCAGCCCACGTTTGCTTGGGTCGTGCCGGCAATCGTCAAGCCATTCGAATTGGTTTTGTTTTGTGCTGCCGGGAGAAGCGGCTGCAAAAGCATGGCGGTAAAAAAAACGAGAAGCACAGCTTTCACAAGGCTCCTTGATCGTTCCTCAGCCCTACGAAAAGGCGCAGCCGCTCGCCAGTGCTACGCACGCCGGCTCTGTAACTTCTGCCAGCATTTCGGCGACGTAGCGAACCTGCTCCGCGGTCATCTCGGGAAAGAGCGGCAGGCTGATGCAACGCTCGCAAGCCCGTTCCGTGTACGGGAACGATCCAGGGCCATATCCCAGCGCCGCGTAAGGTTTTTGCAGGTGAATGGGACGGGGATAATGAATTGCCGTCTGTACGCCGCGGGTTTCGAGTTCCCGCCGCACAGTATCCCGATCGTCTACATAGACGACGAAGAGGTGATATACACAGTCCGACAGCGGATCGTCTTGGGGCAGGTCCACTCGGGCGCCACCTAGCAGGCTTCGGTAAAGTTGCGCGAGATCCTGGCGTTTCGCTGTCCATTCGTGCAAACGGCCAAGCTTGATTCTCAGGACGGCGCCCTGAAATCCGTCCATACGATAATTGTAGCCTATGAAATCGTGAAAGTACCGTTCTGACTGTCCATGATCGCGCAAGGCCCTCGCAAATTGTGCAAGCTGCGGGTCGTTGGTGGTCAAGGCCCCACCCTCTCCGTAGGCACCGAGGTTCTTGCCGGGATAAAAACTGAACGCTGCCGCTCGTCCAAAACTTCCAGCGTGCCCCCCTCTATACGCAGCGCCGTGCGCCTGGCAGGCGTCCTCGATGACCGTGAGCCCGTGCCGCCGGGCAATGTCCATGATCGGATTGAGACTGGCGGGCCGGCCGTAGAGGTGCACAGGCAGAATGACTTTCGTCCGGCGCGTGATCGCTTCCTCGATCCGGTCTGGGTCGATGTTGGCAGATCTCGGGTCAATATCAACGAATACCGGCCGTGCGCCAGTATAGGAGATGGCCTCGGCCGTCGCAATGAACGTGTTGGCCGTTGTGATCACCTCATCGCCCGGCTGCACCCCGGCGCCCAATAATGCCAGATGCAGGGCGCTGGTCCCGGAATTTAAAGCGACGCAATGCGCCACGCCGCAGTATGCGGCGAATTCCTCCTCAAAATGCGCCACTTCATCTCCAAGGATGAACGACGTGTTCTGGCACACGCGGTCGACAGCGCGCAGAACGTCGTCGCGCAGCCCGGTATACTGAGCCTTCAAGTCAAAGTACGGTACCTTCATTGATCTCCCCCGCTTAAGTAAAATATGTGTCAAATTGGATGTGTTATGCTGCCGATAAACGCGCTCCGCTGCTGTATCACAGTGCGCCGCCAGCGAGCCTTCCAGAAGCCACTCTCCACCTATACGACTGCTCGACCATGGTGTCAATGCGACCTTGGTACCATATGGCGCTTTTTCCTTTGAAGATCGGCGCTTACGGACCCGTCATTCTCTCCGCCGCGTGAATTCTGCCCCGCCGACGGCGGTATTTAACTATCTAGTAATGTAGTTTATTGCTTAGACACTTGACCTTCGTACAGGTCTGGACTAATCTGGGCTAGCCGCATATCTCACACGGCGAGCTTGATCGTAAGAACGTGAGATTGACCGGTGAATAGAAGGAGGAGGGGCGGTGTCGTGTGCTTTTCTAGTAGAAGAGTCCTGGGCGCTGGCTATGACGAGTAGGCAGAGGGTGCAGGCGTTCGATTGACAGACATTTGAAACACGGTGCACGGCTTGCCGTCTAGCGTTTTTCCCACTTTGGGCCTAAAGGCGGTCCGGGTGGCGGGCTTCCGGGACAGGTTGAAACGGAGGGGGACCTGTGGCGGGAATTGCAGGAATTACGGTTGAACGTGGGGGCGCTTCCTGTGGCGTTCCGCTTGCCTTGAGGGAGATCCAGCATCGGGAGCGAGCACTTTGTCTAACCCGCGCGGCCGCTGCTCTTTGCTTTCTCTTTGTACTTCATTTTGACTCCAGTCTACCAGGCGTGCACGCCCTGGCGGCTTACCTGTCGGTCTTTCTCTATCTTACGTACACCATTCTCATCCTAGCCCTAGTTCGCACTTCTCGCGACTGGAAGCCGGGTTTCCTGTTTTTCGTGCACGCGGCAGATGTTCTCTGGCCTGCAGTTATCTCTCTGTTCACGGGCGGACCGGAGAGTCCCTTCCTAGTTCTTTTTGCTTTGGCGCTCACCGCTGCTGCGGTTCGGTGGGGACTTCGAGAGACTCTCGGCACCGCGCTGGCGAGCGTTTTGGTTCTTCTACTGGAGACTGTTTTTATTACATCCGGCTGGGGCCGCTCGTTCGATCTGCTTCAGGGCCAATTTCGCTTCAGTGCTTTTACCATCGAGATCCTCAGTATCCTGAGCCTTGGGAGCCTTCTGGGATACTTAGCCGAAAAGGAAGAGCAATTCAGGGGCGAGGTATCCACCGTCAAAAAGATGGCCCAAAAAGCTGATCCTGAGACGGACATCAGCAAAACCGTTCAGGAAGCTCTGTCGGACATTTTGCGGCTGTTCTGTGCGAATCGCGCCACATTGGTCTTGCGTAACCCGGTGACGGGCGCAAGCTTTATCTGGAACGGCAGTAAGGCGCAAGAAGGGCGGGATGCCTTCCAATCCGGAGAGACCTCGCCGTCCCGCATGGCCGGGTATTTCTTCCCAATGCCGGGCCAAAGTTGGTCTCTACAAAAGTCCCGGCGTGGAGAGCGATATCAGTTGCTTGCACTCGACACGGAGGGCCGCCGTATTGAGAAGGTGTCCTGCTGTTTACCCGCCAACCTGTTTTCCGAGAATCAGTTTCGTACGATGATGGCTGCCACGTTCGCTCTGGGAAGTGAATGGTGCGGCCGCTGTTTCTTATTTGACTTGCAGAATTCGGCCCCTACACCGGCGGATCTCCGCTTTTTCCAAGAAGTGGTCAG
>JASHOS010000042.1 GCA_030040995.1 Terriglobia bacterium | reverse complement strand
GCCAAGTTCGTGAGTCCTTCCACGCTCGCTCCGGTACTGATTGCGCTCAATGCCCGCGTCGAGCTCGACGGGCCTCGCGGCGCGCGCCAGATGCCCCTGGAAAAGCTCTATACGACGCCCACCGAACCGACCCAAAGAGAGCACACGCTGCGCCCCGACGAAATTTTGACGGAAGTTATCGTGCCGCACGGGGCAGTGCTCCACAGCGGCATGTACGAGATTCGTCAAAAGGAAGAAATCGATTGGCCGCTCACCACGGCTGCAGTGGCGCTCGAAATGAATGGCGCAACGGCGAGGCGCGTGCGGGTGGTGCTGGGACACGTGGCGCCCGTGCCGTGGTTATCCCCAGAGGCAGGCCAGGCCCTCGAGGGAAAGATGATTACAGAAGAGGCGGCGGACGCGGCGGGCCAAGCGGCGGTAAGCCACGCCACGCCGTTGAGTATGAATCGCTATAAGGTCCAACTTACCCGCGTGGCCGTCAAGAGGGCAATCCTCAAAGCCGCTCAGGGAGGCGCTTAATGGCAGACGAGATAACTCTTCCCCGAAAACAGGAATACTGTCACCGTCTTCGCTGCAAGGAGATGTTCATATATACGGATGAAGCCTTTGACTTAAAAGATTCCGGCAGCGGCCTCTACTGGTGCGCCCACACCCAGAACTGCATGGGTCCGGATGGCAAAGCGGTCTACTGGACCGAGTGTAAGCCCGGCCGTACCTGCTACGAGCTTCCCTAGGGAAAGTCCGGCTATGCCCGTTGATACCCGCCTCACTTATGAAGACTATTGCCTTCTGCCTGGCGATGGGAAACGTTACGAGATTATCGAGGGAGAGCTAAGCCTCCCTTAGACTGCCAGCCAAACGCGAGCGGCTTGGCAAGAGCGTCCAGCCAGACAAGGCCCGAAGGGCCGGAATATCATAGCCCGGGCGAAGCCCTGGGTCAGCGAAACCTTTACTCCCATCCCTCTCCCGCTCGCGGGTGAGGGGGCCGCGCTGCGCTACTCCTACTGCCCGAACCCCGAGTGCCCAATCCCGCACCCCGAATTTACCGGCGGAAAAGGCGGGGAATCCGCGGGGCGGCCGCATAGTTGACTTGTACGGCAACGATAAACCCGATGCTCCAATACGTGCTGAAGAAACAGAGTAAGGCACCAAACGCGTAAAGGGCCTGTCCAATCATGATGCGGTGGCAAACCGCCGCCGGAACATCGGATGGCATGTCGTTTTTCGTGAGACGCGCCCGCATGGCATATCCCCAACTCGCATAAAGGACCACGCCAAGCAGCAGAATATTGCACCAATAGGCGAGCAAGGCGAGACGGTAGTGGATGAAACTCGCGAGTAGCATGGTTGAGAATGGAGTGATCGTCACCGCGAACAGGAACGCAAGGTGAATCCAGGCAAAGTCGCGATCGGAGCGGGCGAGATGATTAAGCTGAGTCTGCTGGCCAACCCAGAAGATGCCAAGCGTCAGGAAGCTCATCAGGTAAGTGACAAGCTGTGGCGCGAGGGCCGCCAGGGCGCGACCGAGATCTCGCTCGCTGTGAATGTCCTGCGCTACCGGCAGACGGAGGCCAAGCACGAGCAGCGTCATGGCCACGGCGAAAATGCCGTCGCTCAGAGCGGCAAGCCGTTCCACGCTTTGACCGGCGATACGGTTGTAACGCGTGCTCATGCGAAGCTAGGTTACCATAAGCTTCTATCGCACCATGAACACTTGTTGGAGGGGCACGTTCTCTGTGAGGAATCGCCGGGCGCCCTATTCCGGATGCACCGATGAAGGAGGTAGCGTAGGGCTTGCTCTACCCTCGTTGGTTTTCGGGGTGGTAATCAAGGGGACGGCAAGCCCCCCTACATCGCCTTCAGTTACCGACGGATTAGGGTGGGTACCGCGGCAGTTGCAAAGGGCCTCCGGATGGTGCAAGATAGCCGCTCAGACTTTCCCCGGGAAGAGCAATAGTTTGCGGCTTCGAGGGTTGAGTTGGCGCTGTAAGTTCCGCAAGACCCGAGTTTCCGGCCCGGATTCCCGGCAATACCGTCCGCGAGGTGATCATGAACCGGCGTTCCTTTGCTCGTAAGCTCGCAGGCGCATGGGGCGCGGCTGGGCTGGCCAGCGTGCCGCAACTCACCGCAAATCCCCAAGGCGCTCGTCTTCAGGACCCGCAAAAGGGGCAGGGGTTTGGCGTCTCGGTGATGCTTTGGACCGTGTTTGAGCATTTGCCATTCGAAGAGCGGCTCGAGAAGGTGTCCGAAGCAGGCTATCAGAATGTAGAACTGGTGACTGAGTTTAAAAAGTGGTCCGCTGCAGATTACCGCCGCGTGAACCGGAAGAAGCGCGCCCTTGGAATTCAGTTCGATGCCACGGCCGGACTTGATCGTGGCATCGCAGATCCCGCTCAGCGTGACGCCTTTCTCGCTGAGGTCCGCAAGATGCTTCCCGTCCTTGACCAGCTTGAATGTCCCTCCCTGATTGTCCTTTCCGGAAATCGCGTGCCGGGCATGTCCTCTGAGATGCAGCATCAGAGCTGCATTGAAGGTTTGAAGCGCGCCTCAGATATTGTTGAAGGCAAGAACGTGCGGCTGTTGGTCGAAAACATCGATCCCGAAGAAAACCCCAGGTACTATCTCACCTCGGTCGCCGAAGGCTACGAGATTATGCGTGCTGTGAATCATCCTCAGGTCAGATTCCTCAGCGATTTTTACCATGAGCAAATTGCGGAAGGGAATTTGATTGAAAAACTCGAGAAGAACATCGATTTTACCGGGCTCGTTCACATCGCTGACGTCCCAGGGCGTCACGAGCCCGGAACTGGCGAGATTGACTACCGCAACATCTTCCGAAAACTTGCCCAGCTCAACTACACCCATTATGTGGCCATGGAATATTTTCCCACCTACGATGCCGTCCAAAGCCTTCGCGCCAACCGTGAGTTGGCCCTCCGCGAAGGGAAAAGCCCCGTCACAGCATAAATCGGAAGGGCGAATAGACCAACCCGAGCCTGTCGTCCTGAGCCTTTTGCTTGTCATTCTGAGCGAAGCGGAGAATCCCGATATTTCGTTCAGGCTAAACTGCGCTAAGGTCACTGTATTTTGTTTTCAAGCCAATACAGGGATGCTTCGCCGCGCTCAGTATGACAGATTCGAATAAGGCAGAGAAGTCTGTTGACAACAGTAAAACAACTGTATTATACAATTGTTTGAGGCGTCTGTTTGGCCATTTTATCCTTCACATTGAGGAATCATGCATTCAGCATCGGCTCATGGCGAGGGCGAGACACGGCGGCGGCTGCTTGATGCGGCG
>JASHOS010000041.1 GCA_030040995.1 Terriglobia bacterium | reverse complement strand
ATTTCCAGCTCGCGCTCGCGCGTCTTGTGCCAAAAGACAATCGCGACAATCGCCACAATCATCACCGTGCCTGCTAGCGGAATCAAGACAGGGCTAAGAACTGGCATATCTGGAATCTCCTCCTTTGGATTTTCAGCAGTTCAGCGAGGCGCCGCATCGCCGGTCTTCACCGTTCGGGCTTTTTCAAGCTCAAGCCTGGCTTTTTCGACTTCGAGCTCCTTCAGGCGGCGCTCATGTTCCATTTCTCGCGCTCTCAGGTCCTGGTGCGCCTGGAGCTCACGCTCCCGCATCTTTTGCATGGCCTTGATAGCGGCAAGGATGATCACCATGACGAAAGCACCTAAAGTTATCAGCAAACCTGTATCAAAATGCCACATCTCGTCCTCCTCGTGTACCAAGGTCGCGGCCGCTGCGACTGGCAGTCAGGGGCTAAACAGGCTGCGGAAAAACTCCCCTGAGAGCCCCAAATGGCGCTCGTCAAGAGTTGTAAGTTATTGATTCTCCGTTCGAGCGACCGCCATTTTCGCCCGATCTTGGCTCCGAAAAGCCGTTTTTCCGCAACCTGTAAAGCCCCGTCTTAAAAAACCCACTCCTTCGGCACGGCTAAAGCCGTGCCCTGATACAACGCACAGGCCTGAATCATCAAAGCTCCTTTGGAGTAGCCCCGCTTGAGCCTCCTACCCTGTGAGCGGCTTCGGGATTGCCGCCTGCGCCAGGTGACGTCCCGGGAGAAGCAGAAGCGCGGCGCGCCCCAATCCTCCGTTCGAGGAGGATCACGCCGAAGACGATCAGCAGCACAGGCCAGTACTTGCCAATATCGTTGAACACATCCACCCCAAGGTTGTCCAGCAGGAACAGTACGCCTAGGGCAATCAGAATTGCCGCAATGATGGGGCCGTGCCACTCAAACTCGCGGCCACCCGGCCATTCATCGACCGGTTCTCCCAGTTGTCTCCGCTTTGCGATCTGATAAGAATCGATGACCATGTAACAGTAAAACGCAGCCGCTCCGAACCCGAAGATGACGCCAAAATTCCCGCTCTGGCTGCTGAGGGCGCACAACGACCCGAAGATCAGAACCTGGATAATGGCCTTCAGAATCTGGCCGTTGTAAATGGCGCCCACTCCCGGAATAAACCCCAAAACGAGAGCCGTGGCCGGCGAATAGCCACTGCCCATGCCGAGTCCGGCTACAAAAGCTCCGCCTTGCAGGCGCGAGGCCAGGCAGTTTTCGCAATAACTGACCCCGCGTACCTCTCGACGGCACACAGCGCAGAGAGCCCGGCCACAGTGACCGCAATAGGCGACCGCCTCGGTATCGTGATGCGTCGAACATGTCATAAGATTAAGCTCCCTGAGCTTGCGATAGCAGCCATTAGCAGTCAGGGATCAGCCGTCAGCAATCCAAACCGCGGTCGCTGCGCTTCTTGCTGAATCCTGATTGCCGAGGGCTGATCTCTAACGCCGAAAGGCGCGACCCGCCGGGATGTTCGACGAAACTGCTCCCGGCTGGCGCGCGCGAATTCTGACGAGTTCCGGGCGTTCCGGCCGGCTGCTGGCGAAGATCCCGAAGAACCGACTGAACCTCGTAGACGAAGCGTAAATCGTAGTAGAATTTCTCCGCGCGGGCGGCGAGCAGGTGGGTGCGGCTGTCGGCATGGTGGACCCACGCTGCCGGGCTCAATTCGTTGATCTTCAGGCGCCGGAGATTAATTTTGGCGGTAAATAACACAAACGAAAGCGAGAACACCGCCATGGAAACTCCGTAGAGGAGTTGCGGCCGGAGCCACGCACGTAGCCAGCCCGCCCAGGTAAGCCGAGGCTCTCCGACGGTGGCGCGAAGAATGCACGGAACGAGCCAGGGGGTGGGCTCCCAATCCTCCGCGGCTTGGCACACCTTTATCGCCAAGCGAACGTCCTCGACCATCTCACGGCAATCCGCGCATCCGGCAAGGTGATCCTCCACGTGCCCCGTCTGAACCGGATCCAGAGCGCCGTCCAAGTAAGCCGCCAAAAGATTGCCCGTGTCGAGATGCGTCAAGTTTCGTTACCTGCCCCCTCTGCTTTCATCATACGTTTTAGCACGCGCGCAAGTTCCATCCTTCCGCGGTTGATTCTTGACTTCACCGTTCCCTCGGGCGCTCCCAAGATCTTCGCAATCTCGGCATAGTCGAGATCTTGCAGGTCCCTCAGAATCACCGCCTCGCGCATATCCGGCGAAAGCCGGGCGAGCGCCGCCTGCAGCAACTCCTTCCTCTCCCGCGACTCAACCCTTGCGGCCGGGTCCGAGCCGGAGCCTGCCCGGGGATCAAAGCCCGTTTCTTCATCGTCAAGCGAAGAAGTTGAGCGATCGCGTGCCGTGCGCCGATAATGGTCCACCAGGTGGTTCCGCGCCACGCGGTTCAGCCAAGTTGAGAATTGGGCTTGGGACGGATCGAACGTGCTGAGAGTTCGAAACACTTTAATAAACACGTCCTGCGTCAAGTCCTCGGCTTCAGCGACGTTCCCGGTGAATCGGTAACAAAGGTTATACATTCTGTGTGTGTAGAGTTTAAGCAGTTCCTCCCAGGCCCATGCGGCGCCATCAAGACAGCGTTTGACTAATTCCCGGTCATCCGGCACACAAGCTCTCCGGCAGCGAGTAAGGCCACAGTGGGTGTGACGACCCCAACTCTGAGTTTCCGGGGGCTCACTGAGGCTCCGGAAGTTGCGTCGATTCTATCAAATGAGACCGACGAAACGGAAATAGTCGCGCCTACAACGCGATCCCGCAGTTTCGGTACACCTCTCGCTGGCCTGGAGGGCCGGGGTTCTTTTCATAGCTTTGCCTGTGCCGCAAAGCGACATGACCGGCTGATACAACGCGGCCTCGACCGATCCCAAAATGGTAGAAACTCAAGGGCCACGACCGCATCTGGCCTGCTTAAACGTCATGCAATTATGCGCATTATTTTTTTGTAGCCGGCTTAGGTTTCTAGCTAAAGCGGTATACTAGTGTAGTGCGTCCAACGCTTCTTTACATTTGGGATCTTCGCCAAACGCTGTATTTTCATGGGCAGACTGAATCTCAGCGTCCGAATTATGTAAAGCGATGTCTGACGCACTACACTAGGATGTTTGTCTTAGGGAATCACTCTTCGGACTTCGATATGGCAGAGACATCACGTTTTTTGGTTACAGGCGCCAAAGGCTGCATAGGAGCGTGGATCATAAAGAATCTCGTCGGCCAGGGCGCCGCGCCTTGGGTTTTTGATGTTGATGAGAAATCTCATCGGCTTGAGGCCCTGCTTTCTCCCGATCAAATGGATCAGATCCACTTCATTCGCGGGGACATCCGGCGCACGGACGACGTAGACCGGACGGTAGGAGATCACGGCATTACGCACATTCTCCACTTGGCAGCACTCCAGGTACCTGCTTGCGCCGCAAACCCGCCGCTGGGCGCAGAGGTTAATGTAGTGGGGACGCTGAATGTGTTCGAGGCGGCCCGGCGGCGGCGCGACACAGTGAAATACATTGTCTACGCAAGTTCGGCAGCAGCTCTGGGACCGGAGGAGTTCTACGGTGGAATGCAGGTGGGTGAGCACGCGGCGCTCAGGCCCTCCACCCACTACGGCGCCTTTAAGCAATGTAACGAAGAGAACGCCCGCATCTATTTTGAAACCGGCGGAATCTCAAGCTGCGGCTTGCGGCCATGGGCCGTCTATGGAGCAGGTCGCGACCAGGGAATGACCTCAGCGCCCACCAAGGCCATTAAGTCCGTGATGCTGGACCGGCCTTACACGATCCATTTCACGGGCCGGTTCGATATGCAGTACGTGGACGATGTGGCGCGAATCTTCCTGCGCTGTGCCGAAGCGCGCCCGTCCGGCGCCCACGTCTATTCCCTACGTGGCGCCGTTATTCAAATGGATGATTTCATTAATGCGCTCGAACAGGTGAGGCCCGGCGCCCATCGCCTGGTGCATGTCGATGGAGAACAACTGCCCGTTGCACCGGATCTCGATGACAGCGCGTTGGTACGCGATGTGGGCGAGATACCGCGCACGCCGCTCCCCGAGGGCATCCGGGAGACGCTGCGAATTTTTGAAGGCCTGCAGCGCGCTGGCCGGCTGGATACCTCGGATTTGAGCTCCTAGTGTAGTGCGTCAGACATCGCTTTACATAATTCGGACGCTGAGATTCGGTCTGCCCATGAAAATACAGCGTTTGGCGAAGATCCCAAATGTAAAGAAGCGTTGGACGCACTACACTAGGTAGCGCTGGTCTTGACCGGCTGCGGAAACACTCTCGGAACTGTCATTCTGAGCGTCCACGGCCTACCGGCTGCCGAATCTTGGGCATGACATACTCGAGTACGTCATGCAGGGGAGCCAAAAGCGGTGAAGGCTCTCTCTATCCTATAGATGCAGGGATGCTTTGCCGCGCTTAGCCCAGCGGGTGCCGACCTAAAGGTCGGCGCTACATAATCGTCAATCATAAATATGAAAGCTGCTGTTCTGGAAAACGCTGAAAAGATGGTCGTGCGTGATGTGCCCGATCCTGTGATTTCCCCGCGCGAGGCGCTCATCCGGGTGCGGGCCGTGGGCGTTTGTGGGACCGACCTGCACCTGTTTCGCGGCCAGGGCAACTACAATCTGGATTCCGATGGCCGGCCCATTCCGTTGTCCGTTCACCCGCAAATCCTTGGGCACGAATTCTCGGGCGAAGTTCTCGACACTGGGCGCGAAGTCAAAGACCTCAAGCCCGGCGACCGTGTGCTCTGCGACCAGGGACGCAATTGCTACAGCCACGGACGCACTCCGCTATGCTCCTATTGCGCGTCGGGAGATTCGCATCAGTGCCAGTACTATGCAGAACATGGCATTACGGGTTTACCGGGTGCGCTGGCCGAATATATCGCAATGCCCGCACTAAATTGCCTTAAGCTTCCGGAGGGCATGGGATACGATCTCGGGGCGCTGGTCGAGCCCTTGGGTTGCATTCTCCATTCGAGCGACCGCGCCGCGCGCGCGGAAGCCCGGTTCCGTTTCGGCGGCCCGGAGCCGATCCGGAATATTTTGATTTGTGGCGCCGGGCCAGCCGGGCTTTTGTTTCTCCAATACCTGCGCTCCGTGCAACACTTCGAGGGACTGATCCTGATCAGTGATATTCGTGAACGGAATCTCGATCTCGCTCGGCAGTTTGGGGGCACAGCCCTCAACGTATCAAAGCGGAACCTGGTGGAGGCCGTCCATGAAGCAACCTCCGGGGAACGAGTCCAGTACCTCATTGAATCGTGCGGTAATCCCGCCGTCTTCGAGCAGATTCCGGCGATACTTTCGAAGCAAGGCACCATACTCCTTTACGGACATGGCCACAAGGGACGCGACATTGGGGTCTGGGGCAATATTCTATTTCTCGAGCCCGCGCTGGTTGCCGGCGTGGGGGCCTCTGGCGGCTTTGACCAGGACGGGCGGCCTTCCACTTATCGCCGCGCGTGTGACCTGGTTGCGGCGAAAACCGTCCAACCCCTTCCGTTTGTAACTCATCGCTACACCGCGCTCTCAGAGATTCATACGGCGTTCGACCATGACTGCGTGCGCGAGGAATACATCAAAGCGCTGCTGACCCTGAATTGAAGGTAGACCAGGCGATTGCCAGGCGCAGGTGGAAAGAGGTTCTATGGATACACGAAGCCTTGCCGACGTTGCTATTGTGATCCGGCCAGAAAAAGACAATATCGCGGTCCTAACGGTCGATGCCTTGGATGCGGGCGTGCCCCTTAGCTACGGCGGCAGGACGATTGTGATGCCGGGCAGGATCCTAAAAGGGCAGAGTTTCGCTCTCCGCCCGATCAAAAAGGGTGATCCCTATATCACACTCGGCGACCCTACCGGTCTCGCTTCGAAGGATGTCGAGGCAGGAGATGCGATTGATGAAACGAATCTGGAGGACCGGTTGCCACGCCTGCACGTCCGATATCGCGACAATCCGTCGGCGCCGCAGATCGATCCCACCCTCGCGGCCACCCCCTTAGAGGGGTTCCTGCGGCCTGATGGCGCCGTGGGCGTCCGCAACTATGTAGGCATTGTCACCTCCGGCATGTGCTCCTCGACAGAAGCCCACGCAATCGCTTCCCGGGCCATGCGCGAGATCTATACGCGAGAAAAGTTCCCCAATGTGGATGGCGTCGTCGCCATCTCCCAGGAATCAGGCTGCGGCATGCCGGACGGGCGGGCGGTTGAACTGCTCAACCTGCTGCTCGCGGACGTTCTGCGCCACCCTAACCTTGGATCGGCGATTTATATTGACCTCGGGTGTGGAAAGACCTGCGTGGAATGTTCGGCGCCGGTTTTCCAGGATTCCGTTCCGGACTATAGGCAACGCGTCGTCAATCTGGTGATCCAGCACTCAGGAGGCAGCCGGAAAACGGTGGAGCGCGGATTGGAGCTGGCGGAAAGACAGCTTCAATTTGCAAATCAAGCTGCGCGCCAGCCATGCCCCATATCCAAGCTTATTGTGGGAACGAAATGCGGAGGGTCCGACCGCTGGTCCGGCGTGACGGCCAATCCGGCTGTGGGCGTGGCCGCTGACATGTTTGTGAAAGCCGGCGCCGCTGTGCTGCTGCCGGAAATCCCCGAACTACAAGGGGCGGCCATGCTGGACTTGGTACGGCGCGCGCGTACGCGAGAGGTGGGCCGGAAACTGATGGGCGCTCTCAAACGTTACGACGACTACGTGAAATCGTTTGGCCCGGATTTCAGTGATCTGCGTGATAACCCTTCACCGGGCAACAAGAAAGGTGGCATCTACAACATTTTTCTGAAGTCATCGGGCGTGAAGGCAAAAGGCGGTACCTCAATTGTTGAAGATCTTGTCGAGTATGGAGAATGGCTGGGCGAGCGCAAAGGTCTCCACGTTCTTTACACACCGGGTTATGACCAGATATCGACTCCGGCCCTCTTCCTTACGGGCGCGCAGGTGGCGCTCTTTACGACCGGCCGAGGCACTGGCATCGGCTGCGCGCTAGGACCCGTCCTGAAAATAGGCTCGAACACCCCCCTCGCCCGGATGAACGGGGACATCGACATCAATGCCGGCAGCATTCTAGACCGGAATGAAACGGTTGAAGAAGTGGGAAACCGGATTTTTCGCGAAACCATTGATGTAGCGTCGGGCAAGAAACAGACGCGCGCCGAAGAGGCTGGCTATCACACGGAATTCAAGGTGTGGGAACAGCTCTGGCCTGCCCTATGATGCCTGCCCCGCCTAGCACTGCTTGCCAGTAATTAGCAGTTTGTGTGCGATTACAAGCTCACTAATAGCCACGTTGGAATTGTTTGGACACGACGCCCTATGGTACATTTTTGCGGTCATGAAGAATGCAAAATGTCCCGCCTGCGGCTCGCTGCGAAACACCAAATCTCCGAGTGGACGCCATTTCATCTGTGCCGAATGCCAGCGGATTATCCTGAGGGAAGGCGTCCTCCGTCTGCCTAGCCGCCGCCCGGAAATGCCCGCCCCCACACGGCCCCAAAGAACGGAACGCTCCTCCGAACCTCCGCTTTAGCTGTAGAGCCTCACCACCCGCTCGCGTCGCGATGGGTGTATCTCCAGAAATAGATTCCCAGAATTCCAACACACACGAGCACCGCGCCAGCAATGAGGACGCGCAGTGGAATATCGGGATAAACCAGCAACCCGAGGATGCGCACGATGAAGGGTTCGCGATACGGGGACAACCCGCCGCTCTGTTCGAGCCTCGTCTCCGCCCAGGTGAGAGGGCACGAGAGGTTGGACACCTCAATGAAGATTCCGTAGATCACGCAGGCGATGTGAAGCCCGCGCCAAAGGGGGCGGCGGCGCGTTAAAAGCCAGCCGAGAATCACCCAAAAAATAAAGAGAAGGTGGACGGCCAGCACGACGCCGGCCATAATGAGGTCAAAGTCTCCCAACCGTCGCCTCTTGATTTTTGACTTATGCCCTGCGAAGGAAAGTCAAAGGTTCAAGGGCAAAAGTCCTAACCCTGTATCTCTTCTCCTGCTGAAAGCTGATCGCTATTTCTCATACCGATCGCTGATAGGCGCGGAACGCTCGCGTGGCGAGCCACGCGCTCACGACGCTGAGAGCAGCCAACAAAACGGCGCGGGCCAATACCGATCCCCAATCGGGGTGAGCGCTCAGGGCCATCCGGCCAGCATCGGCGGCCCACTGAACGGGGTTGAACCGGACCACCGTCTGCATCCAAGCCGGCATCAGGCTTTCGGCCATGAACACCGAGGAAAGAAAGGTCAGCGGCAGCAAAATGAAATTTGAAGCGCCGATCACCGTCTCTTCCTTACGGGCCAGCAAAGCAATCGCACAAGAAAGGGCACCTACGGGCAGGGACAACAGCACCGCGCAAACGATCAGCACGACGACTCCCAGAATCCCTCCGGGAAAGCGCGCGCCCATGATGAGCCCCAACACCACAATCAGCACAGACTGAATCACGGCCACTACTCCAAGCTGGACAAGCCGACCGGCAATGAGGGCAACCCGGCTGACGGGTGAAACCAGAAACCTGTCCATCACCCCCAGGTCGAGATCGTGGATAATGCCCATGCCGGACCAGCCCGCTCCAAAAAGCACGGTCATTACCACTACCCCCGGCGTCAGAAAATCGACGTAGCTGGGCGCGCCGAAGCCCGGAAGCCGCACGATGTTCTTGAAGAGCTGGCCGAAGAGCACGAGCCAGATGACGGGCTGGACGAGGGTGAACATAATGTAGAGTGGCTGGCGGGCCAGGTTTCGCATGTGCCGGACTGCCATGTAGAGAGAATGCGTGACCGCCGTCATGTCGTTTTCCTCTCTGCGCCAGCTTCGTCGGCTTCGCGAAACGCACGGCCCGCGTGGCGCAAGTAAACGTCATCCAATGAGGGCCGCGAGACCGTAATCGAGGCCACCTTGATGCCCGCCGATTCCAGCGCCGCCAGCGCCTGAGGGACAGTTTCGGCGCCGCGATCGGCACGGGCGTGCAACTGGCGCCCCTCGCCCGCTATCTCGCGCAACTCCGCCAAGCCGCTCAGAACGCCTCGGGAGCGCTCCGCGTCTTCGGACTGCGCCAGCTCCATGTGGATCGTGTCGCCTCGCAATCCCCGTTTAAGGTCCTCTGGTGTTCCTTCCGCCACCACGCGGCCGCGATCCACAACGGCAAGACGTTGCGCGAGCCGGTCAGCTTCTTCCAGATAATGCGTCGTCAGGAGAATCGTGATCCCCTCTTCATTGGCCAGGCGCGTAATCTCTCTCCACATGTCCGCACGCGCTTCCGGGTCTAATCCGGTCGTTGGTTCGTCGAGAAACAAGACCTGCGGACGATGAATAAGCCCCATCGCGACGTCCAGTTTGCGCTGCATACCGCCGGAATAGGTTCGAGTCACACGGTCCCCAGCTTGCGCAAGGCCAAAGCGCTCCAATAGACCCGCGACACCCTCGCGAAGCTCCTTTCCGCGCAGTCCGTAAACTCTTCCCTGAAGAGTAAGATTTTCCCGTCCTGTGGACGCCGAATCGATGCCGGACTTTTGACCGACGCATCCG
The DNA here is from genome assembly GCA_030040995.1 of Terriglobia bacterium. Taxonomy (GTDB): domain Bacteria; phylum Acidobacteriota; class Terriglobia; order UBA7540; family UBA7540; genus JASHON01. The sequence continues at coordinate 1,511 of JASHOS010000041.1, read as the reverse complement.
ATGGCTAGCCGCACGCGAGCCGGTTCTTGCATTACGTCCAGGCTCGCCACCTTAGCGATGCCGCTATCAGCCCGGGACAGCGTAGTGAGGATTTTCACAGTCGTTGACTTCCCCGCCCCGTTTGGGCCGACCAATCCAAAGATCGTCCCGGCGTGGACCGAAAAACTCAGCCCATCCAATGCCCGCACTCCACCTCGATACGTCTTCACCAAGTCGCGCACTTCGATGGCGGGCGGAGCAGACTGCCGTGGCCGAGCCACCCCTGATTCGAATGAATTCAGCGCTTCTGCATGAGCCATAGGATTTGAGCCGCCACAAGAATTACGAAAGCAAAAGGGTACGCTGCAATTCTTTCTTGGCACGAAAAATCCGCGTCTTGACCGTACCTTTGTTAAGACCGAGCCTCTCCGAAATCTGCTCGTAGCTCATCTCGTTGTAATAACGCAACACCAGCGGACGCCGGTAGATTTCCGGGAGCCTGGAGACTGCGCCCCGAACGGCATTTTCCTGCTCCACCGCGAGCAGTTGGTCGAGGGGTGAAGAAGCCGACGAAGGGTGAGGCCGGCCCGGCGCCGCGTGCGTGAAATAGCGCCGCTCCGTTTGCCACCGTCGCAACAGATCCAGGCAATAGTGTCCGGTAACCGTCGAAAGCCATCGCGCGAACGGCAGACGCCGGTCATAGCTTTCCATAGCTTTAGGAAGACGGAGGAAAACGTCGCTGGCAGCATCTTCCGCCTCCTCACGCGAACCAAGAAAATAGCGGCACAGCCCGACGACCCGCGGGCGGAACTCCCGGTAGAGGGCGGCGAATGCATCTCCCTCGCACGCCACGATATTGAGCGGGATGGAGCTCACGGTTTCGCCTTCGCTTTATGCGGTGTGGAAACGAAACGGTCTGCTTCGGCGCTCTGCGCCATGACGGCGCGAATGCCGGCCAGCGCGAAAGCCGTTACCTGCTGTACAATTCCCTCGATGATTTCGGGTGTAAAAGCCACTCGGGGTGCAAAATATCGGGACATCTGCTTTGCCGACGCCCACGTCAGGCACGGTCCGAGCGTATTCATCGCGCAGATCGAAACGCGCTGGTCTTCTGCTGGCAGCTTGACGATTTCGCCCACAATTTCGCTGAGCTGATGGAATCTTGGCTTCCAACCCTTCTCGACTACGACCCTGAATTCCGGTCTGCAGTCGACCATCTCCCGGTTCATAAGCCTCGTAAGCACCCTTGCCTTTTCGTTCTTCTGGGCGCCGAGAACGTCGTTGAGAAACAGCCGGATAAAGACATGAAGTTTTTCTTCCGGCGGCTTTCCCTTCATCGCTTCTGCCGCCTTGTCGCGCGCGACTTTCAGGGTGACTTCGACCATGTATTCGAGAACTTCACGGTAGAGGCCTGCTTTATCACGAAAGTAATAGTTCACCGCCGCAACGTTTGCGACGCCTGCTTCCTTGCAGATTTCCCGTACCGAGACGCCTTTGAATCCGCGTTCAGCAAACAGCCGTCCCGCCGCATC
>JASHOS010000303.1 GCA_030040995.1 Terriglobia bacterium | reverse complement strand
GCGGTATCCATGAAACGTGCGATACAGTGGGAGTCATTGGCGCTGCCGCGGGTTGGGTAACAGCGATTCAAGTAAGCGAGGCGCTTAAAATTCTTCTCGGCCGCCGGGAGGAATTACACGGCACGCTGCTTTCCTACGACCTTTGGACAAACCGCCGCCAGTGTGTTGAGGCGCGCCGCCAGAGTGGTTGCCGGAGCTGCGTCGCCCGCGATTTCATCTATCTTGAGCGCGAATCGGCTTCGCGCGTCTCAATGTGCGGCCGTAACTCGGTGCAAATTCACCTGCGCCAGCCGCGTCCGGTGAATCTCGGTGTGCTCAAGACCCGGCTTTCCAATTTCGGACCCGTGCAAGCCAATCAACATCTCGTGCAATGCCGTGTGGGCGACTATGAGTTGACGGTTTTCCCGGATGGCCGGGCCATAATTAAGGGAACGCAGGATCCGGCGCTCGCCCGCTCTCTCTACGCGCGATATATCGGCTCCTGATCGCGATTCCCATGTTACCCTGAAGCCAGCGGGAGAAACTTCATGGCCACAAAAACCTTGCTCACGGTCAAAGAGTATGCAGCCCTTGAGGAACCCGAAGGGACGCGCTACGAGCTCAGCAACGGAGAACTGATTGTGACTCCTTCAGCCAGTTACTTTCACAATGAAATCCGCGACCGCTTCAGTGCCTCGCTGCGGGCTTTTGTCGAGATTCGAAAGCTCGGCGGAGTGACCAGCGAAACAGACATGAAGCTGGTTGGCGAAGTCGTTCGCCGGCCCGATATAGCCTTCATCCGAGCGCAGCGTCTCGAAGGCATCGGTCTCGATCAATCCCCGTTGCCGGTTTCGCCAGACCTCGTCGTGGAAATTGTATCCAGGAACGATCGTGCTGACGACCTGTTGCTGAAGGTATCCCAGTACCTTCAGGCTGGCGCTCAAGCCGTGTGGCTGATGTACCCAAATTCACGCCAGGCGTATCGCTACATTCCCGGCAAGCTCGATCCGCAAGTTTTCGCAGCCGACGCTGGGGAAAAATTTGAAGAGCCGGATCTGCTTTCCGGCTTTTCGCTTCCACTCGCTGGTGTTTTAGGCTAAATCCCGCCACCAGCCTCTGCCGCATTTGTTCGCTGCTTCTCAGCTAGCGGACGATAATTCCCGCGTAGCCTACCACGGCGCGGGGGTCGCCCCCGGCATCCGCCGACGTTGCATATTTCTCCAAGACACCTTCATGCGCACCCAACTCCTTCACTGCAACCAGCATGGCTACCGCTGCGCCGCAGCCGCACATCGAGATTTGCTCCCGGTATACGACATCGTAGAGACCCAAAGGGTCAAGAGCGAGAATCGCATCGATAGCTTTCCGGTCCTTCGCGCGCGTGATCCCATCCGGCTCGTAGTGGTTCATATCTGAGGAGGCCACAATCAAGACGGGTTCTCCGGCTGTCCTTACCGCGGCCGCTACGGACCGGCCTAACGCGTCGAGCGTTTCATATTCCACGCCTCCGATTGCCACCGGCGCAAAACTGAATCCTGGCGCGACGGCCTGAAGAAAAGGCAACTGCACTTCAAGCGAATGCTCTTCCGCATGGGCATCGAAATCTTCGATTACTGCCTCGCAATTCTCCTTGATGGCTTCAGAGAGGGTGGCATCGACAGAAACGGGCCCGAGAGGCGTAGACCAGTATCCCGCGGAAATTGTGGCAAGCGGCGCGCCCCGGCCAAAGTGGTTCGGGCCTAGCACAATAACGCGTGACGGGATTGCAAGTTTGAGGTAAACCGCGCCCGCCACCGGTCCGGAGTACATGTAACCAGCGTGCGGCACAACGCAGGCGCGCGCATCCCGCACTTTCCGCTCGCCGGCGAGTTTTGGCGAGAGATACCGGTCCAGATCGCGCGCCAGGATTTGCGCACTTGCCGGGTAAAAGCGTCCGGCCACAGCGGGGAGCCGGACTTGAAACTGCAACATCGCTCAAATGCTAGCTTTCGGGCGGCGCGGCTGTCAAACGGGAGGTTTATGTCCGTAACGAAGGCCTCAGAGGGTGTGAATTATTCGAATCTGTCATTCTGATCCCGCAGAGCGGGAGAAGCATCCCCGCATTTATTTGAAGCGAAAACACCGTAATCCTTCGCTTCGCCCTGCATGGCATACGCGTAGGCGAGTGCGCGAGCTGCCGACCTAAAGGTCGGCGCTACATCACCGGCCCGCGCTCCTCTGCATGGCATACGCGAGTATGTCTTGCACAAGATTTGGCAGGCCGAGAGGCCGTGGACGTCCTGCACGACATACGGCGAGTGCGCGAGTTGCCGACCTGAAGGTCGGCGCTACATGCGCGAAACCGAGGCTTACCAGCGAATAACCGGCGGATAGTTTTCATTCCTAGCCGGCAGAAGATATGAGAGTATAGGGAGAACTATGATTCAACCAACTCAGATGATGGATGAAAACCAAGTTCTTACGCGGGAAGAAATCGGTAAACTCGCGGAGGGTAGCAAACCGGCCGAAACCCTGGCGAACGTGGTCGCACTGATTGCCAGGCGATTCAACACCGATGTCTGTTCGGCGTATCTGCTCGAGCCGGACCGCGCCAATCTGGTGCTCGCCGCCACCGTGGGGCTTCGCTCGCAGTGCGTTGGCGCGCTGCGCATGGCAGTGAGCGAAGGTCTCGCAGGACTGGTCGCGGAGCAAGTGCGGCCGGTGGCAGTGGAACGGGCGAGAAACCATCCGCGCTTCAAGTATTTCAAGGAGGCGGGAGAAGACGCGTATCAGTCCTTCCTGGGCGTTCCGCTGATCGACCGTGGGGTGCTGCAGGGGGTCCTTGTGGTTCAAACCGTTGAGGCGCGCGCGTTTCGCGAAGACGAGGTGCGGATGCTGTTGGAGGCGGCCACACAGGTGGCGCCCGTAGTAAGCGAGGCTCGCATGCTGGACCGGTTCATCGCCCCTGCACGGGAGCGCCTCTGGGCGCTGGCTCGCAACCTCTGGTGGACCTGGGATCATGACACCACGAGTCTGTTCCGGGATCTGGATCCAGTGCCCTGGCGGCGGCTCAACCATAACCCTATCGCACTGCTTGCGGGAATACCGCTGTCTGGCATCGAGCGCCGCGCCAGCGAGATGGTGCTGCATGGCCGCATCAACTACGCCTACCGGCGCCTGCGAGAGTATATTGAGGCGGACCGGACATGGGGCGCAAGGTACGCCGGCATTCTGAGGCCCCGGCCAGTGGCGTATTTTTCGGCGGAATTCGGGCTGCACGAATCCATTCCGGAATACTCGGGTGGCTTGGGCATCCTTGCGGGAGACCACGTGAAAAGCGCTTCCGACCTGGGTATCCCGCTCATCGGCATCGGCCTGCTTTATGGGCAGGGATATTTCCGCCAGCGGCTTGATGTGCACGGCTGGCAGCAAGAAGAGTACCTCACCACCGACATCAGCCAGTTACCCATGGAGCCGGCGATTGCGCCGGCTGGCGAGCCCGTGGCAGTCGAGGTCGAGACTCGTGACGGCTCGATAAAAGCGAAAGTGTGGCGGATGAACGTGGGCCGGTGTGACCTGCTTCTGCTCGATTCGAACGTGGAGGGCAACGTTCCCGAAGATCGTGGACTCACCGCTAAGCTCTATGGCGGAGACCAGCGTGTCCGAATCCGCCAGGAGCTGCTGCTCGGAGTTGGGGGTTTTCGCGCCCTGAAGGCTATGGGCGTCACGCCGGGCGTTCTTCACCTCAACGAAGGGCACAGCGCCTTTGCCGTGCTCGAAGCCGTGCGCGATCGCATGCACGACGAGGGCCTCGGGTTCGACGAGGCGGTGCGCCGTGTTTCAAGGGAGGTGGTCTTCACCACTCATACGCCGTTGCCGGCCGGCCACGACCGTTTCAGCCCCGAGTTGGTTGAGGAGCATCTCGGGCCGATTCGCGAACGGATGAGTCTTTCGCACGATGAACTCATGGCGCTCGGCCGTGAAAACCCGGGCAACCATGACGAACAGTTTTGCATGACCGTTCTGGGCCTGCGGGTTTCCCGGCGGGCGAACGCAGTCTCAGCTCTGCACGCCGAAGTTTCGCGCGCCATGTGGACCGGCTTGTATCCGGGTAAACCTGAGGACGCGGTTCCGATCGGTCATATTACGAACGGGGTACACGTTCCGTCTTGGCTGTCATCGGAGATGTTCCGTCTCTATGACCGGCACTTGGGCGCCGGATGGCACGAGCGGAGCGGGGAGGCAAGCATCTGGGAAGGGATCGAGGGCGTTGACGACGGAGAGCTTTGGGAGACGCATCTGAGTCTGAAGTCACGTCTGCTCGAATTCGTCCGCCAGCGCGCCGTGGAGCAAGCAGAGCGGCGCGGCGAGCCCAAGGAGGAGCTGCGCCGCCTGGGCCGCGTTCTCAGCCCGGACGCGCTTACCATCGGGTTCGCCCGGCGGTTTGCCACCTACAAGAGGGCCAACTTGCTTCTGACCGATATTCCAGCCCTCGCATCGATGCTGAACGATCCGAAACGCCCGGTGCAGTTTGTTTTTGCCGGCAAGGCGCACCCGCACGACGAGCCCGGCAAACGCGTCCTCCAGCAAATCTCGCAATTGACGCGCGACCCGCAGTTCGCTGACAAGTTCGTTTTCGTGGAGGATTACGACATCAACGTGGGTCGGCATTTCGTGCGGGGCGTGGACGTCTGGCTCAACACGCCGCGCCGGCCCATGGAGGCTTCGGGTACCAGCGGCCAGAAGGTGGTGCTGAACGGCGGTCTAAACCTTTCCGTGCTCGATGGCTGGTGGGCTGAAGCGTACGACGGGCTGAACGGCTTCGCCATCGGAACCGGCCGCACCCATTCCCAGCCCGGCCTCCACGATGCTCGCGATGCGGAGGACTTGTATCGCGTGCTTCGCGACGAAGTGATTCCGCTCTACTACCAGCGCGACCGTGATGGCTTGCCGCGCGGATGGATCAAGCGCATGAAGCGCACCATCCGCACGTTGGGATGGCGATTCAACGCCAATCGGATGGTGATGGATTACACGCTGAAGTGCTATATCCCAGCGGCCGGAGGCACGTCGAGCGATACGAGTCCCAAGTGGTAAAGCGGAGGCTCTGCATTGCAAGTTCGTGAAATCTTGTTTTTTTGGCAACGTTTTTAATTACCCCTCACCCGGCCCGCGCCGGCTGGAGAAAGCGCCGGCTGCGGTCCACCCTCTCCCGAGGGAGAGGGCAACGGCTTCGCGCAGGTTTGGTTGCGGCTCTGCCGCCCTTCGCTACCCGCCTCCAGGCATATGCGCGCTTGACAGGGTAGCGGCACACTCTCTATAGTCCTCAATGAACTAGGAGGTGATATGAACAGCCGCGCGCAAATCCTTCCGGGCACTCTCGATCTTCTGATCCTTAAGGCCGTGTCACTCCGGCCCCAGCACGGTTACGGCGTGCTCCTGCGGATTGGGCAGATTTCGAAGGGTGCTCTGGCGATCGAACAGGGGGCGCTCTATCCTGCGTTATTCCGGTTGGTCCGCAGGGGGTATTTGAAAGCAACTTGGGGAATCTCAGAAAACAACCAGCGAGCAAAATTTTACGAGCTCACAGCGGCCGGCCGGAAGCGCCTGCGAGAAGAAACCGAGGGGTGGAACCGGCTGGTGGCCGCGATCGGGACCGTCCTCAGTGCTAGGGCGGAGGCGGTGTAAGGATTTGCGATTTTGGACTTTGGATTCGGAGCGAAGGCCTTTGGAGTGCCGCAGGGAAGCTCTGACCGGCGGGCAGGAAATATGAGGTTTGCATCGTCGCTTCGCCCGATTATGGACTTTCTCTGCCGCCGCCAGCGAGTGGAGGGCGAGATGGAAGAAGAGCTTCGCGCGCATTTGCGAAAAGCAGCGTAGGGTAGGGCTTGCCCTACGCTTGTTGATTTTCGCGGCGGTGATCGAGGGGTGGCAAGCCGTCCCCTACATCACCATCGGTCGCCGACGTATGAGGGGCATCTTGATGCCTGACAGGCTTATGACATATATTCGAGAAAACCGCTCATCCAAAATGTAGAGGCTCCTCATGAAGAAGATGCGTCAAGTTCGTTTGGCGGCGCTGGTCCTGACAATTGCGGTAGGCCTTGCTGGTTGCCGGGGCAACAACCAACAGCAGAGCGAGCAGAACGCGGCGCCAAATTCGCAGGCTCAGGATCCCGCCCAGATCAATCAGGCCCCGACCGGCGAGCAGACAGCGTCGAGCGAGCCGGAAAGCTCGAATTATCCCAGTGACAACTACTATCCAGAATATTCGTCTTCGGAGGCTGCCGAGCAGGCTCCCGACCCGCCCCCTCCGCTACCCGAGTATAACCAGCCGGAATGCCCTGGCCCTGACTATCTTTGGACTCCGGGGTACTGGGCCTGGGGCTCGGGAGGATACTATTGGGTGCCGGGCTACTGGGTGACGGCTCCTTATGTTGGTGCGCTCTGGACGCCGGGTTACTGGGGATTTATTGGCTCAGTATACCTCTGGCACCCGGGCTACTGGGGACCTCACATCGGCTACTACGGGGGCATCAATTATGGATTCGGATACGTCGGCGACGGTTTCCAAGGCGGTTATTGGAGCAAGAACGGGTTCTACTACGATCGCGCCGTAACCAACGTAGACACTACTAACATCACGAACGTATACAACTGGACGGTAGTTGACAATGTGAATACTACGAACGTCAGCTACAACGGGGGGCCGGATGGCGTCCGCTATCGGCCAAGCCCTGCTGAAATTGCTGCCAGTCGGGAACATCACATTGCAGCCCTGCCGGCCCAGGTCCAAGTTGCTCGTTCCGCCGCCGCCAATCGCGCTCAGTTGGCCTCGGTGAATCACGGTCATCCGCAATTGGCGGCTGAGGCGAGCCCGGTGGCAGTAAGGCGGATCACCCCTCCTGCCGCTGCGGCGAATTCGGGGATACACGCAGCGGCCCGAGCCGGAGGCGCTGCGGGGACTCCAGCGGGAGCACGGCCAGCCACGCGATCCACGGCGACCCGCCCTGCGGAGCGAGTCCCAGCCCGGCCAGCCACGCGAGCCCCAGCGCGCCCAGCCACGCGATCCACAGCGACCCGTCCTGCCAAGCGAGCCCCAGCACGGCCAGCCACGCGATCCACAGCGACCCGTCCTGCCAAGCGAGCCCCAGCACAGCCAGCCACGCGATCCACAGCGACCCGTCCTGCCAAGCGAGCCCCAGCCAAGCCGGCCGCGCATCGTCCCGCGCCCACCAAGAAAAAGCCGCAGAGCCCGCCGGATGAAAGGAAGCCGCCGCCTCACTCATAACGCCGGACTGTCATGGGGTCCACTCTCGTCGCTCGCCGCGCTAGCACCGAGCGCCCTGAAATACGACGCCGAGACTCTCTGAACATAAAGCTCCTGGGGCCTGCCTGAGCCGGTCAAGGTCACCGCGTCGTCAAATCCGACGGCTGAGAAAAATTGAAAACAGCGGTTCTGCCGCTTCCAATCGAGGAAGTTCAGGGTGGAAATGGGGTTGCGAAATCCCCGGGCGTTTTTTTCCCACACGCTGACGATCCGCTCAGGATGTGGATAGGGCAGCGGCTTAAGCAACACGGCATCCACAAAGCTGAAAATAGCCGTATTCGCGCCGATGCCGAGCACGAGCGTGACGATGGCAACGGCCGTGAATCCCGGGCTGCGCAGCAACTGGCGCACGCCGTAGCGCACATCCTGAAGAACCGTTTCCATAGGTTACCTCCAAGCCCGTCCCTGCTTCTGCGAGTTTACCAGTAAAAGCCTGCCACCCTAATCAGTCGATAACACCGTCCGAAGATCGTAGGGCCCACCGGCCGCGTGGTCGTGCCCCCTCCGCGGTATCCACCTGGGAAGCGATCAGCGTAGGGTAGGGCTTGCCCTATCCTTTTTAATTTTCGCGGCGGTGATCGAGGGGACGGCAAGCCGTCCCCCTACATCACGTTCTGTTGCGAATCCAATGGATTGGCGCGGTGCTATTCATAAAGCGCTTCGATATCCCTTATCCGCGGGTTAGCCG
>JASHOS010000302.1 GCA_030040995.1 Terriglobia bacterium | reverse complement strand
TTTGTGGGCTCGGGCGTCATTGAGGCGGGCTGCAAGACGGTGATCGCCTCCCGCCTCAAAAGGTCTGGAATGTTTTGGACCGTTCGCGGAGCCAACGCGATCCTGGCGCTGCGATGCTGTCATCTCAACGGTCACTTCGAGGATTACTGGGAGGGCCGCCGGATAGCCTGATCCTCACTTTTATGTCGCGCACCCGACCTCATTCACCCTGGTGATGCTCTCTCTCGCTGGAGGCATGGCGCTACTGCTGGGACTTGTGGGCCTGTACGCCGCGATTTCGTATTCGGTTTCGCAACGCACGCATGAAATTGGCATCCGCACGGCGCTGGGCGCGCGGCCGGGAGACATCCTAAGGTTGGTCGTTGATCAAGGACTGAAGATGGTCGTGATCGGGGTGGCGATCGGCATTGCTGTAGCGCTCGCGTTGACGCGATTTCTCTCCAGCCTTCTTTATGGGATCAGACCAACAGACCCAGTTACGTTTATCGCCGTCTCGCTGGTTTTGATGGGCGTGGCCCTGCTGGCTTGTTACGTTCCCGCGCGGCGAGCGGCGAAGGTGGACCCGATGATTGCCTTGCGGCACGAGTAAGGCAGTGGTTTGTGGTTAGTGGCCAGTGGTCAGCCAAGACTGGTAGCCACGGTCAGCGCTTTTCTGACCGTGGGCCTTTGGCCGGGAGAAAAGCCCACGGCCAACCAAAGACGGGTTGACCGTGGCTACCGCTTTTTTCCAAGCCACGATCAAATGCCGCAGAGTCTCACAAGCAGAGACTCTGCGCTACCGCTCGCGATTGCTGACGGCTGATCGCTGACTGCTGAAAGCTACGTATGCGCTGGTATCAGCGACTATTTCGGAGAACGCGAACGGAAAGGCAGCTCGATGCGGAGCTGCGGTTCCATCTGGAGCAGCAGGTCGCTGACTACGTCGCAACCGGCGTGTCGCCGGAAGAAGCGCGGCGGCGTGCGCGGCGGGAATTTGGAGGGCTCGATCAAGTGAAAGAAGAATGCCGGGACGTAGGCGCTGCACGGTTTGTTGAATCTCTGATTCAGGATCTCCGGTATGGCTTACGGCAGTTGCGCCGCAATCCGGGCTTCACGGCTGTTGCCGTTCTTACACTCGCCCTCGGCACCGGTGCGAACACTGCAATGTTCAGTCTGATAGACGCTGTTCTGTTGCGGCCGTTGCCTTACGCGCACCCTAGCCAGCTTGTCTCCATCCAGCAGCGAGTGGGCCATGTCGCTAGTGCGGACGTGAAAGTTTCCTACCCCAACTTCTTAGATTGGCGCTCTCAGAACCATGTCTTCTCCAGCATTGCGGCCTACTGCGAAAGTAACTTCACACTGACAGGCGTTGGACAGCCGGTGCAACTGCCTGGGGAATTTATCACCTGGGACACGTTCCGGCTGCTCGGGAAGAGGCCTGCCCTGGGACGCGGGTTCCTGCCACAAGAGGAGCAAGCCGGATCCCACGAGGTCTTGCTCAGCCATCGCCTTTGGCAGTCACGCTTCAGGTCTAATCCCAAAGTTGTCGGCCATGCCATCGCTCTCGATGGCAAGAGCTATACAATCCGTGGCGTCATGCCAGCAGGATTTCAATTCCCCATTAACGCCGAGACGGCCGAACTCTGGACGGCTATCGCCCCAGACGCTGGGGGTAAGTCGCCGATGACCGCCGACCGAGGCGCGGGCTTGTTCAGCGTGATTGCGCGATTGAAACCAAGCGTCACCATGAGCCAAGCCGAAGCAGACATAGGGGTCATCAGTCGTCGCCTGGCGAAGGAGTATCCCAACACGGACGGCGGTTTCAAAGGAGTTATCTTGCAACCAGAGCTCCGTCAAATCGTGGGAGGCGTCCAACTAGCCTTGCTGATCCTTCTCGGCGCGGTGGGATTCGTTTTACTCATCGCCTGCGCAAACGTGGCAAGCCTGCTGCTCAGCCGGGGCGCTTCCCGCAACAAGGAGATGGCTATCCGGGTTGCACTCGGCGCGGGCCGCCGCCGCGTCGTCCGGCAACTGCTCACAGAAACCTTCCTGCTCTCCCTCTTGGGGACGGGGCTGGGCCTCCTGCTGGCGGTTTGGGGAACCCGAGTTCTGCTGCGGCTCACGCCCGTTACGATTCCTCGCTCATCGCAAGTGGGCGTCGATGGCCTTGTCCTCTTGTTTGCCATTGCCTTGGCTTTTGTGACGGCTGTACTGTTTGGCGCGGCTCCGGCCATCCAACTCTCTAAGCCCGGTCTCGGCGAGGCTCTCAAGGAGGGGGGACGCAGCAGCTCGGACACGGGCCGCCACCGCCGCCTGCGGAACGGCTTAGTGATCGGCGAGACGGCGGCGGCATTCTCCCTTCTGGCGGGCGCAGCCTTGCTCATCGCGAGCTATCTCGCGTTACAAAGAACTGATCCAGGATTCAATCCCCATCAATTATTGACGTTTACATTCCAATTGCCCCGAACCCGCTATTCTCGCGCCCAGGAGGTCAGCTTTTACACCCGGTTATTGGCCCGCCTTCGTCAGACACCCGGCGTCCGTTCGGCAAGCGGCGTCGTTCCACTTCCGGAGACCGACCCTTGGAGCCTCAGTTTCGAAATCGAAGGGCACCCCGTAGCCTCAGCCATGCGACCCGTGGCCGGCTTTGTTATGGCTAGTCCGGGGTATTTTCACACGATGGGTATCCCCATTTTGCAAGGTCGGGGGTTTACCGAGGCGGATGACGAAAAGGCTCCGCCTGTCACCGTAGTCAGCCAGGCCTTCGCGCATCGTTATTTTCCCAATGAAGATCCCGTGGGAAGACGCATCCGAACCCGTGCTTCGATGGGAGGCGTCCCTCCTTGGCGCGAAATCGTGGGTATTGTTGGCGATGTTAAAGATCGGGGCCTAGCTGGTACCCCTGGACCTGTCTATTACGTTCCCTATAACCAGCTCCCCCTGACAACGCTGACCTTCATCGTGCGCGCGAAAGGTAATCCGCGAGCGCTGGTGAGCTTGGTGCGCAGTGAGATGGTGTCGATGGAACCCAATATCCCGCTCTACGACATCGAGACTATGGAGCAGTACCTCGCCTCGTCCTCAGCTCAGGCACGCTTCAATACGATCCTGCTTGGGATTTTTGCCAGCCTCGCGCTCTTATTAGCGGCCGTGGGACTTTACGGCGTCGTCTCATACTCCGTCTCGCAGCGCACGCACGAGGTTGGCGTCCGCATGGCGCTGGGTGCGCGGCGGGAGGACGTGCTGAAGTTGGTAGTCGGCCAGGGATTCAAGCTGACGCTGATTGGAGTGGGTATCGGCATTGCTGCTGCGCTTGTGCTGACGCGATATTTGTCAAGCCTGCTCTATGGCGTCAAGCCAACTGACCCGCTGACATTTGTTGTCGTCTCACTCACCCTGACCGGCGTGGCGCTGCTGGCTTGTTACGTTCCCGCGCGGCGAGCGGCTAGCGTGGACCCTATGGTCGCGCTGCGGCACGAATAAGGTAGTGGTTAGTGGCCAGTGGTCAGCCGGTAGCGCAGAGTTCCCCGTTTTTTGGAAACTCTGCGGCTTGTGGCGGACCCCGGGAGAAGTATGGTAGCCACGGCGAGCGTTTTTTCTCGCCGTGGGCCCTTCGGGGGATAACAAGCCTACGGCCAACCAAAGAGGGGTTGACCGTGGCTACCACTGTCCTGCCAGCAAGCTGGCTGAGAACCAGGGCGGTAACTGGCGCTACCGCAGTCCACGGCGCTTCGCGCGCCGCGAAATGTGAGATTGTTTACAAATGGCATTTTGCCGCCCAAAGCGGGTAGCGCAGAGTTTCTTGTTTTTGGAAACTCTGCGGCTTTTTGCCGAGCCACGATCAATCCCCGTGAGGCTTTCGGGGCAGCCGGTCGGCGTGAGTGGGGGAATCGCGTATGTTAGAAAATCTTCCTTCCAAGTTTCTTAAGTCCGCCTCCAACACCTTTGCCGACTTTTGCGGTCCCCTTCACGGTACCCTCCCCGGTATTCTTGCCCAGACCGGCAACGCCTTTGCCGAGAGAGGCGCCGGCCATGACCGGATGCCCGGTTGCCAGATCGCCCACTGACCCCGCCGTGCCTTTGGCCATACTTTCAGTGCCGCGGCCAACACCTTTGGCCACATCTCCTCCGCCCCTTGCGGCCTCGTGGCCAGGCCCACTGCTCTTCTTCACCTGTTTCTTCCCCTGATGTGCTGCCGGCTGTCCTGTGCTCGTTTGAGCCGCCGGCGATTGTGCCTGTGGCTTGCCGAAAGCTACCGATGCCACGGCGAGCACGAGAACGAATGCAACAGTCACTGCGTGCCTCATGGTGTTGCTCCTTTTCAATATCATCTTCACCCGCGCGCCCGAACCGCCTTCCATCTATGATGCGTTACCGCGCGAAAACGTCCACTGCACCGCGACCGCCGCAAGGATAGCATGCTGCAGGAGCACGGCTATCTCGTTCTCCGCCTCCTCGCCGAAGATGTAGGAAAGAACCTCGACCATGTTCTGGATACCATCCTGCGGGCATTATCCCATCAGAAAGCCAGCACTTGAATTCCAGGAGGGTTCTACAAGCTAGTGCTTGGCTGCGTAAGTTGGCGATATAACGCGTGTATCAGGGCACGACTGAAGTCGTGCCGCAAAAAAGTCCTTCTTGACTGGGCTTCAGCCTGTGTCAGCGGCTAAACAGGCTGCGGAAAAACTCCCCTGAGAGCCCCAAATGGCGCTCGTCAAGAGTTGTAAGTTATTGATTCTCCGTTCGAGCGACCGCCATTTTCGCCCGATCTCGGCTCCGAAAAGCCGTTTTTCCGCAACCTGTAAAGCCGCTTCCTAAGTGCGAAATTCCGGCACGACTGAAGTCGTGCCCTGTCTTGAAAATCTCGGCAGAACCCCCTCACCCGGCGCTGCGCGCCGCCCTCTCCCCCAAGGGGGCGAGGGCAGAGGCGATTTTTCATGGCTTCGAGGCTGTCGCAAGACGATATGACCAACTGATACAGAGCCGAAGTTACGCTTTTCGCAACTGGACGCTAGCTTCTTCCCTGGGCACTACGTGGTAGGATTATGGGACGCTGGGAGCGAAGTCAATGACGCGGCGCTTGCTACGGCTCTTCCTCGACTCGAGTGTTCTGGTAAGCGGAATAGTCCTCCCGGCGCTCCTGGTTGCGCAAAGCCCTCCCGTCCGGACCATGAGCGGTCTGGTGTCAGGAGTGGCGCTGAGCCATGGGATTGAAGCCTTCAAAGGCATCCCCTTTGCCGCGCCGCCGGTCGGGAAGCTGCGCTGGCGGCCGCCACACCCTCCCGCGTCCTGGCAAGGAGTGCGGAAAGCCGGCCAGTTCGGTCCTCCGTGTATGCAACCAGCCTCGCCCGAGAGGTTGGGACCGTGGACGCGGGCTTTCCTCTCGAAGCTCCCACCCAGTGAAGATTGCCTCTACCTGAACGTCTGGACGGCGGGAAAAGGGACCGCCGGACTTCGGCCCGTCATGGTGTGGATTTATGGTGGCGGCTTCACCAGCGGCGCTGGCAGCGTCGCCATTTACGATGGTGCCGCGCTCGCCCGCCAGGACGTTATCGAGGTGAACTTCAACTATCGGGTTGGGCCGTTTGGATTTCTTGCCTATCCAGGCCTGACCGCTGAATCTCCGCATCACTCCTCCGGCAATTACGCCCTGCTCGATCAGATTGCTGCGCTGCGGTGGGTTCAGCAGAACATCGCGGCATTCGGCGGCAACCCTCACAACGTGACGATCTTCGGCCAATCGGCAGGGGCGTTCAGCGTCTGGTTGTTGATGCAATCCCCACTGGCCCGCGGCCTGTTTCAGAAAGCCATCATCATGAGCGGTCAAGGTGTGATTCCCGTCTCGCCTGCCATCCAACACCGGTCGCTCGCTGCGGCCGAAGAGGTGGGCGAGCGGTTCGCCGCCAGCCTGGGCGCGCATTCGCTTGCGCAACTGCGGGCCTTGACCGCCGAAAAGATCATGCAGGGTTGGCACGGCATGCCTCCAATTTTCGACGGCTGGGTGCTGCGCGCCGGCTGGCATCCTCCGCACGAAGTGCTGGTGACCAACGGCATGGTCGCCGATGACATCGGAATCGGCTACTACGGCAACGGGCCAGCACCTGCTATAACTCTTCAGACTTACAAGCGCAGACTCAAGGAGCTTTGCGGAGACAATCTGACTACCTGCCTGAAGCTGTACCCGGCCGCCGGTAACAAGCATGCTGCCCTTGCCCTCCGTACAGCGCTCCAGGACCGCGCGCGTGTCTCGCTCTATAAATGGGCCGCTCGACAGACCAGCATGAGCCCCCAAGTGTACCTCTACTACTTCGACCGCAAGATTCCGTGGCCTCAGCACCCTGAATATGGCGTGTTCCACTCTTCCGAGCTGCCTTATGTGTTCGACAACCTCCGCCTTCTTCACCGTCCCTGGCAGCCGGTGGACTGGCGCGTGGCTGACGTAATGTCCTCTTACTGGACCAACTTCGCCAAAACGGGCAGTCCCGACGGCAGCGGACTTCCCAGGTGGCCTGTTTTCGAATCGAAGCATTTGACCATCATGCAACTTGGCGCCCGGATGGAACCTATATCTGTGGCTTCGCCTGCCCGGCTGCGATTCTGGATGGGCGAACTCAAAATCCCTTTCGGCTTCTGACGACGGCATTGGGATTGAAACGCCGCCCTTCGGCTCGATGGACTGAGAAATCCGGCCTAGCGCTTCTTCGCGACGAGCCAACGCATGCCATAGCAGCAGGAACATGCCGATCTCGGACGCCTAGGCCAGTGCGGG
>JASHOS010000301.1 GCA_030040995.1 Terriglobia bacterium | reverse complement strand
AGGGGTGGTTGTAGCGCCGCGTTCGCCTTGTAACGCTGCGGCTTTTTCGCGCAAATGACAAGCCGCAGAGCTAAAAAGCGAGCCCAGCGCTACAAAAACGGCTCCAAACCGCAACAAGCCCAACTTTGACGTAACCCTGGCGTCTTCCCGGCCTCGGGTTGACATTGTGGTGCATACCCTGTAGGTTTTTGCATATGAAGCAAGCTCTCATTACCGGAATTACGGGGCAGGATGGCTCCTACCTCGCGGAATTTCTGCTTGAGAAGGGGTACAGAGTGTTAGGACTGGTGCGCCGCACCAGCACGGTCAATTTTGAGCGCATTGGGCATCTGCGGGACCGCGCCGAACTGATTTCCGGCGACCTGCTCGACCAGAATTCGCTTCACCGCGCGCTTGAAGCATCCCAGGCGACCGAAGTTTATAACCTTGCTGCCCAGTCCTTCGTGGCGACTTCATGGACCCAGCCGGTCCTGACAGGCGAGTTTACCGCTCTAGGCGTTACTCGCATGCTTGAGGCAATTCGTGAGGTCAATCCCAAGATAAGGTTTTACCAAGCCTCGAGCAGCGAAATGTTTGGCAAAGTGGCGGAATCGCCGCAGACCGAAAAGACGCCTTTTCACCCGCGGAGTCCTTACGGAGTGGCCAAGCTCTACGGACACTGGATCACGGTGAATTACCGGGAAAGCTACGGTCTGTTTGCCTGTTCCGGAATGCTCTTTAATCACGAGTCTCCCCGGCGCGGCATCGAGTTCGTGACGCGAAAAATCACCAATGCCGCAGCGCGTATAAAACTCGGGCGGCAAAAGGACCTTACGCTAGGCAATCTGGAAGCGAGGCGGGACTGGGGCCACGCCCGTGACTATGTCAGGGCCATGTGGCTCATGCTGCAGGCGGACGAGCCGGATGATTATGTTATTGCCACCGGAGAGAATCACTCAGTCCGGGAAGTGCTGGAGATTGCATTTGGGCATCTTGGTTTGGACTGGCGCCAACACGTTACTCCGGACCCGTCCTTGGTTCGTCCTGCCGAGGTTGATTTCCTCCTTGGCGATTCATCCAAAGCGCGCGCGAAGCTCGGTTGGAACCATGCAATCAGTTTTCGTGATTTGATCGTGGAAATGACTGAAGCAGATTTGGAGCTGGAGAAGAAAAACGCCTATACCGAATCATTCCATGCTGCGAGGAATCGATGAGGGCATTGGTAACTGGCATAGCCGGCTTCGCAGGCAATTACCTGGCTCAATTGCTGCTGCGCGAAGGCTTTGACGTTTATGGCATCTCGCAGGAAAAAGAGTTCAAGCCCTTTCTCGCCGTTGACGCCGCAGCGGTCCATTACACATCGCTGGATATTCGAGACCGGTTGCGAACTGCGGAAGTTCTGGCAGGCATTCGCCCCGATCTCGTTTTTCATCTTGCGGCGCGGAGCTCGCCGTCCCAGTCACTGGAAGGCCCCCGAGACACTTACGAGATCAATTTCGGTGGTACCCTGGCCCTCCTGGATGCAGTCCGCACTCACAAGTTGCCGAGCCGCTTTTTGCTGGTCAGCTCATCTCACGTTTATGGAGCCGGGGATGGCGTTACGCTGCTATCTGAGGAGAGCAAGTTGCGGCCCGGCACCCCCTACGCGGGAAGCAAAGCGGCAGCGGAGATGGCGGCCTCTCAGTACTGGGAGAGCTATGGGGTCGAGACGGTAAGAGTGCGGGCTTTTAACCACACCGGTCCGGGACAGAAGGAGGGATTTGTTTGTCCCGACCTTGCCCGGAAGGTAGTTGAGATTGAGCGGGGGCATCGCCCTCCGCGGCTGGACGTAGCTGACTTGGACCGCTGCCTCGATTTTTCTGATGTCTGCGACATCGTTTCGGGGTACTATAATGCATTGACGCGCGGGAAGCCTGGCGAGGTCTACAACCTCTGTTCAGGAAAGCCCACGACAGTTCGAACCATCGCTGAGGGGCTTATCGCATCCTCCGGCAGAGCAATCAGCCTGCGGCCCTGCCATCCTGAGAGGCCTGCTGCCGCAAATCGCGGCGTTCTGGGGGATAACTCCCTCGCCATTCGCGAGCTTGGATGGAAACCGTCCATCCTTTTCCGGGAGACTTTGAAGGACGTTCTGGAATTCTGGCGCAAACATGACGGGGCGTGCTGTTCCCCTCATGATATGAACGCCGGGGCTTCCGGAAAGAAAGACGCTCGCTCGACCTGATCAAATTTGTGTGGAAAGCTCCTTCCTGGTTTTTGACTGGAGACAAAGGTGATGAAAGGGAAGCTGCCCAAATACCTTCTGCTTGCTCTTGATCTGGGGGCGATCATCCTGGCCTTCAGGATAGCGTATTTCCTGCGCTACGAAAGCGGGCTTTTTCACAACCTGTACCCCAAATTACCCACCCCGCCGTTTGCCGCATACGGATATGCGATTGTCTTCTCCTTGGGCGCCTGGGTCCTGATCTTTCTTCTATACGGAGCCAATCATTTCCCCGGGCTCAGGCAATCACCTCTCGGCGCCGCCAAATTAATCACGGCCTCTGTGCTTTTGCTTGCTTCGCTGCTCGCAGGCATGTATCTTGCCCGGGCATATTACTCGCGGTTGCTCTTCCTGTTTCTCTCTCTGACCGTGCTGTTTTTCCTGCTCGTCACAAGGATGTTGTACCAAGTCCTGCTGACGCACCTCCGGAAGCACGGCTTAGGTTTGCGCCGCGTGGTGATTGTGGGTCATTCCGAGTTGGCTGCGGAGTTGGCCGCGAGAATTGAGAAGCGCCTTGACCTTCATTACGAGTTAGTAGGCTACCTGGCTCCGGCTACCGGAAGAATGCAGAATAATGGGCACGCGAAGGAGGCGGCGGAGGAACCGCTCTTGGGCGAATCAGAGTCCATGGCGCGCGAGCTGGCGGCGCGGAATGTGGACGAGCTCCTCTTTGCGATACCCATCCGGCGGAAGACCGAGACGCTGGAGTTCATCGCTCACTGCCAGAGAATGGGAATCGTGATTAGGTGCGTTCCCGAATATTATGACCTGCACACAAGCCACATCGAGAGTTTCAGCATTGATGGAATACCCGTTCTGGAGATGAAGGAGACATCTCTCCATCCTTCGCACCGCCTTCTCAAGCGCGTCATCGACTTGGCGCTAGCCGTGTGCCTGCTCCCTGTGGTTGTGCCGCTATCCACGATCATCGCCATCGTAGTCTATCTGGGGTCCCGGCGCGCGGTGAGAGGCGAAACCCGTATTGGACTCAATGGAGCGCCATTTACCCTCTATCGCTTCAACACCAGCTCCCTTGGAGCTGATGTCCCGAAACCGGCGGCAGCCCGGTGGGCACGAATTACTGGATTTCTTGAGTGGTATAGTCTGTCCGAATTGCCGCAAATTTGGAACGTGATCAAGGGAGACATGAGCTTTGTGGGACCTCAACCCGAGAGCCCGGAGCGTGTGCGGCATTATTCCGCATGGCATAAACGGCGCTTGCAGATTAAGCCGGGGATCACCGGGCTGGCCCAAGTGAAGGGATTACGGGAGATGGATTCGTCGGATTCAAAAACGAAATTCGACCTGGAGTATGCGGCAAATTACACGCCTCTCGTGGATCTCGCTCTCGTGCTGGCGACGTTCAGTACTCTTATTTCACGGCGTAATCTGAAGGCGCCGAATAAAAACTTCCCATCCTGGGTCTCTTCAGAAGGAGATCCTGTGCGGTCCGCCTAAACCCGCGCAACGCCATAGGAATCCATGCTCATTGTTCGGACACCCGTGCGGATCAGCTTTGCCGGAGGGGGAACAGATTTCCCTTCCTACTACGAAAAGCACGGCGGGCTCGTGCTCAGCACCAGCATCGATAAATACGTTTACACGATCTTGACCGAACGGGAAGATGGTCAGACGCAAATCATCTCTTCGGACCTCAAAGCTCTGGAATCGTGCGAAGAAATCGAGAGAATGGAGTTTGAGGGAACGGACCTCGAGATTCCGTTTGCTGTTCTCAAGCATTTGCACTGCAACGTGGGCGTGAATCTGTTCATGGCCTCGGAAGTTCCTCCGGGAACTGGGCTGGGGTCATCGGCAGCAGTGTGCGTGAACGTGCTGAAAACCCTTCGCGTGTATCTGGGACTCAGCGACCATAACGCGGAGCTTGCCGAAGAAGCTTTTCATATCGCGCGAAATATGCTGCGGCGACCCGTGGGAAAACAAGACGAATACGGAGTCGCGGTAGGAGGATTGAAAATTGTTAGGTTCGAAGCGGGCGGCACGCAGGTCGAGCCCGTGCGGCTGAGTCCTGACATGCTGATGGATCTCGAACAGAACCTCCTGCTTTTCTTTACCGGCGGCTCCCGGAACTCGTCAGAGATTCTGAGTGACCAGGATAAATCTGTTCAGGACAGCGAGGAGGGCGTTCTGGATGCACTGACCGAGTTAAAGAAGATGGTGCCGGAGATGCACAAGACTTTGCTTTCTGGGGACTTTGACGCGTTTGGCAGATTGTTGCACGAGGGTTGGATGGTCAAGAAGCGGGTCTCCTCGAAAATATCCAATCCGCACATCGACCGCATCTATGATGCCGCTCTTGAGAGCGGCGCTCTGGGAGGGAAAATTGCCGGAGCGGGCGGCGGAGGATTTCTGCTTCTTTATTGTCAGCGCGACTGCCAGCCGGCGGTCCGAGCGCGCCTCAGCGAATTCGGGGTGAAGGAGATGCGCTTTCATCTCGATTTGGGAGGCAGCCGGGTGGTGCACAACGACCCATTTTTCGATTCCAACGGTCGTGGCGGCATACGGTGGGCGTTCTCGGCCGATTTGGCGCAATTGCGCCGGGCGGTTGGCTCAGCTTGAGACAATA
This sequence comes from Terriglobia bacterium, assembly GCA_030040995.1. Taxonomy (GTDB): domain Bacteria; phylum Acidobacteriota; class Terriglobia; order UBA7540; family UBA7540; genus JASHON01. The sequence goes on along the minus strand of JASHOS010000301.1, from coordinate 9,585 downwards.
AGGTTTTCTAGGGGCGCAGGACGAACTTGGGGCCTTGGTGGAAGGGAACAGGCCCGAAGGGCTGCTCCATCATAGCCCTGGGCAACGCCCAGGGACTCGAGTCTGCCTTGCAAAAACGAGCCCTGAAAGGGCGACCCAAACTCCGGGCTCAGGATTCGGGAAAACCCGGCTGCCATTTCCGAGTGGGTATTGGCAATGACCTGCATCGGTTGTCGGCGGGCCGGAAGCTGATCTTGGGCGGCATCCAGATTCCATCGGTCAAGGGACCCGTGGGTCATTCAGACGGAGACGCCTTGGCGCATGCGCTTTGCGACGCACTCCTGGGCGCAACGGGGCTGGGCGATATCGGCCAGCACTTCCCCGATACCGCTGCTGAATGGCACAACGCGTCCAGTTTGTCGTTTCTTCGTCATGTCCGGAGCCTTCTCGAGCAGGCAGGCTACCGAACCTTGAATGTAGATGCGACGGTCAGTCTGGAACGTCCGAAGCTCGCCGCTCATATCCCCAGCATCCGGAATAGCATCTCTAACGCATTAGGCGTGGCAGCCGGTCAGGTTAGCGTAAAAGCAAAAACGGGTGAAGGGCTGGATGCAGTCGGCCGCGGCGAAGCAGTTCGCGCTGAGGCGATTGCCCTGGTCGAAAAAATCGATCCCGACTGAGGAGAGCGCAGGGCCGCGTCAAAGTCGGGACAGGAGTGGCTGCAGCGCAGCCTTGCAGCCCGACCAGACCAGAGGGAAACCCGCCCTCAAGAATCGCTGTTTTCCCTCTCCCGAGGGAGAGGGTGGACCGCGGTAGGCGCTTTCTCCAGCCGGCGCGGGACGGGTGAGGGCATGATCTTGCTAACAGGCAAGCTCTTACGCCTTTGCAATGCAGCGCGTGCCTTCGAAGCATGCGCCTTATCCGAGCCACTGCGGATTGTGGTAGGTTCCCTCGAACTGGTGGCTAGTCTTGTAGAGTTCGCCCGCGCCATTCACGTCCGTGGAAGCGGTTTTGGCGAGTAGCGCGGCCACCTGAGTCTTCCTCAACTGTGACATTACAAACCACTGTTCGGTAGTGGGTCAGTTTGATGTAGAGGCGGCTTCATGCCGCCATCTGGCGAGGTAAACTCGCCGCTACAAGTCCAAACTGACCCACTACCCCACTGTTTACCGCACCGACCTAATTGTGCTAGTATCACCCTAGGGATTGGGATTGGATCGCGGGTTTCGGTAGGTATCGGGTTTTAGGTGTCGGTTCTCCAGCGCCAGCAGTTTCTGACACCTGAAACGCGGTACCTGAAATGCGTTCCTATGCCATCCGCATCCTCCACGCAGCCTGCCCGCTTAAGAGAATCGCGTCCCCCTCTGCTTGACCACCGGCGCCGTTCCGAGTTATGCGGATTCATTCTTATCGTGCTGGGCTTGCTCGCCGTTTTGAGCTTGGTGTCCTATCGTCCGCTTGATCCTTCTCTTGACACCGCCACCACCTCGGCGACGGTGCAGAACTGGGTAGGAGTCGTAGGATCCTACACCGCCGATGCACTGCTGCAATTGCTTGGATGGACGGCATTCCTCATCCCGCTGATGTTGTTCATTGTTGGTGGGCGGTGGGTTTTTGTGCGGCCCCTGGCATCGCCTCGAACCAAGATCTTGGGTGCTGTGCTTCTGATCTGCTCGCTGGCCGCGTTGCTGGAGTTGGCGCCCCGCGTTCCTGGCGTTTTCGGCGTCATTCACGGCAGCGGACTAGTCGGCTACGTTCTCGCCGCAGGCTTGGTCCGTACCCTGAACCCGCTAGGCGGAATCATTGTCGCTGGAGCGGTTTGCGTCTCGTCCCTATTCCTGGTTACAACGTTCTCCTTCTCATCAACCGGAAAATTCCTGGGAGCTGCGTACGTGGAGACAGTGGGTCCTTTCCAGAAGCGATGGTCCAACTGGCGCTCGCGGCGCGACAAACTGCGGCTGCAGCGCCGCATGGCGCGCGAGCGGGTGCTGGGTAAGGAGCCGGTGGTTACAGCCGGCGCAATAGTGCCAACGCCCTACGCGCTTGCTGAAAAGCCGCCCCAGAAACCCGCCAAGCCTTTGCAGGTCGTACCCTTGACTCCCATCGAGCCGGACGACGGACCGGAAATGGAAGAACCTTCGCAAGCCGCAGTGCGCGTAATACCAGCGGAACGGGAGCGAAGCCGCAGTGCCGGTCCCCCGATCGCGGCAAACAAGCAGCACAAGTACAAGCTGCCCAGCACTTCCTTGCTACGGCTTCCGGACGACCAGCAAGGGGTTGACGAGCGGGAGCTGAAAGATCGCGCTCTTCAGTTGACGAACAAGTTTGGGGAATTCGGAGTGATGGGAACGGTCACGCAAATTCATCCCGGGCCAGTAGTCACCACGTTTGAGTTCAAGCCCGAGGCGGGCATCAAATACAGCCGCATCACCAACCTCGTTGATGACCTTTGCTTGGCGATGAAGGCTGAGTCCATTCTGATCGAGAGGATTCCCGGCAAATCTACGGTGGGCATTGAGGTGCCGAACCTTCACCGGGAAATCATCTATCTGCGCGAGATTCTGGAATCAAGCGAGTTTGCGGCGCCCCCTTCGAGGATGACGCTGTGCCTGGGCAAGGACATTACGGGCAAGGTGAAAGTGGGTGACCTGGCGCAGATGCCGCATCTCTTGATCGCCGGATCGACGGGCTCCGGTAAAAGCGTAGCCATCAACTCGTTCATCATGTCGATCCTGTTCCGGTCAACTCCGGATGAAGTGCGCATGATCTTAATTGATCCCAAGCGCCTCGAATTGAACCTCTACGACGGCATCCCCCACCTTTTCACCCCGATCGTGACCGAACCCAAAGTTGCCGCCAACGTGCTGCGCCGGGCAACGCTTGAAATGGAAGAGCGCCTGAAAAAGCTGGCCCAGCATGGAGTGCGGAACATCGAGCAGTACAACAAGATTTTTGAGCCCGATTCGACGCTCGACCTGTTTGACAATAGTAATGGCCAGCAGGAAGGCCCACTGCCTTATCTGGTGATTGTCATTGACGAGTTGGCTGACCTGATGATGGTCGAACCTCAGAATGTCGAAGAATCCATCACGCGGCTTGCGCAGATGGCGCGGGCGGTGGGCATCCATCTGATTCTTGCCACGCAGCGTCCCTCGGTTGACGTGATTACCGGGCTGATCAAGGCCAACCTACCGTCGCGGGTTTCCTTCCGCGTCGCCTCTAAAGTCGACTCGCGCACCATCCTCGATTCAAATGGCGCGGAAGCGCTGCTCGGCAAGGGCGATATGCTCTTCATGCCGCCGGCCAGCTCCCGGCTCGTTCGGCTGCACGGCTCATTTGTGACCGAAAAGGAAATCAATAAAGTAGTAGGTTGGTGGAAGGATCAATCCGTGCCGCAGTACAACGAAGAGTTCCTGAAGCCGATCCGTGACCGCAACGCCGAAGCCGGCGATGAAGAAGAAGACGAGGACGAAGACATTTCCGGGGAGTTGGATGGCGTCTATGAAGATGCGGTCCGCATCGTGGTGGAATCCGGCAAAGCCTCCACGTCGCTCCTGCAGCGCCGCCTCCGCCTGGGATACGGACGCGCCGCGCGGCTGCTCGACTTGATGCAAAAGGATGGGATCATCAGCTCGCCGGACGGCTCCCGGCCGCGCGAAGTGCTGAAACGCCCCGAATGGCTGCAGGAAGTCGACGAACCTCTCCGCTAAATGGAATTGCTGTCTTTCCCTGGAACCTGACACCTATTCATACCTGAGCGCCACCATCGGATCTACTTTAGCGGCCCGCCGCGCGGGAATGAAACATGCCACGAGGACCACAATGGCGAGAAGGACCGTGACGGTGCCAAATGTGAGCAGATCGTTGGTACTCACACCGAAAACAATGTGCGCCATCACGCGTGAAACCGCAAACGCAGCCAGCAATCCTACCAGAACGCCCTTGCCTGCGAGGCTTAAGCCTTGCCCGAAAATCATTTTCCAGACGTCGCTGGCCTGGGCGCCGAGCGCCATGCGAATGCCAATCTCGTGCGTGCGCTGGCTTGCCGTATAGGAAACCACTCCGTAGACCCCCACCACCGCCAGAATCAGGCCCAGCAAACCCAGCACGGCCGCAAGACCCGATGCTAATCTGTAGTGAAAGAATCCAATTGGGCTGTCGAGCGCCTGGTTCATGGTTTGGACGCCGAAGACAGGCAGACCGGGAGCAAGCGCATGAACCTGCTGCTCCACTTCCTCAATCATGGTCTCTGGAGGCTCGAGCGTGCGAACTTGCAGCGTTTCGAGACTGGTGTAGTCCTGATCTAACGGACGGTAGAAATAGGGACGCGCTTTGGTGAACAAATCTTGATACTTGCTATCGCGGGCGATACCCACAACCTGAATCCAGTCTTTTCCATCACTCGATAGTTTGAAGCGCCTGCCAACAGCATCTTCGCCAGGCCAGAACTCCCTGGCCATTGCCTGGTTGATGACTGCCACCTCGGGCACCGACTCGTTATCCGTCTCCGCGAACCCGCGGCCTTCCAGGATGGGAATTCCCATGGTCTTGAAGTACCCGGGAGAAATGGAATTATCGGGTACGCTAGGCCCTGCCTGGCCCGGCAGGGGAAGATGGCCTTCGACGTAGACCCTTTCATCCTCCGTGTAATAGCTGGCAGGATAGGAAAAGGCTAAGCTGGCGGATTTCACGCCGTGCAGGCTGCGGACCTGCCGTAGAAGATCATGGAAAAATTCGCGGCCGCGCACCTTATCGTAACCCGCATCGTGTGGATCCATGGTGAGATTGAGGACGTGCTCCGGGTTAAAGCCCAGTTCCACGCGCTGGGCTCGTTCGAGGCTGCGCGTAAAAAGACCGGCAACCACCAGCAGGACCACGGATCCCGCAATCTCGGCGATGACAAGTGCGTTGCGCAAGCCATGACTCCCGGAGACGACACCGCGCCCGCTTTCGTGGAGAGCGTCGCTCGGATCGGCGCGCGACGCGCGGACCGCCGGCACGGCGCCAACCACGATTCCGGACAGCACCACTGCGGCGAAAGCAAACGCGAAATCGCGCCAATCAAATCCGAAATTGAGATGGACAGGAAATCCAAGCTGCAGGTGGATCGCACTCAGCGCGTTATTGCCCCAACTGCCGAGCACGATTCCGGCGGTGCCGCCAAGAAACGCCAGGAGCAGGCTCTCGGTAAGAATTTGGCGCGTCAGTCGCCCCCGCCCCGCGCCCAGCGCTGCTCGGACCGCCATTTCGTGCTCACGGGCAGTGGCCCTTACCAGTAAAATGTTGGCTACGTTAAAGCAAGCGAGCAACAGGACAAGTGCCGCGAGTCCAAGAAACAAGCCGAAGGCAGTCAACTCGATCTTGTATCGCTGCCGGGTAGGCTGAACCAACGACTGGAGCGCTTTTCCCGGATAGGTTTCGATAGTCGCGTCCCGATCGTCTTTTGGATATTGCTGCGCCAGCCGGTGGGCAATTACATCCAGAGAAGCCTGGGCTTGACTTACGCGCACGCCGGGATTTAGACGTCCTAGCACGCCGAGCAATCGCAATTCCCGGCGGTTTGTCCAGTTTGTGGCCCAGTCCCGCAACTCAGTGAACATCTTGAAGGGCATATAGGCCTGTACGTCCGCTATAGACACAAGGCCGCGGAATCCCTTGGGCGCAACGCCGACGATGGTTAACGGATGGCCGTCCACCTGGACTTGCTTGCCGAGTACGCCCGGATCGCCTCCGAACCTTTCTTTCCAATACGAGTAGCCGAGGACCAGCACCGGATCCGAACCTGATGTATTCCCCTCGCTGGGCAGAATCAGGCGGCCCAGAGCCGGCTTAAGACCGAGTGAAGTGAAATAGTTCTCCGTAACGAAGCTCGTAATGATCTGGTTCGCGCGGTATGCACTGCTGAGGCCGTCAAGGCCGATGGTATAGGCGAACATCGAGGAGAAACAGCTTGCCTGCTCACGAATGTCCTCGAAATCGGGATAGGAGAAATCGAAGCCAAGGCCGCCCCGGGGGTGGAAGGAAAGGCCTAGGAGCTGGTCTGGATCTCGGGCAGGCAGGCCGCGCAGGAAGACACCGTTGACGACGCTGAAGATCGCGGTATTCGCGCCAATGCCGAGCGCGAGTGTGATGACAGCGATCGCCGTGAAGCCGGGATTGCGCGCAAGTTGCCGCCAGCCAAAACGCAGGTCGCGTAACAGTGTGCTCATACGGATTCTCCTCCAGACGCGGGTTGAACAAGCCGCCTTTCAATCTGCAACCTGCAATCGGCAATTGCCGAATTTGATATAAATTGGTAGCCTCGGCGAAGCACGCAATACATAACTGTCGCATATTGGCGAGGGACTTCCTGCGGCGATTTCGTCAGGAGACGAACCGTCGCTAGCGGCGATAACCGCGTGCGGCGAAATCGCACCGCTTCGCTTCAGGCTCGGCTGCCATTCTGACTTCGCAAGCCAGTACCCCGACTTACTGACGCAAGAGGCATGCCAACTTTCTCAGAAACCTAGTTTACTGAATCTGTAGACGTTAGCAACGGAGGCGGAGGAAACATCTGTCGGAAGACTGTCCGCTTTCGGGACGGCGCTGTTCATTTCCGGACATGGGCGGCTAACGCGGGAGGGCACCTCTGACGGGCAGTGACTCAGGGAAATGCCGAAATGGAAACGCCTCTCAATTCTACCCAAGGCTCAAGAGCCGGGAGCTTTCCAGGCCGACTGGGACAACCCTCCGGTCCAACATTCAAATTTACGACCGCCGCGCTCGCCGTCCTTGAAGAAGGCGAGATAAGTCATCGTGTTGTACCCAACGAATATCTCGCGCCCGGGATTATATCTTGTCAATTCGTGGACGGGGCGCCACGTGCCTGAATTGAGATAAATCTGGTCAAGTTGCCCTTCGCTGGTTGTCGCGCTATTTAAGGGAACAATTTCGTGGTGATGGGTATGTCCATAAACGATGAAGCGCGCTCGTTGTTGCTGGAACCAGTGCTCTTGGGCCGCATGAGGGAAGTATGATTTCCGGGCGCTGCCAATCTTCTCTGCCAGCCAGCATCGCCATCGGCCGCTGTCCACCGTCATGAATCTCTTGGACAACGCCAAGAACAGCTTTAAACTTTGTCCCATTTTGAACTGATGGCGCGAGCACAAATGTTCGCATACGAAGGGCATCTTCACCCACTGGTCCGCCAGATCGTTCCATACCCCTTGTACTTTCCGGCGCAGCTTCGCATCCGGGCATGTCCGCTGCAGGATCCCTCCTGTCCAGACGGGCGCGAGAAGCAGGGGGCGAACGTTATCGATCTCATTCAAGCCGGCCAGACATTCGGGGGAGAGTGATTCGCCCAACTGTGCCCTAACTTCCGCCGCAAAACGCGTGACCAGGTCAATTACAATTGAGTCACCGACCGTAGAACGGCAGCGGTCACCGTCAAAATTGATCGGATCAAAGATGTCGCCATGCCGCGCAAGCACTTGATGCGCTTCAAATGCATTCAAGATGGGCTTTGCCGCAGGTTCCTCAGGATCATGCGGAAAAGGCTGGAACGGATCGTTCGCCAGCCCCAGGGTTTGAACTATCGCGCGGCGTATTTCGTTGTAAGCTGGGTGCGGGAGATGATAAAACCAGTCGTGGTTCCCGACCATGTAATGGATTCGGACGTTGACTCGGTCCCGGTCTACGCTTCCTGCAGTATCATGTGACCGGGTGGGGCGTCCATCCCGTGTGGCTGGCGGGATGGTAATGACATTTGTATTTCGCATCTCCCGCATCATGGCAAAGAAAACAGTGTTGCTGGAGAGAATGGCCTCGGTGATCGTGCGGATCTTGCTGATGAGGGGCTCGCTCTCGTGCGAGTCCCAGGGCCTCACTAGGGCCGCAGCGCCGGGGCTAGGCTTAAGCCATTGAGATGAGCGGAGCACATCCAGAATATCGCCCAGCAGAACGATGTCACATTCTTCAATGGGCTTATATTTCCCGCCCGCGCGCCAGGAGGCCGCGTAGGCAAGTGCGCGTAGTCTCTCCCGGAACACCCGGAACGCGCCTTGGTGAACGGTCCTGCCCGAACTTCCGTCTGTAAGGTGGATATCGCTGATGATAACGAGCATGGTTGATCTCCAGAGGGAAGTTTGACGGGGAGAATTATGCGGGAGAAACACGCACCGCCCCGCACATGAATTCTAGGGGGCTGAGATGAGACGGTGGAGACGAATAAGATTTGTGCGACAACTTTTCTTGAAGTTGGAATCAACTATCCGGTAGCGCAATGCGGTGGCTGGTCTTCATTCTAATGCATCTAATATTTTCTGCCGCTGTTTCGATCGAAAATTCGATGAATGAGGAGCGCGAATATGCAATTGGGAATGATTGGCCTGGGACGAATGGGCGCCAACATGGTGCGCCGGTTAGTACACGCTGGCCATGAGTGCGTGGTCTTTGACATGAGCCCTGAAACTGTCAAGGAACTGGCAGGCGAGGGTGCGACTGGGGCGAACTCGATTCAGGATTTTGTGGCGAAGCTAAAGCCGCCGCGCTTTGCGTGGCTCATGGTGCCGGCGGCGGTGGTGGACCGTGTTCTGCACGAGCTTGCCGGCCTGTTGCAGAAGGACGATGCCATCATTGACGGTGGCAATTCGCATTACGTTGACGACATCCGGCGGGCAAAAGAGCTCCAGGGGCAAGGCATTCATTACTTGGATGTGGGTACCAGCGGCGGCGTCTGGGGGCTGGGCCGTGGCTATTGCATGATGATTGGCGGCGATGCCGGAGCCGTGCGACGGCTCGATCCTGTCTTCAAAGCCCTGGCCCCGGGCCGCGGTAACATCGAGCGCACGCCCGGCAGGGAAAAAGCAGGTGGGACGGCTGAAGAAGGTTACCTTCACTGCGGACCTTCGGGGGCTGGCCACTTCGTCAAAATGGTTCATAACGGAATCGAGTATGGCATCATGGCGGCCTTCGCGGAGGGCCTCAACATACTCTATCATGCAAACGTTGGTAAGACGAGGGGTGCTGCGGATGCGGAGACGGCTCCTCTGCGCGATCCGGAGCTTTACCAATACGATTTCAACCTGGCGGATGTGGCCGAAGTGTGGCGAAGGGGCAGCGTCGTGGCTTCCTGGCTGCTGGATCTTCTCGCCATCTCACTACTTCAGCAGCCGACGCTGGCGAATTTTTCGGGACGAGTCTCCGATTCGGGCGAAGGACGGTGGACTTTGCTTGCGGCGATCGAAGAAGGCGCCCCGGCTGCTGTTTTGAGCACCGCGCTCTATCAGCGGTTCACTTCCCAAGGTGAGGCAGATTTTGCGGATAAGCTGCTCTCCGCGATGCGCTACGAGTTCGGCGGACATCTGGAGAAAAAAGCATGAATCGGGCAAAGAAAGATGCGCTTCCTCAGGTTCTTGTGATTGATGTGGGCGGGACTCACGTCAAAGTGCTCGCAACGGGCCAAAAAGCGCCGCGCGAAATTGAGTCAGGTTCGAGGATGACGGCGGGAATGATGGTACGAGAGGTGAAGAAACTCACAAAGGACTGGAGTTACAACGCAGTTTCAATCGGCTACCCGGGGCCTGTGGTGCACGGCCACCCGCTGCGAGAGCCCTATAACCTTGG
>JASHOS010000300.1 GCA_030040995.1 Terriglobia bacterium | reverse complement strand
CGCCGGCCCTGGCGCTGTTGACGCGCAGGCTGGGGAGAAGCGACCCCATCAGCAAGAGCACGATTCCAAAGATGAACATGCACGCGTTCACCGTCGCAATCAGGCCGATGGGGCGTTTGGGCGGGTGGACTAAGCTGTTCGAGACCATAGAAATTCAGTTGCACAAATTCTACATTGCACGGTCGAAAAATTTCTCTTAGCAACATTTCGGAAACCCCCTCACCTGGCGCTGCGCGCGCCGCCCTTTCCCCCAAGGGGGCGAGGGCAGGGTTTCCCTCCGGTCTGGTTGCTGCAGTAAGTCCGCTCTGCGCTACCTGCTGCCCGCGGGATCACTGTTTTTCGAAGGCCAGCTTGGCGGCACCGAGAAGACCAGCTCGGGCGCCCAGCGCGCTACGGCTGATTCGCACTTGACGGCTCGCTAACGGCTGAGCCCATCGCTTCATGGTTTCTCGAGCCGGCGTGAGAAGCAGATTTCCCGCCGCGGCCATTCCACCGCCGATCACAATGATCTCAGGGTTCAAGATGCTCACCAGATTCGCAAGGCCGAGGCCCAGATCATGACCAGCCCGGGCAACCACCCGCATCGCCTCCGGCTCACCCTGCCGGGCCCGATTAACCAGCTCGCGAGTACTGATTGATCTCCGGTAAGCGCGGCGGCCCGCCCGAGCAATGCCCGGGCCTGCTGCATGGAATTCCAGACAGCCCACCGCGCCATACTCGCGCCGGAAGCGATCATGGATGGCCATCCAGCCACAACACCCGGCGAGTTCCCCGTGGCCGCGAATCAGGCGGCCGCCGCTGATGATTCCGGCGCCGATGCCCGTTCCGATGGCGACAAAGACCACGTCCGGGCAGTTCTGCGCCACTCCCTTCCACGCTTCGCCGGTCACGAAAGCGTTGCGGTCGCTTTCGACTCGCGCCGGCAACTTGAAATGAGTAGTTAGTTTTTCGCCGAGCGGCATCCGGCGCCATCCGGGTATGTTGGGCGCCCACACGCTTCCGTCCGCATAGACCAAGCCGGGAACACCGATGCCGACCGCACAGGCGCCGCGCCGAGGGAGCAGACTCAGCGTGTCGATGACGGCCTGAACGACCGCCTCGCCCCCCAAGGGCGGCGTCGGGACTACGACGTGATGTGTAACGGCGCCGGTCTGGCTGACACGAGCGGCCGCAATCTTCGTTCCACCCAGGTCGGCGGCCAAAACGTATCGGGCCATAAACAGGGAAAATCGCTCCGTTAACAGAGACACGTAGACTATTGCGAGGCGCTCGGCGAGGGCACGCCGGAGATTTCTTTGTAGAGACTGTCGGCGGTCTTCTGGCGAATTCCGGCCACCGCCTCAGCCTCTGCTTTGGAGAGATCGTTCTTTCCCTCGGCGCGGTAAACCTCAGATAGCCGGTAATGGGCGTCCGCCTGCGAGGGGTCCAACCGGATCGCTTCCTGAAACTCGGCAACAGCCGCGGCGTAGTGTTTGTCCTCCGCATCCAGAACGCCAAGGTCGTAATGAGCGATGCGAATTTTCGGATACAAGCGCAACGCCTGACCGATCAGGGCACGCGCCTCATCCGGCTTGCCTTGCCGCACGTCGATATCGCCAAGATAAGCCTCTGAATTCGCCACCGAGCCGCCCGATTCAATTTCACGCTGGAACTCCGCAGCCGCCTGGCCGTATTCATGCTCCTTCCAATACAAATACCCGAGGCCGAAGTGCACATTTGCCTGATTGGGAGCCATCGCGGCGGCAGCTTTGAATTCCTGGATGGCCTCGGCGGTGCGGTCCAGGCCATCGTCCGCCTCGCCCAGGAGCATGTGAATGGTGAAGGATTCCGGCGAGCGAAGGATAAGCTGCTGGAAGAAAGTGAGCAATTTCTGGTTCTGCCCGCTCGCGAGATAGCTTTCCGCAAGCAGATACTCGAGGGTCTGATTGTCTGGCTTCAACGCAATCACCTTCTCAAACTGTGCGCTGGCGGCTTTGAAGTCCTTATCCGAATAGTAGGACATGGCCAGCAGGGTGCGGGCCTGAAAGCTCTCCGGCTGCAGTGATACCGCCGCCGCCAGCGGCTTGACGGCGCTTGGGAAATTACCGCTTTTGAAGTAACAAAGGCCTAGATTCACCAGCAAGGGAAATGAACCAGGCTCCAGCCGCAGGGCGCGCTCATAGGCGCTCGCCGCCTGCGGGTATTTCCCCAGGTGCGCGTAGAGGACCCCTAGATTATTGAGGGCCTCGAAGGAATCCGGATCGATCTGGACAATCTGCTCGTAAACTTTGGCGGCGCCCGCATAGTCTTTCCGCTCGGTAAGAAGCTCGGCGCGGGCGAAGAGCTGTACCACGTCTTGAGGGGGCGCGGCAGAACTCTGCGCCGCGCGGCACAGGGTGCTGCAACAAAGAACGAGCAGTGTAAGACGCACACCGGTCCCTGCTCCTCGCTCGCCAAGGCCCATCAAGAGGTGCTCGCCGTCACGCTTCATGCGTGCATCCACTCTGCATTCTAGGCGCTTCCCGCCTGAAGATGAAAGCCATTTTGTGGACGCTGTTGCCGCCGCCGATGCAGCGTAGGTGTAGGGCCTGCCCTTCGCTCGGAGTTTCTGCATTCCGAACTGCGAAGCGGCGCTCTATTGCAGCCCAAGCCAGTCGGTCCATAAGCGCTAACTTAAGGCTCGCTGTGAGCGACTCCTACGCGTTGAACGAGCTTGTCGCAGTGCTTCTCGCAAGCCCCGAAAGGGGCGGGACGATGAATAGCGTAGGTGCAACCTACGGAAACCAGGCGACCCCAGAAGAACAACCCGGGAGGGGTTGACCGCCCGACCACGATTGCCTCCGCTCCATCATCGTCATCATGCCCACTGGGGTTAGTCAACCCCTCCGGGGTTGGTTTAATTCTGGGCATCACTGTCCGTAGGTTGCACCTACGGCTGTTCACGGTATTGCTCTCCGGGCAATCGGCGGGTCGAGAGTCTTAGGTTAACGCCTATGGGGCGTTGCCCAGGGCTATGATAGAGCGGCCCTTCGGGCCTCCAAATCTGCGAGTTCTGGGGCGCAGTCGAAGCCCCCAGGAAAGCACAATCCAGCGTGCTTCTCCGCACTTTTGCATCGCCTTGGGAGCACTTGCAGTGCTACGATTCATTCCTTGCGGGACCATGGCGGGAATAACGATCCAGGGATTTCGCTCGATATTCAGGACCTTCGGGGCGCCATCCGGCAGCGTGTGGAAGTGGGCGCAATCCTTCGCGAGCTTTCTTCTCATCGCCCTGGTTCTGCCGGCGTTGTGTTCACCTCTAGCCGCTCAAACCGTGACGGATACCCAGGCCGAGACAGGACTGGCGGAAGCCCATCCGCAAGGATGGTGGCCCAACGAGGGTGCCGCAGCGCGCAACGCGTATACCGGGCCGCGCGCCTGCGCTCCGTGCCACCCGTCGGAGTTCAACGGATGGAGGAACTCTCAGATGGCGCACGCGATCGTGCCCGCCGTGGAAAGCCCCTTTCTCCGCGCTCATCCTCACATGAGCTACCAGCGCGGGCCCTATACTTACCGCATCGACCTGATCGGAGGCAAAGCGGTTTACTCGGTGACGGACGGCCAGAACACTCTCTCCATCGCTCTTCTGTGGGCCTATGGTACCGGGGTAGTGGGGCAGGCTTACGTTTTTCGCGCCAATGGCGTTTACAATGAGGCGGAAGTCGCCTTTTATCCGGTGCTCGGCCGGCTCGACATTGTGGCCGGCCTCGTGCGTGCCTTACCGCCTACACTTCAGGGGGCTTTCGGCCTTCCCCTCATTCCCGCTGCCGCGCAACAGTGCATCTCCTGCCACACAACCGCCGCCGTCGCGGGCGGTCGGCTGGACGTCCAGACTCTGATTCGGGGCGTCACTTGCGAGGCATGCCACGGTCCTGGCGCCCGGCACGTGGCGGCGATGGAGAAGGCAAGTCGTCCCATCAAGTCCGCCGCAAACACCATCTTTGATCCTGTCCGGCTTGACCCTGCGGACCTGGAAAACTTCTGCGCCGCGTGCCATCGCTCGTCACTTCTTGTCGAGCGCGAGGGCCTGCACGGCCTCGATACCGTACATTACGAGCCTTATCGCCTGGAAATGAGCCAGTGCTGGATCATGAGCCAGCGCCTCACGTGCATCACCTGCCACAATCCCCATCAGCCGCTTCAGCAGAATCCAGTTGGCTATGATTCCGCCTGCCTTTCGTGTCATTCCGCCAGACCGAGCTCCGCAGTGGCATTGTCGGCTGCAAAAGCATGCCCGGTGGCGGCGCGCAACTGCGTCACGTGCCACATGCCTGAATGCCGTCTGCCGCTCTCCCCGTTCAGTTTGTCCGACCACTTTATCCGCATCGTAAGCGCCGGAGACCCCTGTGCAAAATCATAACGGAAACTCGAGACTCGGGATCAGCCCGCTTTCCTCACGAATCTCCGTGGCGATACGGAAGGGCAGGGTTTCAACGCCGCCCTTCGATCTACCGTTGTGGGAAGGCTAGGGTAGCGGCTTCGCGTCTTGGGGTACTATCGTATCTTGCCGCGCGCGGCCACGAGCCATGAGCCTACCACTTCTCCACTCCTCAACAGAAAAATCTCTTCGTGCAGGTTCACGCAGGTGCAAACATGATTCGGAATGATCGTGACCGTATCACCCACCTGAAAATGGCGCCCCGAGTTGCTCGTATCCACGTAACCATGCTCCTCGTTCAGCTTGATCAGGGGAGCGTCGGGAGCCTCTACCAGCAGCCCGTATCCTCCCTGAGGTCCGGCGCGAAGCTGATCCGAAGAAAGAGTCTTCGATCCCGCATCGATCATGGCTCTGCCTGGAACAGCAATGGAAACCACGGTGGCCACCACCCGCGCCGCACAATCTTCCAGGCTGCAGGCGCCTTGATAATGGGTATTCAGGTCGTTATAGACATAAGTTCCGGGCCTGATCTCAGTGACTCCGGGAATTTCGTGGGAGAGGGATGCGGAAGGCGTCGATCCCGCCGAAACAATCTCGACCGGCAGCCGTTCCTCGTCAAACGCGGCAAGCGCCCGAGCCACGGCAGTGGCCACCGACTGCGATTCCTTTTTGCGTTCCTGGTCCGTTCCCCAAATATTTCCCGGATAGGTGAGCAAGCCCCGGAACCGGAGCGCCGGAAGTTTTTGGATTGTGCGTGCCAACCGCACGCAGTCTGGTCCGGGAAACAAGCCGCAGCGCCCGAGACCTGCATCAAACTCGACGAGCACCCCGAATTCAACTCCTTGCGCTGTTGCAGCAGCCGAAAGTTGCCGCGCCGCCGCTTCCGAATCCAACGAAATGAGAATCCGCCGCGCCCGTGCCAGCTCCGCCAGGCGCCGCAGCTTCTCAGCTCCATAGACCGGGAAGGCGACCAGGATTTCAGCGGGGTCCGCCCCGGCCATAACTTCCGCTTCGCCGGCTTTGGCGACGGTCAAGCCAATGGCGCCTCGGCTGAGCTGCATTCGCGCCAGCTCCGGCGTCTTATGAGTCTTCGTGTGAGGCCGCAGCCCAAGGTTGTGTTCGCGGCAATACTGCGCCATCCGGTCGAGGTTACGCTCCAGGGACTCCAAATCCACGGTGAGCGCGGGCGTTGAAAGTTGCGAATAATGCATTGGCGATTTGTACCTATTCGTTTTGGATTCTTTCAGGTAGCATAGCAGGGTCTGGCTGATTTCGTTTCAGGGGATTTGCCGAGCTGGTGACGGCTGGGATTAAATCCGGACGAGCCCCGACCGCGGCCAGAATCGCTCTAAAGGGGAGTTGAGTCCCATAGATGAGAAGATTACAATTAATTTTAGGGGAACAGGAGGCGTCAATGGTTTCAAAATCGATTCGAAAATGGATGGTTGTTCTTGTGGTGCTTGGGTGTGCAGCCCCGCTCGTTGCACAAACGGGAGGAGTGACGGGAACCATCAAAGGGACGGACGGCAAGAAACTCGTTGGCTACCCTATCCTTATTCAGCGGCTGGACATTCAGCAAACTTATAAAACCAAGACGAACAAGCACGGGGAATACACGTACATTGGTCTTCCGATCGGGAATTACAAGGTGATTCTCGACGACCCGAGCGGCCACCAACTTTACTTTGTCGAGAAAAACATCGGCCTTGGCGATCCCACGGAAGTCGATATGAATCTCGCCCAGGTTCAGGGCGCGCAACAGGAAGTCGCGGCTCTCAAGCAGCAGAAAGCCAACGCGGCTCTGATGCAAGCGTTCAATCAAGCCAACACCTTGTACCAGCAAAAACAGTATGACGAGGCAGCGGCTGCTTTTGCCAAAGCCGTTCCACTTGCCACCGGAAAGAACGTCTCCGTCGTGATCACACATGAGGCTCTATCCTACTTCCAGGCCGGGGAGTACGATAGGTCGATTCCCCTCTTTCAGCAGGCCATCTCGGACGATCCGAAGGATCAGGCTCTCCACGCCGCCCTCGCGCAGGCCTATGTGAAGGTGGGAAACATTCAGGCTGCCGAGCAGGAGTACAAAGCGGCTGGTGAATCGGCCGATATCAATCAGCTTAAGGCGGCCGAGAAGGCGTCGAAATCGAACGAGCAATTCAAAAATCTTAAGCAGGTGTATGATGCGGCGACTCAGCTTTACAATCAGGGCCAGTACGCTCAAGCGGCCGCGGCCTATGAGAAAGCGGAGTCGTTTGCAAAGGGCAAGAACATGAATGTGGTCCTTTCGCGGGCTGCGGACAGTTACGACAAGGCCAAACAGTATCCGCAAGCGGTCGCGGCTTATCAGAAAGCCATCGGCAACGATCCTAGCAACGGCCAGCTCGTCAACAGCCTCGGCAACGTTTACGCCCATATGGGAAACACGCAACAGGCCGTGCAGGAATTCCAAAAGGCAGCGCAAGTGGACCCTCCGCACGCGGCAGAGTATGATTTCAATATGGGCGCGGTGATGTTGAATACCGGCAAGATGGATGAGGCGGCCGACGGTTTCCAAAAATCCGCGCAGGCCGATCCCAACTACCGCGGCGGAGAAGCTTACTTCCGGGAGGCTCAGGCGCTGCTCAACAAGGCGACGACCGGGGCTAACGGTAAAGTGGTGCCGGCGCCAGGAACTGTCGAGGCGCTTCAGGCCTATCTGAAGGAGTCTCCGAGCGGTCCGTTTGCTGGCTCTGCGCAGCAGATGCTTCAGGCGCTCACTGGGAAGATGCAGACAACCTACAAGAGGTGAGACAGGTAGCTGAGAGATGCGCACAAAACGTTTGGCAGCGGGGTTGGTTTTACTGGCCTTTGCGGCGGCAGTTAGCCAGGCGGATACCATTATCCAGACAAACGCCGAAGGGGATCGGATTGTCGTACAGCAAAATGCGATCGTCACCCAGCAGACGCAATACACGGTCACTTACAAGCATTTCGATCTGAAGCAGCGGCGCGTGGTGAAGGTACAACTCAACCAGGGAAGCTTGCCTTTTCAGTGCGTCACTGCGAGTCCCGTGCAACGCCAGGGAATCGTGAACGTATGGAAAGAATTTGGTTACACGGCCATCGTAACCATGCAGTCAGGCAAACAGATCCAGGTCTACGATTCTTATTTCGATTTCTTCCCCGCCTCGTCATCGGGATCTTTCCTGGAAGTGGTCCCGCCACGAACGAACGTGCCTATCCTGACGGATAATGGCGCGGCAGACGAAATCGACTTCTCTGAAATCAATGAAATCGATAATGCTGGCGGCCGGCTCCGGGTTGTCCGAACCAACGGCCAGACGGCGGGAGGAAAGTTTCTCATGCCCACTTCAGAGCCTGCTGTAACGCACTTTATGGGCATCACGGAGCACTACTCGCCGGCAAGCGATGAGGTTTACGACTTCTCCGTTCCTCTCAGTCAAATCAAACAGATTCGGTTTGTGAGCAACAATTGAACCCTTTAGAGAAAGCTCAAATCGGAAGAACAGGATTGGAAGTGACACGTCTCGGGATGGGTACAGCCCCGCTGGGGGGGCTCTTCCAAGACGTGCCGGAGGCGCAGGCTACAGAGACCGTGCGGCGCGCGCTGGCGCTGGGTGTCAACTTCTTCGACACAGCTCCGCTTTACGGCCACGGGAAGTCCGAGACGTATCTCGGCAAGGCGCTGGCCGGCACTCCACGCTCCTCATTCGTCCTGGCCACCAAAGTCGGCCGTCTGCTGATTCCGGTCGATCAAAGCCAGCTCGAGAAGCGCGAATTCGATCGTCCTTTTCCATTCAAGCCCGTCTTTGATTTCAGTTACGACGCGGTGATGCGCTCTTTCGAGGAAAGCCTCAAGCGTCTGAACCTCGAGCGTATCGACGTATTACATATCCACGACCCCGACGACCATTACGGCGAGGCAATCAAGGGCGCTTACCGGGCGCTCGCGAAACTGCGGAGCGAGGGCGTGATCCGGGCTGTTGGCGCCGGCATGAACCAGGCTGAAATGCCGGCTCGCTTCGCGCGCGAGGGGGAATTTGATTGCTTTCTGTTAGCGGGCCGCTATACTTTGATCGACCATACGGGCCTTAAGGAGCTTTTGCCTCTCTGCGTTAAGAAAAGCATCAGCATTATTGTCGGCGGACCTTACAACAGCGGAATTCTGGCGAGCGGAGCTGCGCCCGGGGCGAAGTTCAACTACGCCGACGCTCCCGAGGAAGTCTTGCAGAAAGTGCGACAGGTCGAGGAAGTCTGCAGCCGCCACGACGTTCCGATGAAGGCCGCGGCGCTCCAATTTCCTCTGGCGCACCCTGCAGTGGTCTCAGTAATTCCCGGAGCGCGTTCCGTTGCCGAGCTGGAAGGAAATCTGCGCCTGCTCAGCCATCCGATTCCGGCGGAATTCTGGGCCGATCTCAGGAAATCCCGCCTGATACCGGACGAAGCGCCCACGCCATAGAGAACGGAGACCCCCTCACCCGACGCTGCGCGCCGCCCTCTCCCCCAAAGGGGCGAGGGCAGGATTTCCGTCTGGTTTGGCGGTGGCTCGACCATACCGCGCTGCCTGGTCTTCACCCATCACTCGCCACTCATCACTTGTCGCTGCCTCTCACATCTGATTCGCCACGGCTGAAATTCCTGACGCCACAATCAAGACGATGAGTCCCGCTAACATATACCATTTAGCCTCAGAGCTGGATCCCTTCCATTCGCCCATCACAAAGCCCCAAATGGTGGAAAAGACGATCATCGTCGCCATAAAAACCGGCCAGCCGGCTACCGTTCCAAGTTCTCCCATGATGCCGGCGCCGCGCCCATAGAAGATGACGCCCGCATACCAAAGCAGCCCCATGCCGAAGCCCAGCAAGGCCAGAAGGCCGGACTTCGGCATCACAAAATTCCCCCAGCTCCTGTTCCGCCGGAGCAAGAAACACGTATAAAGAAGGTTGGCAATAAAGCCGCCGCCCAGCGCAATCATCCACACAAAGTACTGGGCATTTTCCGGCTTCGCCCCCGCAAGCGCCGCCGCTTGCGCCACTGGCTTGCTGAAGCTGAAGGCCAGATTCAACATGCAGGAGAAAATGCCACTGAAAATGCAGATGAGCAGACCCGCTTTGAAACTGCCTTTCTGTCCCGATTCTCCTGTCGCCAGGCTCGACGCATCCCTCTTTCTGCCCGCGACAGCCACGAGTGCTACGCCGGCAAGGAGAACGATCACCGACAGAATCACCATTAAGCCCTTCGCCTTCCAGACCAACTCCGGCGTCTCCGCAACCAACGGGATCAAAGACCCCAGCGCGGCGGTGATGCCGATCAGCACGGACACTCC
>JASHOS010000299.1 GCA_030040995.1 Terriglobia bacterium | reverse complement strand
TCGTCGCGCGAGGTGGAGGCGCCCACGGACAAAGCGGGGCCGCCAGTCTCGGAATTGCGGGTGCCTTGACGAGTTACGATCCAGGGTTACGCCCAACGCTGCGGCACCAAGGGTTGCTCACACGGGACTCTCGCGCTAAGGAGCGCAAGAAGTATGGGCAAAAGGGCGCGCGAAAGAAATTTCAATGGACTAAACGTTGAAAAGCTGAACTTGGCCAAACAAACATGAACCTCCGAAGACTTGTGTTGGATGTAGACAAGGCAATCACGCGTCCCAGCATCCTCGAAATCGCGAGTGCCATCGAAGCGGTGCCAAACGTCGAAGGCGTTAATGTCACGGTGACGGAAATTGACGTGGAAACGGTAGGTATGGACGTCACTGTCGAAGGCAATGGTTTCGAATACAACGCGATTGCGAAAGCTATCGAGTCAACTGGGGCAGTCGTTCACAGCATCGACCAGCTTATTTCTGGCAGCCGGCTCGTGGAAGGTGTGAGGCGCCGCCGATGACAAAGCGCACTGGATTGGCCGGTCAAGCGAGCCTTCTCCCATCCGTACTCGGGTTCACGGATGGAATACTAACCGCCCTGACGCTCGCGGCCGGACATTTGACCAGCGCTGAGCAGCCCGTCAGCCTCAGCCTCACGTTGCGTGTTGCCGCTGCGGCCCTTGCCTCCGGCGCGTTTGTATTCTTTGTCGCTCGTTACGCTGAACTGAGGGGACAGCTGATTCGTGCCGAGCGCCAACTCAATTTGACGTCACACGGCCGGCTCGCAAGCGGCAAGCTCGGTGCGGCCGTATTGCAGGAAGGATTAATGTCCGCTTTGGTGTCCAGCTTCGGGTCATTCTGCGGGGCATTGGTGCCACTGCTGCCGGCAGCGTTGGCACCACATTGCCGTTGGGCCTCTATTCTCGCTGCAGAGGTAGCCCTTGCGCTTCTAGGAAGTGGCCTGGCACTGGTCCTGCACGGCCGTGTAATTCGATGGTCAATGGGATTGGTACTGGGAGGCTTGGCACTATCGCTCATAGGAGTCTATCTGAGAATTGTGTGACATCGGCGATTTACTTCGAATCCTGGAAAGCCAACCACGCTCCCAGGTGACGAATATTGACGTGGGTAGCCGCCTGAAGACTTGGGCACTAAAGCTTCAACTCGAAGGTATCGAGACCGTAAAGAACGGTCTCGACGGTGCATATTGGCTATACTCCCGCAATGTCAATCCGCAGCTCTGTCTGGATGCGTTGGCAGCCGACCTGAACTCGGTTGTGAGATCTGATTGAACATCCATTCTATCTTCGAGATTCCCGCGTACTGACACCAGAAATGCATCTGGGAGGTTACCATCCGACCGTTTCCGTTTTCCTCGGTTTTGCGTGTTACTCTCAAGGCGAGTAGGGGTGTCTCGATGTTTCGAAGATTTAGGTTGCGGTGATATTGGATGTTCGTTTAGACTGGTATTTCTTTCGGCGATGGAGCGCCGCCGCTGACGATCCCGGAATAGCCGGGACTGATGGCTCCTACCCCATGAGGGTAGGAGCCTTTTTATTTTGAGCCGCGGTGATCGTTCACCTCTTTTTACAATTTAGTCGATATGCTTGGCGGAGGATTCGTCCTGGCGCTAGGCGGATTTTCTTTACGCTCGCGGCCGTGGATACAGCTAATCCTTACGGCGCCATGGGCGCCAGCAGGACACGCCTGGTAGGTTTCCTTGCCGAACCCGTTTTCATGATCGTCTTTTTCACAGTATCTT
The DNA here is from genome assembly GCA_030040995.1 of Terriglobia bacterium. Lineage (GTDB taxonomy): Bacteria > Acidobacteriota > Terriglobia > UBA7540 > UBA7540 > JASHON01. The sequence continues at coordinate 10,099 of JASHOS010000299.1, read as the reverse complement.
TCGTCGCGGGATCAACCATACCCTATATCGTGCAGCAGGCTTGGGTGCAGCCCCTTTCCAACTTCTTTGAGCCGGCGCACGTTCTGGTGATGCTCGCCTTTTTCATTCTGATTCTTGCGGAGGGCGGAAGGATCCCCGTTGACAATCCTTCCGGGCATTTTGAACTGGCGATGATCGACGAATCCAAGGGGCTTGAGTTTTCCGGCCCGGCAGCGGCGCTGATGAAGTGGGGTGGGGAAATGAAGTTGTTCGTTCTGATCTGTATCTTCCTCAACGTGCTGGTTACTCCATGGGGGTTGGCAGCCAGCACAGCGTTCAGTAATGTCCTTCTGGCCATTCCGCTGGTGCTTCTCAAAATTTCAATCTTCGTTTTGGTTCTGGTAGCGGACAACAATGTGGATTTCCAGGAGTTCATGATTGCCCTGGTTGGACTACCAAGCCTCGCCGATGCGCTGCGGGGGGCTTCCGAAACCTTCATTATGACTCGTACTCCGATACGTATGAGATTAATGGCGCAAGGTGGAAAGTTGAGGGGCATAAGAGTTGGCCAAGGGGCGAAGATACGTACACGATGAAGCTGGAGGAAGAGCATGACCAGCCTCGCCGGTGAGCAGCCCGAACGGATGCTGCACGAATTAGACCCCGGACCTCACTTCCCCGAGGCAGTGAGAATGGTGGTGGAGATACCAAAAAACTCCGTAAACAAATACGAGTACGACCGCGCCTTGGGAGTGTTTCGTCTTGACCGCACGCTATACTCGCCGATGCATTATCCCGGAGACTACGGATTCATTCCCGGGACAACTGCCGAGGACGGCGATCCGCTGGACGTGCTGGCGTTAACCGATGAAGGCACCTTCCCCGGATGCTTACAAGAGGTTCGCCCCATCGCGATCCTAGATATGATGGACCAGGCGCTTTTGGATGTGAAAGTCGTCGCGGTGCCCAGCCGCAATCCCCGCTATGGCCAGGTGCACGTGTTGGATCATATTTCCGCTCATGCCCGGATTGAAATAGAGCATTTTTTCAACGTATACAAGCTGCTAGAGAAGAGGAGAGCGGAAACGAAAGGATGGAAAGATCCACATGAAGCGCGCCAAACTATTCGTGAAAGTCGCGATCGCTATCTTGAACGGAGGTAAATCTGATGAATGAGCGCCGGACAGCATTCAAACCGCTGGCGAGCCCACTTTCCAGCGCGCTCCGCAACGGGCTTTCTGCTTACATGACCACTCTCGAGGAGGACGGCCGAGATATTGAGCGATCGCTCGATGGTGTTCACGAAATCTTCTACGAATTTAAGGGAGCGCTCCCGGCGCCCGTCAAAAACGCGGTACGCGCGACCCTCAGCGCCATCACTGACCAGCTTCTCGGGCTGAAGATTGCGCTCAAACTGAACACAAAACGATTGGAGCTGATCAACATAACTTAACGCCAATATTACGCGGATGTGGGAAACCGCGCACGAGAGTAAGAGCCAGCAACTGCGCGGTCTTGGAACCCTTCCTGAAGAAGTTGGGGATTATCTTGATGATTGCATGGACGCGATCCCTGCTCACGTCAACAAACTGCGAGAGCTCTTGGATGAAGGTGGCGGAAAGCGCAGCCAGAATGGCGCGCCGGAGACCATCCATGAGCAGCTTTTGTATCATTGGCCACCTTGTTGATTTCGTGACGACGGAGTGGAAGCAGCCGCTGCACCATTAGTTACGCTGCGGACCTCTGAGTCACGTGCTCTGACGGCGCAAGATGCCGGCGCTACTTCTCCCCCATGAACACTGTCCGTTCAGTTAAGGATCAGATTCAATCGTTGCTCGACCGCCTTAACGATCCTGCGCGAAGCCAAGGGGCGCTCCTGGCGTTGCTATCGCAGGGCCGATGCGCGGTCCCGGCGCTCGCCGTCTTTCTGCGCTCCTCCAAACCTTCCACGGTCGCGGAGCCGAGACTCCTTGCGGTGGAGGGGCTTGATATCTTGAAGAGCAACGAAGCGCTCGAGGTGCTGATTGAGGTAGCAACCGAGCGCCTGGAAGAGATCTCAGATCCTGTGGTGCGCCTCGCCGAAGAAACTGTCGCCAGCCGCGCGGCGCTGGCCCTGGCGGATTTTGATGAAACCCATGCCCGCGCAACCCTGCTTCAGCTTTTGCACAGGAAACCCCTTGCTGGTGTCGCAGAGGCTTTCGAAAAGCTAAGAGATGATCGGGCGATCCCCTATCTCACTGAGTGGCTGGAGGACGATTTCGTCTCAGAACCAGCCAGCCGCGCGATCTTAGCCTGCGGCGCCGCCGCCGTTACCCACCTGCTCGCGTCCTTGCAAGAGAAGAAGACTCGATACGGATCAGAAACAGGCATGAGCCAGCGGCGACGCGCTCGCATTCTTGAAATTCTCGCGGATTTGGCTTGCGCTGAAGACATCGCCCCTGTTGAGTACTTGCTGCAAGATTCCGCTGAATGTGTCCGCCTTAACGCCGTTCAGTTGTTCCTTCGCTGCGGGGCACTTCCTCAAAAGCTAGCCGCTTATCACTCTGGCCTGACTCTACTCGACTCTAGAGATAACGCCATCCGTAGCACATGCCAGGAATTGCTAGTCGACTATTTTCATCTGGGCTCTCACTTTGTCCAAAAGGAAATTGACCGGCGGCGCGCGCTCGGCGAATCCGAAGAGCCTGCTTACCCTCGGGAAACAACGCTTGCCATCCTGATTCGAATCGCGCGCGGACGTGGCGAGCAAAGGGAGCAACCCCTTTGAAGCAGACCTGCAAAACCGCCTCAGAAACTCTACCGCGGGCGGCTTGGCTGAATCGCGACGTAATCGGGATGGGCCTTACAAGCCTCCTCTCGGACGCCAGCCATGAGATGGCGACGGCGGTTCTTCCCGGGTTTGTCGCCGTGCTTGGCCTTTCGCCGGCCGTCTTGGGTCTCGTTGAGGGCGTCGCCGATGCCGTATCGAGTTTCGTGAAGCTGGGATCGGGTTGGATCTCCGACCGTCTGGGGCATCGAAAGCCGATGGTGGTCGGAGGCTATTTTCTCACCGGCGCCTCGAAGGCCCTTTTTGCCCTGGCATACGGATTGCCGCTGTTACTAGCGGGTCGTACACTCGCCTGGTTCGGACGAGGATTTCGTAGCCCTCTACGCGACGCTCTGTTGGCCAATTCCGTTCCCGCTGAGGATCGGGGCAAGGCATTCGGTTTTCACCGCGCCGGAGACACTCTCGGCGCGATCATCGGGCCTCTCCTCGGGGTTTGGTTTCTGGCATATCTTCAGCCACAGACTACGGACCCGTCTGAGCCCTTCCGGATCATCTTTCTACTAACGCTCATTCCCGGCCTTGGCTCCGGTGTTGCATTCGCAGCTCTGGTTCGTGAAAGGCGAGGTGCGCCTTCGCGCATGGAGTTCTGGACCACAGTGAAGGCCTTGCCGCCTTCTTTCCGCAGGCTCCTCGCCGGTGTGGGAATCTTCGGCATGGGAGATTTTGCCCGGACGCTAATGATTCTTGCCGCCACCCAATTGCTTACGCCGAAGTATGGCTTCAACAAGGCTGCCGAGATCGCAGGGTTGCTCTACGTCGGTCACAACGTGGTTTACGCCGCCTATTCGTATCCCATTGGCGCACTTTCGGACCGTCTGGGGCGGCGTGGATTGCTCTCCTTAGGGTACATAGCAGGTGCGCTCGCATCGTTCGGTTTCCTGGCTGCGTTTCTCTGGAAACTCGACGTCATCATCTACCTTCTCTCGCTCTTCGGGTTGAGCGGGTTCTCCGTTGCCGTCGTCGACGCACTCGAAGGCGCGCTTACGGCTGATCTCGCTGTTGAGAACTCAACGCGAGGTACAGCCTATGGGGTGCTTGGGACGGTCAATGGCGTAGGTGATTTGGTGGCCAGCATTCTCGTGGGAACACTTTGGACAGCAGTTTCCCCCGTTTTGGCTTTTGGCTATGCCGCCATTCTGATGGGATTGGGCGGAATGGTCATCTATCGCTTGCGGTGAGACAAACTCGAGACCATTGAGCTTTCGCGATCCTGTCCGGCAGAAACGCCTGTGTAGCGCCGACCTTCAGGTCAGCACTTGGCGAAACGCCGGTCTGAAGCCCGGCGCTACGAGCCAAAACTGAGGCATTGCATGCGAAGCCATCCCGAAATATTTATCGACCGCGAAGAAGAGCTTCATTTCCTGAAGAGTGCCATCGTGTCGCGGAAGAGCTTGCTCATCTCGGGGCTTGCTGGAGCAGGCAAGACTATGCTCACCTTGAAAGCGCTCTCCGAGATGCCAGATACCCTTCGGAACAACTGTCTGTATGTGAGCGGAATGAAAGGTCTGCAAGACCTGTTGCAGCAGATCGTTCATCTGCTATTCGATCGGGACGACGCTGCCCTGCGAGCCCGGCTTCGCCGGGAAGGCGTTTCGGCGGCAACGTTCAAGAGATGGCTACAAGCTCAGCCGAGCACGCGACTGAGAGGCGCGCTTTACCAGGCTGCGGCAGAAGGAGAATATTGGCTCTTTCTGGATCATCTCCCGCCGCTCACTCATGCAGCTTCCCGGGTTGTGAAGGAGCTCGTTCGAATGCGGAATACGCCAGTCTATCTCTTGGCTCGAGGCTTCACGCAACCCGAAATAGGTCACGTGACAGACATCTATTGGGGCCCTCCGCACCAACTGGCCATTGGAGCCCTGCCGGGCGCCGCCGCACGAGAACTGCTAGAAGCTTGTATTCAGCGTTTTGGTTTGTCGCGTTTAGACTTGGAGGATTTTCGGAAGGAGGTTCTGAATTTCAGCGATTATCTTCCTGGAGCTATCGTGAAAATGTGCGCGCTCGCCGCCGAGCCCCGGTATCAGTATGGTTCCCAAATCAAAACGAAGCTCATACATATTGATTACCTGATGAACGGACATCGCCTCAACCCAGATGGTAGCCTGGTAGAGCGTCACCACGTGTAATGACATAGAAGACCTATTTCGGTGCTAACCAAGAATGATCCATTCGTGCCGGTCTGAAATGTAACACGGGCGTTGCGACCGGCTTGTACTTGCTAGGCGGAGGGTTAATGTTTCTCTTCTGATATGCCGTTAAATTGCTGGGGAGACTTAGCCTTTTTCTTTGCGGAAGCTTTACACTCGCAGGACAGTCTTTTGCCGTCTAACTTTTTAGGGGGCCTGGATGGTATTATCGCTGTTTCAGACGATGATCAGCCGAGGACTCCAAGACACCGACGTAGAAAGAGAATACCTATGAAAAGAACATTCGCGGCTCTACTGATTGTTTTTGCCTCTATTTTTGCCCTGCAAACCATTAGTTGGGCGCAGAGCGGCAGCTCAGCCCAGCAGGGTCCGCCGGGCCCGCCCATGCGGCAAGGTCGTTTGGGAGGAATGCCTGGTGGGCAGGGAACTTTCAACATTCGTGTACGGGGCCGCATGGGAGCTGGCCCGATGAGGCGGTTCCACCGGCGGGGAACGGGCGAGTGGTGGAGAAATCCCGAGATTGCCGGGAGAATCGGCTTGAGCGATCAGCAAAAACAGCAGCTCGAAAAAATCAGCCTGGATGGCCGCCTGAAGATGATCGACCTGCGCGCAGACCTTGAAAAGCAGCACGTGATCCTTGGGCCGATGTTGCGGGCCTTTCATCCGAATGAGGCCCAGGTACTCGCCCAGATTGAAAAACTGTCGCAGGCGCAAGCGGCGCTGGAGAAGGAGCGTGTGCAGACGATGCTGGACAGCCGTAGCGTTCTGACTGAAGAGCAGTGGAACAAGTTGAAGAACATGCGGATGGAATTTCGTCGTGGCTTTGGGCGGCGTAATTTTCGGCGTCCCACGAGGCCGCAAACGCCGGCTGCGCCTGCCTAGCAAGTAAGGGGAAAACGGATTCTCCCTACGTTTGCTCCGTGGGACGGCGGAAGTATGCCCGGTGCCGCATCGGGCACGCTTTCACGGCACGGATCGAAGCGTCAGGATTTCGTGCTCCAGGCGTTCAAGCCGTTCAAAGGCCGTTTGAACGGCTGAAGCGCCGGCCGCCTGCGTTGTTTGGGAGTGAGCCAGAGCTTGTTCAGCGATCCGGCTGACTTCATGCAGCAGCTTTCGGATCTCCGCTTCCAGCCGGTTACGGCTCTCCTGAACGCGATTGAGGATGTCGCTCTGCACGCGCGTACTATTGGTTTCAATCAATCGGACCAGGAATTCGTAACCATCTTGCTCGATGGACCTGCGCATTCCCAGTAAGCCAAGAGCCAGATCGGCCAGCCAGCGCAGCGGCGAGGCCGGTTGCGCAATCTCAATCAGGTCGAGAAATGAGAACTCGGATTTAACGCGGAATCCCGCTCCCGTATCCAGCGCGTGGGGCATTCGCGATAATTCCGAAATGCCGGCGGCCGCCAGCTTCCTCAGAAATTCGTTCCCCATTTCCACGAAGCGCCCGGTCACTCGCCGGTATTCCTTCTCAGCTTCCCGCTGCTCACTCTGCAGCCACGGCGTCACGTGCTCTCGCGCAATCTTCTGAGCCTCGCGCATGATGGCACGCCGGTATGAAGGTCCTGTTCCGCCTGAAGCTGTTCTGATCGCGCGGTGAAATTCGGTCTTGGCCTGCGGCAGCAGCGAAGCGAGAAACATCTTGTGGCGCGTCACAAACAAATCGGAGAGATGCTGCTGTTCAGCCATGAACAAGAAGTCAAGCTCCCGCAGGGCGCGCTCTGCGCCGGCGATCGTCTCTTTCATCGTGGTAATGCGCCGTTCCGACTCCTCAAGAGGCCGCTCGAGTGCCGCTCGCTCTTCGCCGATCACGGCCAGGAGTTGCTCGCTCAGCCGCTCGAGCCCGCGCTCGCAGCTTGCCGTCACAAGCTCCCAGCCAGAGTCTTGAATCAAATGCCGTAACGCCTCAATCAGCTTTCTCCAGTCGCGCTCCGGCCCGTGCTGACCGAGTCTCTCTTCGGCGCTGACCTCAAAAACCGGTCCTAAGGGTTGCTTCAAACGCTTCTCCAGCAACGTTCGCGTGAAACTCGCAGCCGCAGTCCGCTCTGTTTCGCTAGCCCGGTCCGCCTTGTTCAGCACCACAATCATTTTGTCAACATATCGCCCCACAGCTTCGATCAGTTTCAGTTCTTCTCCGGCGAGCGGAGGATCAGCGCCCAGCACGATCAAAGCAGCATCAATATGGGGAATAAAGGCCTGTGTCGAAGCAGTGTTGCTGCTGAATACTGATCCCAGGCCTGGCGTATCGACCAGGCACATGCCACCCTCGAGTAGCGAGTTGGGCAAAAAGACTTCGGCTCCGTCGACCGCTTTCGTGTTTTCCGGGTTGTACTCTTCGGAAACGTATTCCTTCAGATCAGAAATCGCTATCTCCTGCCAGGCGCCACCGCGGGTCTGTATCCGTGCTCCGGGCTTTGCCCCAAACCGGATCACTGTGGGTACTGTGGTTACGGGAATAAATCCTACAGGGAGGATGCGCTCGCCGACCAGCGCGTTGATGAGGGTAGACTTGCCTCGCTTGAACTGGCCGATACAGGCCACGTAAAACCGGCCCTCCGCCACGCGCAAGGCAAGATCACGAGCTTCACCGTGAACGCGGCTTACGCCCAGCTCCTCGCCCAGGGCTGCCAGGTGAAGGAGCCGGTTGCTGCCTTCACTATTCGTCAGTTGCGAGGCTCCAGTCAGGCCGGACGCCAGCTTCATGCCCGCCGCCACGGATGAGTGGTCTCGGGTTAGAGTTGTAGGATTTTGGTCCAGCGGGTTCATAATCCGGCCTTGAGCGACGATTAGCGTGTCGACGGTTCGGATCACAAGTTAACAGCACGTTCGGGGTCGATTCCATCTCGGCAATTCCCCGCTGAGCGGCAGTCTGCGCTTCAGACTTCAGAAAGGGGCATTTCTTCGTGGGTGGAATCGCTCGGGGAGAGCGGGATCAAAGTGGATTGGACGCCCTCGCCGGAGAACCCGGTAGGAGTCATCTTCCCCGCGCGGGGCGATTTAAGGGCGAACTCCAACGCCAGCTTCTATTATCAAGAGCGCTCTCACTGAAGTCAACTCCCACTCAACAGTCCCACTCAACAGAGGAAAAAGAGGTGTAGAACTGCCTAAAACAGGCCGCTACTGCATAGAGCCCCTTGCTCGACCGCCGTCCCAAAAATGCCGATCGAAAGGCCTTCGCCTGTCAAAAGCGGGACTTGCCCATCACCTTGTGGCGGAAACGCGACCAACCCATAATTTACCTGAGGGCAACCGCACTTCTACTGAGCTGCATCGGACATGAGTTGATGGCTAGACATGACGAAAGGATTCCCCCTTGGTGCGACATATCCGTTTCAGCTCAGTTCTAGTAGCTATGTTGTTCCTCGCTCTTCCGGCGCTTGCGCAGCAGAACCAGACGCCTGCACAACAGTCAACGTCGTCGCAACAGCAATCTCAGCAGCCGCAGGCAGGTAAGGACGGCCAGAAGAAAAACAAGAAGAAAGGCAAGACGCAACAGCCGGGTACATCAAACGATCGGCTTTTCTTTGCCCTGCCAAACTTCCTGACGGTTGAGAACGCGAGCCAGATCCCGCCCTTGACGGTCGGGCAAAAATTCAAAGTTGTAGCGCGGTCCGCTTTTGACTACGTCGAGTTCCCTTGGTACGGCGCGCTCGCTGGCATCAGTCAGGCTGAAAACAGTGAAGCCCCGTACGGCCAGGGCGCGGCCGGCTATGCCAAGAGGTATGGAACGGCTTTTGCTGACGGTACCATAGAAAACTTCTGGGTAAATGCGATTCTTCCATCCGCGCTGCATCAAGATCCCCGCTACTTCCAATTAGGTAAGGGCGGCATCTGGCATCGAACGGGTTATGCGGTCAGCCGGATATTTGTCACCCGTTCCGACTCTGGACACGAGCAGTTCAATTATTCTGAAATCTTTGGTAGTGCAATCGCCGCGGGCATCTCAACTTACACCTACCATCCCCAAGACGAGCGCACTATATCAAACACCGCAAGCGTATGGGGTACGGAGATGGGCTACGACGCGATCACTTTCGCGATCAAAGAGTTTTGGCCAGACCTTCGCCGCAAAATTTCTCACAAGAAAGCCCCCTAAATCCCTGATGAGCAGCAAGTAATTGAAAAATAAAGGCTGGTGCGAAAGGGGGGACTCGAACCCCCACCCCTTGCGGGACCAGATCCTAAGTCTGGCGCGTCTGCCAATTCCGCCACTTTCGCAACTAAAGCCCCTGACCCCTCAGCAGAAGTACTTAAGTTCGCCCTTTCGCCAACGCGCTTGCCAGACCCACCTGATCTGTGTTGCTCTCGCGTAGTCAAGAGACTCGCCATCTAGCGAGCTATGATCCGCCTGCTGGGAAATTCGGCTATCTCGTCCGACCAGGAAGGGCACGAAGGAAACCAAGCGCGATTGGGCAGCATCGCCCGGTTCATAGACGCAGCCATCAGGTGCAAAGATGCGCCCGTCAGGGCCGGTGACCACAGGCATAAGAGGTGAGCCGCTCCCGTCCAGACTTTGGTACAGCATATCGTGCATAACTTGGAGAGCGCCGTGAACAGCGGATTTAACTGCTGTGGGAGCGTTCTTGAACACCGGCCTGTTGAATAGGCCGGTGTTCAGTCTGGCAACGTGTTCTTTTTCACTTAGTGCACGACGCGCGGTTTCTGCGTACAATGCCCGCACGCGGCGCAACAGGTGGAAGTCGTGCTTGAGTTCCAGCTCCGTTAAGCACACCCCAAACCTCGCGTTCATTCGTGCCAACTGAGATCGCACAAATTCCTCCCTTTCCTGTGCGTCTGTTCGTTTCTGGCTCATAGGGTTTCCATCTCTCCGAGCGGCTCTATAGCCAATAAAAACGGCCCAGCAACTTCGCTGGGCCGCTTTTTGTTTCACTCATGGGGTTGCGACGTTCGGAACAATCCGTCAGTAGATTTCAAACTGTTCCTGATGGGCGCTGGCATCAGATTTGATCACCACTTCCTTGCGGGTCGCGGACTCGATTTCGGAAATCAAGACTCCCTCCTTGGCTTTGAGCCGGACCGCCACCTGCGGATTCACGCGCAAATGGAGGATGTCACCCTCGATTTGCGAAGCCATCTTGCGCGCTTCGGCAAGGATATCATTGCTGACCGTCGAAACCGACTTAAT
>JASHOS010000298.1 GCA_030040995.1 Terriglobia bacterium | reverse complement strand
CAGCGATTTATCTTCCAGAGCAGTCATGATGAAAACTCAACGTCGACGCCGCCGGTTCAGGCTCATCCGTAGCTGTGATTTACCCTGCCAGCTAAACGGCGGCATGAAGCCGCCTCTACTCACCGAAAGCAAAAAGCCCAACCTGACTTTCAGGATATCGCCTGCCTTCGATCCACGCAACTATGCGCCGCGACGATCCGTGACTAAGCTGGGTACAGCAAAAGATGTGCATAACCGCTGCATCAGGGCACGACTTCAGTCGTGCCGCAAAAGCTCTTCTTTTCGATCGGGCTTTACAGGTTGCGGAAAAACGGCTTTTCGGAGTCAAAATCGGCCGAAAAAGGCGGTCGCTCGAACGGAGAATCAATAACTTACAAATCTTGATGAGCACCATTTGGGGCTCTCAGGGGAGTTTTTCCGCAGCCTGTTTAGCCCCTGAGGACCTCAGCGGCTAAGGCCGCCTGTTCGTCTTGCCTCAATTTGGCACGACTGAAGTCGTGCCCTGATACAGCGCGCATCTGGCCCTGCTTGAACGCTAAGTAATTATGCGCCCCATTTTTGTGGCCAGCTTGGGCGATCTGTGCGATAGCCACGAAGAAAAAGGGATCTGCCTACCGCTTTCTGCCCTCTGTTCTCAGGCGTTACTCCGATTCGACGAGGCGGCGATAAACGTAACGGACTTCGTGTTGAACTTCTCTCAACTTCCAGGATAGCGGCTGCTCGCCCGGTCCGGCGCCGAGCAAGTCCCAGCGGCGCATTAAATCTTCAACCAGAGCGGCGTATCCGATATGATCCGGAAGGCCCTCGGCGGGTTTGCCAGTGACCAGCCGGACAGCATGATCCATCGACCGCAGGAAGGCGGCTCCCCGGGTCAAAACGTGAGCGTCCTCAGACTGAATGGCGCCAGCTTTCTCAATGGCACTAAGCTGTTCGAGGGTGTTGGCGCCGGGCGACAGGTTAATGCCGTGCCGAAACCGCAGATAACCAAGCGTAAAGTCGATATCATAATATCCGCCCGGAGATGTCTTGGGATTGGAAGGCGAGGTTGAGCGTTCGCGTTCCAGCCTACGCCGCATGTGGTGAAGCTCTTCTTCGAGGCCTGGATCGGAACCAAAGCGGCTCGTTGCCTGGCGAATAATTTCCGCCGCCACGTGCTCCCCAAAATGCATGTCGCCGGCGACGGGGAATGCTTTGAGATAAGTTAGCCCCTCCCATACCTTAGCCTGCTGCCGGACATAGTCAAGCACGGCATCTTCCGTGACCACCAGCTCGCCTTCCTGCCCGAGAGGGCGCAAGCGAGTGTCGACGGGGAAGATTGTTCCATCGCGTGTATAACTGGATAGAATCTCTATAGCTTTATCCGCGAGCCGTGTCCAAAACTCCAGGTCCTGCGGCGTCGCGCCGGCCTGCGACACAAAAATGAGATCGGCGTCCGACCCAAGATCGAATTCGCCGAGTCCCAGGCGGCCCAAGGCAAGAATGGCAAACGGGCTGGCAGAAACCGGCAGCCCGGCTTCTGCGCTTCCCGGCGTGCTTCGCGTGACTTTCATCTCTTCACAGGCAACGGCAAGAGCCGCCTCCACGGACTCGATTGCAAGAGACGTCCAATGCTTTAAGGAACTAAAGATCGAAGCGATACCGGCGCAGTCGCGGTCGCTCAGAGCAAGCTTACGGAGACGATATCGCTCTCGCAGGAGACTCATGTGCTGTCTCACACCCCACCCTGGCGGAGATATCCAGGGTAGCCCTGGCGTCCCGGTCGAGATCGGTGGCGCTCCGCCATTTGCGTGGGAAAGCGCCATGCCGATCTCCAGTTGTGCGGCCGGCTCATCCGGCGCGCCCCCTGCATCCAAAGTCATCATGCCTTCAGGGTGGTGGGCGAGCATGTCTGCCAGGTATTCGCTGGTGCTGATGAGCTCCAGCGCGCGTGCCAGCTTGCCAGGATTTTCGCAGGCGCGCTGAAAGAGATCCGAAGAGCCGAAGAGCTGGCCCAGAAAGCGCGCGGCATGCTTTCGAGCGCGTCTCGGGATGGCGGCTTGATGGATGCTTTCCGCGAGTACCGGCGCGTGGAACGCGAGGAAAGCCATCGCGCTTTCGAAACTCGAGGCCGCCTGGTCGGCCGCCAGGGCAGCGGGCGGCCGCAGAGTAAAGTCATCCTCCGCAGCCAGCGCGGCGCGCGGATGAACCACCCTTTGGTAAATCTCGTCTACCCGCTGGAAAGACACGTCGAGCTCGGCGAGCAATGTCACACCGGGGCGGGGCCGGTCGGTCGAACCTGAAACCGTTTGGTGCTTCGCGGTAGCAGCATCCACGCCCACCCTCCGCGCCAGCTTATCCAACGATTCCGGAGCTGGTGGCAGGCGATGGCTCTGCTGCCCCAGGTCGAGCTGGATGCGGTGCTCGACCCGCCTCAGAAACACATAAGCGTTGGTGAGCGAGGCGTAATCCCGATCGGAGATCCAGGACTTGTCATTGAGCTTTCGAAGGGCCTGCAGCGTCCCTCCGGATCGAATCCAGGGGTCGCGACCGCCGTGCAGGCGCTGGAGGCATTGGGTGAGAAATTCTATATCGCGGATGCCGCCCCGGTGAAGCTTCACGTCCGTGGTCTCGGCGCGGCTGCCCTTGAGCTTCTTGGAAATCCTCTCGCGCGCGCGCAACACGGTTTCAATCGCTGCAAAGTCCGCGGATGAGCTATAGACATAGGTTTCGACCCCGCGCAAAAACTTGCGGGTGAGCTCGCCATCGCCTGTGGAGTGACGGGCCTTGATGAGCATCTGAAGCTCCCAGTCACGGGCGCGGCGCTCATAATACTCCAGAGCGGATTTCAGGGAGATCGTGGCGTCACCCATTTCTCCTTCCGGTCGCAGGCGCAGGTCGACGCGAAATACCTGGCCGAAAGGCGTGCTCTGGGTCAGAGTGTGGGTGATCGCGTTCGCCAGACGCACGAAATACTCTTTGTTCGAAATCACGGAGTCAGGCTCAGTGCCGCCCGAGGTCTCGCCGTCGTGGGAATACATAAAAAGCAGATCGATGTCCGAGCTGTAGTTGAGCTCGTTACCCCCCATTTTCCCCAGCGCGATGATGCTGAATTCGCTGCGTGCAATGCGGCTTTGGGGATCGCGGTATTGCGGCTCGCCGTAGCGCTTGCGAAGCTCCTGATCGCAATAGGCGAGCGCGTTGGCTGCAATCACGTCAGCCAGCTCCGACAACTCAAGAGTGGTTTCGGCCAGAGTGGAGATGCCGAGCACATCCTTGAGCATGATGCGCAGGAGCATCCGGCGCTTGAAGCTTGCGAGTTGCGCGGAAATCCACGGGTCCGGGCTGGCGGTCGAAAAACGGGCGTAGTCCTGCATCAGGTCGTCACGCGACTTGAGCTTGGTGAAGTTACGGTCGCGCGCAAACTGAAGTGGCAATTCAGGATGGGAAAGAAAGGCCTCGGCCAGCGAACTGCTATAGCTGAGAATGGCGGTCAAATAAGTGAGCGCCGTCGGGAAGCGGACCATTTCTGCCAGCAGTTCCGCTGGAGCCCGGCCGGCATATCGCTCCAGCAGATTGACCGCGCCGTCCGGATCCGGGGATGCGCTCAGCAGCGAAGCCAATGGGAAATGAAGCTCTGCGGGCAGTCGCTGAACCAGGTACGAGAGATTGGTCCTGGCCTTGGCGGGATCAGCAAAGGTGATCGGCGAGAAATCGGGCGGCATCTTAGCGGATTGATCATGGCAAGTTCACTGCCGGAGTGTCAAGTAGGCTAACAAGGCGGAAGCGGCGCGGAAAATCAGGTGGAGGGCGCGCGCGGTCGCCGCGCCAGGTTTTCCCTCTCCTGAGGGCTCAGCTCTACCTATATCTCCGGCTGGACACGGGGGGGACACGTTCAGCCCAAGGGGAGATGGTGGCTCGCTGTCGGCGGTTTTGCACCCGGCGCGAGCCGGGTGTGGAGGTCAGGCATGGGCAGAAGATATGGCCCCTTAGCGCCGACCTTTAGGTCGGCGCTAAGGGGCCAAAGCACGACGTTACAAAAGCTGACCGCTGAAGCCTGTCAGCCCTATATATCGTAGTAAAGCGCGAACTCGTATGGGTGCGGCCGGGTACCGATCGCCTGCACTTCGTTCTTCATCTTGTAGTCGATCCAGGTCTCGACCAGCTCTTCCGTGAAGACATCGCCCTTGAGCAGGAAGTCATGGTCCCGCTCGAGGGCTCGAAGTGATTCCTCGAGCGTCCCGGGCAACGAAGCGACTTTGGCGAGTTCCTCGGGGCCCAGATCGTAGATGTCTTTGTCGAGCGGCTCGCCGGGATCGATCTTATTTTCAATTCCATCTAGTCCGGCCATGAGCATGGCAGCAAAGGCGAGATAGGGATTAGAAGAAGGATCAGGCGGGCGGAATTCAAGACGTTTGGTCTTGGGACTCGCCGAATACATCGGAATACGGATGGCGGCGCTGCGGTTACGCCGCGAATAAGCCAAGTTCACCGGCGCTTCGAAGCCGGGGACAAGCCTCTTGTAAGAGTTGGTGGTTGGGGCGGCGAAGGCCACGACTGCGGCCGCATGTTTCAGCAGTCCGCCCGCGTACCACAGTGCCGTCTGGCTGAGGCCAGCGTATTTATCCCCGGCAAATATCGGCTTTTTGTCCTTCCAAATGCTTTGATGAGTGTGCATTCCGGAGCCGTTATCTTGATAAACGGGCTTCGGCATGAAAGTGACCGTCTTCCCGTATTGATAAGCCACGTTGCGGATGATGTATTTGTAAATCATCATCCAGTCAGCCGCCGTGACAATGGGATTGAACTTCTGGTCGATCTCGCATTGCCCGCCCGTAGCGACCTCATGGTGATGGCACTCGATCACCATTCCGGCCTTCTCCATAGCGAGCACCATTTCGCTTCGTAAATCCTGGTAATGATCTGTAGGCGGAACGGGGAAATATCCCTCTTTGTACCGTGGTCGGTACCCTAGGTTCTCCTTTTCGCGGCCGGAATTCCAGCGACCTTCCTCGGCGTCGATATAGTAGTAACCGTGCTGCTGCGCTTGGTCGAAGCGGACATTATCAAAGATGAAGAACTCGGCCTCAGCTCCAAAGTAGGCGGTATCGCCGATCCCCGTATAGCCAAGGTATGCTTCCGCCTTTTTGGCAATGTAGCGCGGGTCCTTTTGATAATGCTGCTTGGTAATCGGATCAGTGATGTCGCCGATCATCACCAGTGTGGGCGTGTCGGTAAAGGGATCGAGCATGGTCCAAGTTGGGTCTGGGACAAGAAGCATGTCACTTTCATGGATTGCCGCCCATCCCCGGATGCTGGACCCGTCCATTCCGAACCCGTCTTCGAAGGACTTCGCATCCACTTCGTGTATTGGGTAGGAGACGTGATGCCAGATCCCGGGTAAGTCAGTAAAGCGGATATCCACCATCTTCACATTATTTGATACGGCATACTCTAATACCTCTTTCGCGTTCATGGAGCCTCCGTTTGAGATTTTGACGGCCGCCGCGCCGTTCCGGGCTGATTGCGATTGAATAGCGTAAATGTGTTATGTTGTCTTGCCTCCGCCGTTTCCGTCAAGAGAAGTGCGCGGCAATTTACGGAAAAAGTTTTTATGAGGAGCATCAACAGATTCTTGGCCGCGGAAAAACCCTCGGAACTGTCATCCCTTCGCGCTGCTCAGGGCAGGCTCTGAG
>JASHOS010000297.1 GCA_030040995.1 Terriglobia bacterium | reverse complement strand
AGGTCAGCAGATGAACTGGTGGGCCTCTCCTGGCAGATCACCCCGCGCGCCCTAACCGATGCATTAGCGGCTGGCGGCGGCGAGGCCAAGCGTGCCTTCGAGGCGATGATGACGATGAAGAAGATCGACGTCGCCGCCATCGAGGCGGCGCGGCGAGGTTGAGGTAAACACGCCGGCACGTCCTTCCCGGTCCTGGATCATAAAGCACTTACGACCGCGACGAAGATCCAGACTGAAAGAGCCCCTGTGCCCATAGGTCTAGACAAGAGCAAAGGCGCGGTGATCAGGACATCGAAATTCATCCTCGTCTACGACAGGCTGCCTGAACACCAGTAGCATCAACACATCGCAACAACATTGCTTGCCCGCCTCGGACCGGGAGCACCGAATACCTCGACACACCTACCCATATAGGACGGAACTTGAGGCAGAACGGCAAACAGGGTCGTATATAGCGGAGGATTATTCGTTATAATCGCACTGTTGCCTTATGAGCTTGTCTCCCGATGTACGTAGTGCACACGCGGTTCAGAGCCCGCAAGCTGGCACGGTGGTCAACCTCACGGAGTACATACCCGATGACGTTTTCCCCCTTGAGAATCCTCAGACGGACATTCCGCGAATCGCCAGAGACGCAAGGCTTATGGAAGAGATCGAGGCGGCGGTGCAGAAGATTCCGACAACCCACAGCCTCAGCCTCGGTGATGCGCGGCGCATGAGCGAACTGCCGCCGGCGAGCGTTCACCTCGTACTCACCTCTCCGCCCTACTGGACCTTAAAGGAGTACCGCAACTCTGAAGGGCAGATGGGGCACATCGGCGACTACGACGAGTTCCTCTCCGAGCTCGACAAGGTCTGGACGCATTGCTTCCGCGCTCTCGTTCCTGGGGGCCGTCTGATCTGCGTGGTGGGTGACGTGTGTCTCTCCCGGCGGAAGAACAACGGCCGGCACACCGTCGTCCCGCTGCACGCTTCCATCCAGGAGCGCTGCCGCAGGCTTGGTTTCGATAATCTGGCGCCCATAATCTGGCACAAGATCGCGAACGCTGTGTATGAGGTTGAGAACGGCGGAGGTTTCTTGGGCAAGCCCTACGAACCTAATTCCGTCATCAAGAACGACATCGAATTCATCCTCATGGAACGTAAGCCGGGCGGCTATCGCACGCCCGATCTCGCCACCCGCGTGCTCAGCGTCATCTCCGCCGACAAGCACAAGGAGTGGTTTCAGCAAATCTGGTCGGGCATCACCGGGGCATCGACGCGCCATCACCCCGCGCCTTATCCTGCGGAACTGGCAGAACGGTTGATTCGGATGTTCAGTTTCGTGAGAGATACGGTGCTCGACCCCTTCCTAGGTTCGGGTACCACGGCGATTGCCGCCGCCAAGGCGGCGCGCAACAGCGTAGGCTTTGAAGTGGACCACCACTATTTTGAAGCTGCGTGCAAACGAATCGCTAACGAGACCTCCTCTCTCTTTAGCACCGCAACCATCCAGGTTCGACGAACAGATTACAAGGAATGAGCCCCGACTCTCGGCTTCAAAAGCAGCTAAGGTCAGCCATCAAGTATTTTTGGAGCACGCGGGAAGTGCAGACGCAGAAGCAGGGTGCTGCGTCCGGGAGCAAGGATGCGGGCGCTCGCTCGGCGGTGACGGGCGGCGCGCAGATGAACGGCTTCATTAATCTCGTTCGTGATCTGCTCTGCGAAAGCGGCCTTCCCAAGGCTCATGTCTACTGCGAGAAATGCATAGAGCTCCTCGGCTGGTACCGGCCGGAGAAGAAATGGGACCTTCTGGTGGTCTCTGACGGCAAGCTGCTCGCGGGCATCGAGTTCAAATCCCAGGTAGGCTCGTTTGGCAACAATTACAACAACCGCACTGAGGAGGCGATTGGAAGTGCCGTCGATATTTGGGCCGCGTACCGCGAGGGAGCGTTCAAGCCATCCGCGCGGCCATGGCTCGGTTATCTGATGTTGCTTGAGGAAGCGCCAGGGTCGCTCGCGCCCGTGCGAGCGCGCGAACCCCACTTCAAGGTCTTTCCCGAGTTCGAAGCGGCGTCGTACGCGAAACGCTATGGAATCCTGCTGACGAAGCTCGTACGTGAGCGTTTGTACGATGCGGCGTGCTTCCTGATGTCAAACGCTAAGGGCGGGCCGAAGGGCCTGTACCGCGAACCCACGCCCGAGCTTAACGTTGAGAAGTTTGTCGCGTCGCTCGTGGCAAAGGCTATCGCGGTAGCGAAAACCACGGAGTGACGTTCCCGCAGTCACGACGAATTGGCCAGGCCGACGGCAATGCGACGCAGGCATAAGAAACAATGTCTGCGCCACCCGCGGCCTTTTCCGGAGGGCTGGGTAACGCGCGAACTCGAAAAGAGTGTGCAGCTATGGATTTCGAGGAGCAATTCCAAAGACAAATCAAATTCATCAGGAATTCCTGCTCGCTCTACGATGGAGGTAGCTGTAGTGAGGCGATTCGCATCGCCACATCCCTTCGCGTACTCTTCCACGAGACACCCAAGAGCAAGTCCCTACTCACGCGAATGGGCGCCAAGGGTTTCAATATCCTCTCCACTGTGCCCGAAGTCAGCCCCAGTGCTGTTTTTTACTGCGGCATGGGCCTGTTGAAGTTGTCGACGACCGGCGAGGCCTCGGTTGAGCCGGCAATGCCGCCGCCAGGCCCGCTACGGTTCCTACGTCGACACTTTTGGTGGAAGCAAGTTATATACGTGCGGCAGACTAAATTGAAGCCCCACCCGGAGTACTTGAAGATCACCCGCGAGGACGTGGTGCTGGGTGCTGCGAACAAGGACGGCGGGGCGCACGTCGATCCAGATTTTAGACCAGAGTACAGGGCGCTTGCGGATGGAATATGGAAACGCAGGCTCTACGTTGCTGGAATCGCGACAACGACCCGACTCGCGGATACTCAGCTTCCGTTCCTCAGGCAGCTCGGTTACGAGATACTGAATAGCCCCGAGCTTCTCGCCCTTGCCGGTTAGTCGCATGCATCCATAGCGCGGAGTCTCTGTTTTGGAAACTCTGCGGCGCTTCGCCGGGCCGAGTTGCCGGCAACGGGCTGGCCTGAAACTGGCCTGCAACTCGATTCCTTTCAATTTCCGCTCAAAGGCTGCTAAATTACAATGCCCCGAGAGCTTCAGCGGCGCCGAGGCGGTGTGTTCGTTCAGAATGATAGTTAACACCGCGGGCGTCGGCGCCTTCTTCCGCTTTCCGCAGAAAACCTCCTTCCCATTTCCGCTTCCCACACGATAAGATAAGGCTCTCAATTCTGGGCATGGAGGTGGATTTTCGATGAAACAGCGGCGTCACTCGGCCGTGGCAACGGCACTGATTCTAGCGGGGATCCTGGCCGGGGCGAGGGCTTCGGGGCAGCAATACAACGCCAGCCTGTTTAGCGGGCTGAAATATCGCCTGATCGGCCCGTTCCGCGGAGGCCGCGTGCTGGCGGTAACCGGCCTTCGCCAGGATAACTCCACATACTATTTTGGTGCGGTTGCCGGCGGCGTGTGGAAGACGACGGATGGAGGGCTGAGATGGAAACCGATTTTCGATAAGGAGCCGATCGCCTCGATCGGAGCGATTGCCGTTGCGCCCTCCGACCCAAACGTCATTTACGTGGGTACGGGCGAGTCGTGTCCTCGCAACGATATTTCGTATGGCGACGGCATGTATAAATCGACGGATGCCGGGAAGACGTGGACGAATATCGGCCTCAAAGACACACGGCACATCGCGGCAATCGCCGTAGATCCCCACGATCCGAATATGGTGCTGGTCGCGGCGCTCGGTCACGTCTATGGACCGAACGCGGAGCGTGGCGTGTTCCGCTCGGCGGACGGGGGAAAGACGTGGACGAAGGTGCTTTACAAGGACGACAAGACCGGCGCCGCCGATCTGATCCTTGACCCCACCAATCCCCGCATCGTCTATGCGGCCCTATGGCAAGTGCAGCGCACGCCGTACAGCCTTGTGGACGGCGGGCTGGGCAGCGGCCTTTACAAATCGGTCGATGAGGGCCTTACCTGGACGCATCTCACCGGAAGTGGGCTGCCGGAAGGAATCCTGGGGCGGATCGGGATTGCCGTCTCCGCAGCCAATCCCGACCGCATTTATGCCCAGATTGAGGCTCAACAGGGAGGGCTCTACGTTTCAAACGACGCCGGCGGCACGTGGAAGTTTGTGAATGGCGACCGCCGTTTCCTTCAGCGCGCGTTCTACTTTACGCATATTTTTGCAGACCCGCAGAATGCAGACACGATTTACGAGCTGAATACGGGAACGTACCGCTCGACCGACGGAGGAAAAACCTTCCAGCCGATTGGCGAGCCGCATGGCGACTGCCACGACTTGTGGATCGACCCGGCGCATCCAAAACGAATCATCGAAGGGAACGACGGTGGCGCAACCATCAGCGTTGATGGAGGCAACACCTGGAGCACCGAAGACAATCAGCCGACCGCGCAGTTCTATCGCGTTACCACGGACAACCGTTTCTTTTACTACGTCTATGGAGCGCAGCAGGACAACACGACGGTCGCCATCGCCAGCCGTACCACGCATGGCGCGATTGGGCGGGAGGACTGGTACGCGGTAGGCGGAGGCGAAAGCGGCTATATCGCCGTCGACCC